>JAZKEV010000391.1:0-37353 GCA_040386765.1 Verrucomicrobiota bacterium | reverse complement strand
AGCTTGCTGGCGCTGGTACGTAGTCGGACGAGCGCCTGCAAACAGGCTGCCTCGCCGCCGGTGCATTTCTCAAACACCATCCATACGACTCTCGACCGCGCTCCACCTCCTTTCCTCCCATGCCTCTCCCCACCGAACCTCGCCCCGGCCGCTATCGCCACTACAAGGGCAAGGAGTACCGCGTCCACACCCTCGCCCGCCACTCCGAGACCGAGGAAGTCCTCGTCGTCTACCAACTGCTCTACGGCGACTTCAGCTGGTGGGTCCGTCCGCAGGCCATGTTTGTCGAGACCGTCGAAATCGATGGGCAGCGCCTCCCGCGCTTCGCTTTCGTCTCCGAGCAGTAGTCAGGTGGAAACGTAGGTCAGAGCGGTTTCCTAAATCCTACCGCCCCAAAAAGGCGCAGAAGTATCAGGCTCTTTTTTGCGCCTTCCACGCCTTTTGCGGCTAATCTCAGGGTGCGACCGCGCGTTTCGGACAGCTTCTCGCAGAATCATTCATCCGTGCCATCAGTGCTATCTGTGGCTACATTTCAGTTTAAACCACTCTGCCCCCTGGTCCACGCCCACACCGCACAAACGGGTAAAAGACCCACCTCCGCCCGGCGCACGCCTCGCTAAACTCTCCGCTCCCGCGACATTGTGTCATTGCGACGAGCGCAGCGACGCGGCAATTCCTCTGATCTCTCCCTGATGCGCGTCCTTCTCGCTTTCGACAAATTCAAAGACTCCCTCTCCGCCCAGGAAGCGTGCAACTTCGCCGCGGCCGCGCTCCGCGAGAAGCATCGCGACTGGCAGCTCGATCTCTGCCCGCTCGCCGATGGTGGCGAGGGCTTCTGCAGCATCCTCACCGCGGCCGCCGGTGGCCAGGTGATCGGCTCCTCTGTCCACGACCCGCTCGGTGACAAGGTCCAGGCCCAGCTCGGCATCGTCCAGCTCTCGCGCGTCCCCGCCGCCGCCCGCGCCCTCCTGAATCTCCCCGCCATCACCTCCGCGCGCCCGCCCACCATCGGGGTCATCGAGATGGCGAGCGCCTCCGGCCTGGCCCTGCTTGCTCCCGAGGAGCGCGACCCATGGCAGACCAGCACCTTCGGCACCGGCGAGCTCATCCGCACCGCCACCGATCTCAATGTCTCCGCCATCCTCCTCGGGGTCGGCGGCAGCGCCACCAGCGACCTCGGCCTGTGCGCCCTGTCCGCGCTCGGCCTCGATTTTGTCACCGCGAAGGGTGAGCGCGTCGCCGATCCCATTCCCGCCCGCTGGCGCGAGATCAACCGCATCGGCGGCTCCATCACGCCACCCGTACCGCCGATTCGCATCGCCTGCGATGTCACCAACCCTCTCCTCGGCCCGCGCGGCGCCGCCGCCACCTACGGCCCGCAAAAAGGCCTGAAGCCCGCCGACCTCGCCCACCTCGATCACGAAAGCGCCCGCCTCGGCCTGCTCCTCTGCGACCACTCCCACGTGCCTCACTCGCTCGTGGACACTCCAGGCGCCGGCGCCGCCGGCGGCATCTCCTTCGGCCTCATGGCCGCGGCCGGCGCAAAACTCCTGCCCGGCTTCGACCTCGTCTCTTCCTGGCTCGATCTCGAAGCCCGCCTCGCCGCCGCCGATCTCGTCATCACCGGCGAAGGCCGCTTCGACGACACCTCGCTCCAAGGCAAAGGCCCCGGCGCCGTCGCCGCCCGCGCTTTGGCGCTCGGCAAGCCGGTTCACGTCTTCGCTGGCAGCGCCACCGTCACCACGCCCCCGGCCAAACTGGCGCTGCACTCGATCACCCCCGCCGGCACCCCGCTCGAGCAAGCCCTCCGCCAGGCCACGACATTTCTGACGAAGTCAGTCCGCGAAGCGTTCTGAGGGCAGGGCGCGTTACGTGTGTTGCCGCAACTTCAGCAAAGGCACATCCCTGACGCGCCGCTTGGACGTGGTGGTCGCTGGAAAGCACCCAGTCATACCATTTACTAGTCGAAATCAGACTTTTGACCCAGAGCGCATAGAGGAAAGGGAGAGGCCACGGAGCCGATCACCTGGCAGCCCTCCGTGTCATTCTCCGTGCTCTCTGTGTCTCTCGTCTCTTTTCGATTAGTAATTGGTATCAGGTGCCCCTCCCGTCCACCCTCGACCATGACTTTGGTCATCTTCCCCACGAGCCCCATGTGTGCTACGCTGCGGGTTCGATGAACTGGCGGCCTGCCTCGCGCACTTCTTTTTTTGCCAAGCTCGTTTTTGCGAGCGTGGTGCTCGCGACGTATAGCCAGATGGCCTTCGCGCCGGAGCTGACCGGCCAGCCGTGGCAGGTGGTTCTCACCTTTGCGCTCGGCGCGCTCCATACGGTTCTGTTCAGCACCTGCCGGTCGTTCACCGTCAATCGCCCCACGTGGCGCCTCTACGCCTATTTCATCCTTCAGACGGCGATCGTGTGTACGATCATCGCAATCAGCCCCGTCCGAGGTTTTTTCGGCATCATCGCCCTGCCCCTCGTCGGCCAGGCAGTCTTCACCCTGCCTCCACTCGGCATCACGTTGGTCTCACTCGCGTGCTATGCCACGTCGGTCGCGATCTGGCTCGAGCCCTACGGCATCAACGGCGCATTGCGAGCCGCCGCCACCTACCTGCCAGGCTATCTGTTCTCCCTGGTCTTCACGATCATCTCGCGCCAGGCGATCGCCGCCCGCAGTCGCGCGGAGCAACTCTCGCAAGACCTCGCCGCCGCCAACGACCTCCTCCGCGCCCAGGCCGCGCAGGCCACCGAGCTCGCCACCGCCCGCGAACGCAACCGCCTCGCCCGCGAGATCCACGATGGCGTCGGCCACTACCTCACCACCATCAAGGTCCAGCTCGACGCCGCCACCGCGCTCCTCCCCATCGATCCCCCGCGCGCCGCCGAGTCGGTGGGCAAGGCCACCCGCCTCGCCACCGAGGCGCTCGACGATGTGCGCCGCTCCGTCAGCGCGCTCGCCAGCGAGGGTCCGCGCCCGCCTCTCTCAGACTCGCTCCGCGCGCTCGCCACCGACTCCACCCCGCTCCCCACCGTCACTATCGCCGGCACGCCACGACCGCTCTCCTCCGCCACCGAACACGCCCTCTACCGCGCCGCCCAGGAAGGCCTTACCAACGTGCGCAAACACTCCGCCGCGACCGCCGCTAGCGTCACGCTCGATTTCCGCGATGCCGCACGCATCCGCCTCACCGTCGCCGACAATGGCCGTGGCGCTGCCGCCACCGCGACCTCCTGCGGCTACGGCCTGCGCGGCCTGCAGGAGCGCATCGCTCTCCTCGGTGGGCGCGTCACCACCGGCGCCGCGCGCGAAGGCGGCTTCCAGCTCGAGGTGGAATTGCCCTCCTGAAGAAACCGTCCGCGAATCACACCTCCATCCAAATGAAAAATCGTCCCGACATGTCTGCTCCTCATTCGCGTCCCCTCGCATGATTCGCGGGCAGCCTTGCGCATGAGCACCAAAAAAATCCGCCTCCTCCTCGTCGACGACCAGTCGCTCTTTCGCGAGGCGTTGCGGACGCTGCTCTCGCTCCAGCCCGATTTCGACATCGTCGGCGAGGGAGCCGACGGCGAGCAGGCCGTCGCCCTCGTGTCCCACGCGCGTCCCGACGTCATCCTCATGGATCTGCGCATGCCCGTGATGACCGGTGTCGAAGCCACCCGGGTCATCGCCGCCTGCGCCGGCGCACCGCGCGTGATCGTCCTCACCACCTTCGACGAGGATGCCGAGGTCTTCGCCGCCCTTCGCGCCGGCGCTGTCGGCTATCTTCTGAAAGCCAGGTCCGCGGAAAAACTCTGCGGCGCCATCCGCGCCGCCGCGCAAGGCTCCTCGGTGCTCGAGCCCAGCATCGCCGCCCGATTGATGGCGGGCGTCGACCGCGCCGCTGCGAGCCACGCTTCGGCCTCCGCTCCCACGCCGGCCCGCAAACATCCGCCCCTCCCCGACCCGCTCTCCGCCCGTGAACTCGAGGTGCTCACGTTTCTCGCCAGCGGTTGCAGCAACAAGGAGATCGGCGTGCGCCTCAAGATCTCCGAAGGCACGGTCAAAAATCACATGACCCAGGTCCTCGGCAAACTCGGCGCCCTCGATCGCACCCAAGCGGCGCTACGCGCACGCGAGCTGGGCCTGATCTGAACACGGGTCGACCTCAGAACGCGTCCCATCGCTCAAGGGAACCGCAGCCACGGCTCCCTTCTCCATACCACACCATTTCCTCCGCCCGCCGTCGGGACGACGGCCACACTCCCTCTGGTAGCCCTGCGCGTGAGCGCAGGGATCGACGTCACTCTACCTACGAGCACACCCATCCCTTCACGAAGCGGGACACCAGGCCAGTCCCTCTTCTGCGCCTCAACATTGCGCACGCGCCACTTCACGGTTTGGTTTCGCGCTCGGCTCCAGCGGCTCGAAACCGCGCCGCCCTCATGCTTTCTGCCCCCCTTCCCCTCCTCGCCCTTGCGCTTTTGCTCCTCGCGGGTTGTCGCACCCCCGAATCCACCGCACTCGCACCCGAGTCCACTCCGATGCCGGCGGCGTCGCTCACTTCGCCTCCCCCTCAACCGCAGCCTCAGCCCGCCCTTTCGCCCCACGACGCCTTCGTGCTCCTTTCCGGCGGCGGCACGCCAACCTCCAACAATTATTCGCAATATGTACAGGCCCGCGCGGTTTCGGCATTTCTCCGCGAACGCTACCCCGCCGACGCCGTCTGGACTTTCTTCGGCGTCGGTAATCGCGAAGGCGAGCCGCCCCTTCTCGCCGACGTGTATCGACAAATCAAGGACGACAACCTCCTCCTCGATACCTGGCTCCCCGGCTCTCTCCCAGCCAATCGCCCCGCCACGCGCGAGGCCTTTCTCGCCGCGTTGCGCACCGAGATTTTGCCGCGGGTGCGCGGCGGCGGCACGCTCTACCTTTTCGTAGGCGATCACGGCGAGCTCACGACGGGCAAGACCCGCGAGAGCGCGATCACGATGTGGGGCCTCAAACACGATCCCGACCGCCCCAACGGCTGGACTACGCAGCGCAACTACGCGCTCACCGTCACGGAGCTCCGACAGGCACTCACCGAGGGCATCGGCTCCGGCCGCGTGGTTTTCGCGATGACGCAGTGTCACTCGGGCGGGTTCCACGACCTCGGCTCGCCGGTCGATCTCCAGCCGCCCGCCGGCTGGTTTCTCACCGCGCCCAACTGGCTCCGCCCTGAGCCGAAATTGCCCCTCGCCGCCGCCGGTTTCACGGCGACCGACGCCGCCACCATCGCCGCCGGCTGCGATCCCAGCCCCGACCCGGATTCGTGGTTCGGCTACGAGCGGTTTCTACCAGAGAAACTCCTCGGCCGCGACCTGCTCTCGTCGCGGACGCTTTCGCCCCGGCCCCTCGCCTCGTTTGCCGCGGCGCACGAAGCCGCCGTTCTCGTCGACCACACGCTCGACAAGCCGCGCTCCACCTCCGAGCACTACCTCGATCAGTGGGCCACGCTCATCGAGACCAAGCTCGCGCACGAGCTTCTGCTCACCCCCCGCGCCCGCGCCGCGCTCGAAGCGTATCAAAGCGCGGTAGAGACCGGCCTGCCCGCCGCGCAGGCCGATCCCGCGTGGCGCGAGACGCGCGCCCGTTTCGATCGCTACCAGGTCCGCATGGTGGAGCAGAATCCCGCGCTCCGCTCGCTCCTCTCAGGCAAGCGCTCGGGCCTCGCCGCCGCCATCGCCGGAAAAGCGCCCCGCACCCTCGATCCCGTCGATGACGATTCGGCGGAAGTCTCCCTCTCCCGCCGCCAGATTCAGGCATGGCGGGATACGCTTCGTCCCGCGTGGGTGAAGGCCGTCGCCGCCCGCGAAGTCCCCGCGCTGCCCGCCGCCGCCCTCCCCTTCGAGCTGCGTCTCCAGTCTCTCGATACGCGCCGCCCCGTCGGCTTCGGCGACGAGTGGTCGGGCCGCTCACTCGACGAGCTGTACTGGTTTTCCACCTACGCCAAGCCCTCCACGCACGATGCCGCGACCGCCCGGGCCGTGACCCATTGGGCAGTGCAGCGCCGCGCCGTCATCCTCGCTTGGGCCGCGAGCGCCTCCGCTCCCGTGCACGAAGCCGCCGCGGATTTTCCCGCCGAATTTCGCCGGCCCCGCCGCCCCGAATCCGCGCCCTCGCACGTCGCCATCGCCTCCGACACCGCAGCGGCCCGCACCCTCTTCTACCGCCGCGTGCTCGCTGCATGGTCCTTCCTTCTCGTGATCGAGCACCAGCCGGCACTCACCCAGCTCAAAGTCCTCCGCGCGCTTGAGCGCACGCCGCTGCCCGCCTCAGGAAATCCCCCATCGCCCCGCTGACGCTTCCCTCCATGGCGCAAGCGACTCCCCGGGCGTACAATGGGCCATAACCATCAACCCCGGAGGCTCCCATGTTTAGAAGTACCAAACAGATGAAAGGCCACGCACTGCGTGCCCGCGACGGCGACATCGGCGAAGTGAAGGATTTCTATTTCGACGATCGCCAGTGGCAGATCCGCTACCTCGTGGTCGAGACGGGCGCGTGGCTGCAAAGCCGCCGCGTCCTCCTCTCCCCCGCCGCCGTCGGCGGCATGGATGGCTCGCTGAAAACGTTTCCCGTCGATCTCACAATGGAGCAGGTGCGCAACAGCCCAGGCATCGACACCGACAAGCCTGTGTCCCGCCAGCACGAGGAGGAATTGCACGCCTACTACGGCTGGCCCGCCTACTGGGCGCCCACCTTGGGCATTGGCGATCTCGGCGTTCCCCTTATGCCACCGCCCGCCCCCGAACCGCCCACCGAGGGCAACGCGCCGCTGCGGCGCACCGGCGACCCGCACCTCCGCAGTGCCAACCACACCACCGGTTACACCATCGAGGCCACCGATGGCTCCATCGGCCACGTCGACGACTATCTCATCGACGACGATGGCTGGCGCATCCGCTACCTCGTGATCGACACGCGCAACTGGTGGCCGGGCAAAAAAGTCCTGGTCGCACCGGGCTGGATTCGCGACGTCAGCTGGGAAAGCCACAGCGTGCATCTCGACATCAATCGCGACGCCGTGAAGGCCAGCCCGGCCTACGAAGGCTCCGAGCAATGGACCTCCGCCTACGCCGCGCAACTCCACGACCACTACGCGCGCCCGCGCTATTCGGATTGGGACAAGGACGTCACCGCCGGTGCCCCGCGCCTGCAGCCGACCAGCCGAGACCCAAAGGATGTGATCCCGCCGGTGATTCCGTTGACGTAGAGCAGTTTCATAAAACGGTGGCCGTCCTCGCCGTCTCTAATTTTAAACGAGACTGATTTGAACAGAAGAAAACGAAGGTAACGAAGCACGGATTTTGCGAGCGAAGGCCGCAGCGCTCTTCGTTCTCTTCGTTACCTTCTGTTCAAATCTTCAGCGGTTCGAAGTCCGACAAGTCCGACTACAGTTTAAAATAAAACGTCGTAGAGGCAGAAACCGCGAATCCCGGCGCTCCGACGCCTCGCCTACGGCAGTTCGTAAATCTCGACCAGCGCTTCGCCGGTCACGCCGCCCACGCCCGAGACCTGCACCGTAAAGGCACCCGCGGGCACGGTGACGACGAGGGCCGCATCGCGGCTCGTCGCATCGGGCAGGTCAAAGGCGCCCACGCTCGCGAAAGCCGCCCGGATGCTCGCCGGACCACCCTCACCCCAATTGTCGTTGGAGGCGAAGAGCGAACTGCGGCCACCGCCTTCCGTAATGAAAAGATCGATACGCGGATCGGCCAGTACGCCGGTGGTGATGCCGAAGCCGCTCAACCGCGGCCCAATGCCACGGAGCAGCAGGCGCTTGGGCATATTGCCCCCCACCGCGAAGCCCGCGATCAACACCCCTTCGCCAGTGCCGGCAAAGTTGCGGGCCGAAAGATTTACCAGCCGCCCCGGCTGGGAGGGCGCCGGATCGTACACCTCCACGAGCACGACTCCACTGCCGCCGCCGTTATCGGTGATGTGCAGTGTTTGCGCGCCCGACATCGTCGTGATGAGCGCCGCATCGCGGCTGGTGGGATCCGTGAGATCGAAGGCCCCCGAGGCCACAAAGGTGGCGCGCAGGCTGGTCACGTTCGCGGGAGTCGTCGCGCCCCAGTCGTTGTTCGCGGCTACCGGCGTCGCCAGCCCGGAGGTGCTCGCGAAAATAGTCAGCTGCGGGTCGGCCACGACCCCTGTCACACCAAAGATCGTCAGTGCCGGCCCCAGCCCGCGCACCAGCATCGGCTTCGAGCCTTGCATCACGCAACCTACGATCAGGGGGGCAACTATGCCGCGCGTCGTCGCGCGCACCGAGAGATTGATCAACGAGCCGAAGTTCGGCTCCGCCACGGTCAGCCGCGCCATCCGGCTGGTCACGGGGCCATTGGCATCGCTCACGATCACGGTGTAGTCGCCGGCATTTGCCGCGGTGAGCCGTTCCAGCGCGAGGTTGGCGCCGGTGGCCCCCACGATCGCCTGGCCATTGCGACGCCATTGATAGCGCACGGTGCCCGAACCCGAGGCCTGCACCCGCAGGGTGGCCGACGCACCCAAGGGCGCGGTCTGGCTGACGGGTTGCTCGCCGATCGTCACGCTCTCGGAAACCTCCAGCGGGAACCCGGCCGTACCGGTGTTGAGCACCACTTGGATGCGGCCGTTCAGCAGCGCAGAAAAACGCTCCGCGTCCGCCTGCGTGCCTTCCGCCATGCCCCAGTGAATCGGGATCGCCACGCGCGCCTTGAGATCGAGGGCGGACTGCACCGCGTCCTCCACACTCACCATCGTGAACGTCTGCCCCAGCGGCAGCATCGCCACATCGGCGGAAAAGGTCTGCATCTCCGGGATCCGCTCCGTGTCACCCGCGTGGTAGACGCGGACGCCGCCGATGTTCAGCACGTAGCCGACAAAGTTCATCGCGCGCAGATGATTGGTTTTGACGATGTTGTACATCGGCACCGCCTCGATATCCACGCCGCCCAGCGTGATCCGCGAGCCAGGCGTCATCGCATGGATCGTCGCCCCCGCCACGCCCTGCTGCAGCGCCGGGATGCCCGGAGGAGAGGAGACAAACACCGTGCTGGCCTTGCGCACGCGATTGATGTCCGCGATCGACTGATGATCGGCGTGATTGTGCGTGATGAGGATGAAATCGGCGTCCGCCGGAGTGGTCGTCAGGCGATACGGATCGATGTAGATGATCGGTCCGCCAGTGACTTCGATCTTCACCGTCGCCTGGGACATCGCGTGAACCCGACCCACGACGCGCGCCTCGGCGACCGCGGCAAAAAACGCCAGCACGCCCATGCCGAAAAAGCAGCGAAAGAGAGCGGTTGTTTTCATGAAGCAGGCAGCAGTCAGCGGCGCCGACTCTCCGTCACCGGCCACCCCTTTGCAAGCGCCCCGCGTGCTTACTTCACCTCAAACGGCACACTCGCGCTGCTCGCTTGCGACTGCCGCTGCGCACCCGCCGCCAGATCGACATCGAAGGTCTTTCCGATGTTGTTGCCTGCCAGGTCCTCGATGGTGGTGGCGACCACCAGCCGGTAGGAACCACGCCGCCAGGGCCCGACCGGCATCAACATCCAGCGGCGCTCCTGCTCATCGACGGTCACCTCGCCGTCGAGCACCTGCGGGCGCGCCCCGCGCTGCTCCGGCACGCGCTCCACCGCAATCAACCGCAGCGCGAGCGCGCGGTCCATCGGCTCGTCGAACTGCACGATGAACGGCCCCGGCGAGCCCGCCGGCGGCACATACGTGATCTTCCAGCGCTTCGGATCAGGCGGCGTGCGGTCGGCCGGGCCGATGCGAAATGCTTTTTCGAAACCCGTCTTGAGCGGACGGCCATCCGCGTCGCGCCATGTCGCCTTGATGGAGAGGGTATAGTTTTTTCCCGCCTCGAAGACCGGACCCATGTCCTCGAGCGGCTTCACGCCGCGTTTGATCCGGCCCGGATCGATCAGCAGCGTGAGGCGCGTCATCGTCGGATCCCACAGCTCCTCGTCGAGCTCGAGGAACGGCGTGTCGACGATCTTCCCTTCGCCGTCGCGCAATTGCACGTACTCGTAGATGCCCCCGCGGCTCATCGAGCCCGAGAAGTGCACGTAAAACTTCAGCTGGTTCTCCGGCAGCAGGTCCGACGTCGGATAGATCTGCATGACCGTGGTCGTGGGCGTCGTCTTGTCCCGCGGCAGTTCGAAAAACGAAATCACCGGGCCCTGCGGAGCCTCTCCGGTCAGCACACCCAGCAACTGCGAAGGGCTGCCCAGCGGCCCCGGCAGGCGCGAGGGCCAGAATTCCGCGCGATAGGCCACCCCGCGCGTAAAGGGGAACCGGGGCTCGAAGCGCAGCTTGCCCTTGGCCATCTTCCACGAGCCCGCCATCGGCGGCATGGGTGGCATCGGCGCGCCCGGCATGACTGGCTGCTCCGCATATACCGCCAGCAGCTGCATCCACACCACCGCATGGGGATCGGAACCCTCGAGCGCCTCGCGCACATCGCGCGGAATACCCTCGACCTCGACTGCGGTCTGCGCCGGGTCGGACACCCACCGGATGGTGTATTGGGCGTGGGCCGTGAAGCCCACGCATACGAATAAAAGGGCGGTCAACGCCGCCCTGACGCCAAACATCACGGAAGCGCCAGCGTCTCCAGATTCAGCGCCCCAGCGGTGCCCGTGCGGACGACCACAGCGTAGCGATTATCCAGCCGGTCGAGCTGGTTGATGCCTTCCCACGCGATCTTTTCGAAGGCGAGGCCCTCAGTGTCGCTGACCTTGGCGGTGATCGATTTGGCTCCGGTGATTTGCTCGGCCGCGACTTTCATCACGCCGCGCGCACTGTTCGCGACGAGGAGGTAATCCTTCCCGTCCTTCTGATAAACGATGATGTCGAGCGGGCGGTTGCGATTGCCAAACTCGGCGATCGTCTTGCCCTGGATCTTCGCCCCCGGCTTCAGGTCGCTGAGCGCAAACTGCACGAGCGGCGTGCACGTGTAGGCCGCGAGCACCTGCGATTTGTCGCCCACCTTGTACGGCACAAAAGTCCGGACCGGCGCGCGCGTCTCGTATGCGCCATGCGCGCCGTGGTAAATTTCCACCGTCGTGCCGCGCTTCACATCCTTGAAGGGAAACTCGATCGCCCGGAGCGTGGAGGCGAATTCTTCGTTGGAGAGACCCGCCACGATTACCTGGCCATCCGCATACGCGATATCGGTGATGGCTTCCATGCGGGGGTTGCTCTTCCGCTTGCCCTCGCCCGAGATCGCATCCTTCGGCGGGTCGGGGAGCTCGGCACGGGAGAACTTCACGGACTCCAGCGAAACGATTTCCGGCTGGCCGTCTGCTTTCACCCGCACGAGCACCGGCGAAGCGTCCGGCCCGAGGCCGCGAGAAACCGCGAGGTACGCCTGACGGGAGAGCGGATTCACCGCGAGGTCTTCGATCTTGATCTGGTCGGCGGCCGTGCCGAGCAGGGCCGCGATCTTCTGGTTGATCGCCTCGGCCTTGATCGACGAAGCTGTGCTCACTGACTTGGTGTCACCCGTCGCGATTGCGACGATGGCAGCGCCTTTGGTGTCGGCGAGGAAGAGCACGCCTTCCGGCCCGAACGCGAGCTGGCTGATGGACTTGAGGGCGGGGCGGCCCTCCTTCATATCGGTCGTGAGACCGGCGTGCGCCACCGCGGCGCCGCAGGCGCACGCGAGCACGGACAGGACAACTGATCTCGTGGTGGTTTTCATGGGGATGCTAAGGAGACGATTGAGGGGGAACTGGGGCAAACTGCGCAGCCGCCGATCCTCTTCCGAAATGACGGAGAGTCAAGGACGCGGGGTCCTCGTTAGAGGCGAGACGAGATCTGAGAAGAGAGGTGCAGGCCGAACCGAACGAGCCCAAGCAAGAGTACGATCACGCGCACGAGACCGACCCCGAATCGTGCTCGCGATCGTACTCTTGCTCGGGCTCTCCGATCTCTGTTCGGCTTCTCCCTTCTCATCGCCTTCGCCCCTGCTCCCGCAGGCGATGCCCCCATCGTGCATGGGCGATCTTCCCAGCCTAAAACCGTCTTCACCCTGATGGCACGTAAACCACGGTGTGGTATGGTCCGCGCCTTCGTTATGAGCCGTAAAAATCGCCGACACCAAGCCGAGCGCCACCGCGCCCGCGCCGCCGCCTTCAGACCTCATCCCCGGAAGCGGCCCGTCCACTGAGGAATCTGATGCCCGTCCGGCGGTTGCGGAAATCTGCATCGCTTCGTCGGCGCATAGCCTCTGCATCTTTGCCAACCTGTTTAGGTTTGGCGGCGTAAGATAGGTCAACAGGAGCGCGGCGTTCTGTCTCGAGCACTTTCTCCCAGTGCCAGCAGGGCGTCGCGCTCTCCTCTCTTCGCAGGCGTTAGTCGTTGATTTTCAGGCGTGCGCATCGCGCGCGCCAAACCGCTTGTAAAATTGATCGGGAATTTCCCGATAAGTGATCGGATATTTTTTGCGGAATGTAGCCGTGCACAACGCATTCCCAAAGGGTTCCCGCCAATCGCAAAAAAATCCTCGCGGCACCACGGAGACGTACCGAAAACCCCTAGGTGGAAATCACGCAGCGGCGACACCAAGCGCAGGCGGGACCCCGCTGGCGCCGGTCGCTGGTGGGTGCGGTGATTCTCGGCTTCGCAGCCCTCGGTGCAGTGATCCCCCACCCGGCTGAGGCCGGCGTGCTCGGCGGTATCCGCCACACCCGCGACTACTTCCGCAACACGATGCCGTCCACGGTGCGCGCCGATCATCCGGCCATCGTCCCCGTGGCCAACGCGATCCGCGCCATCACGACCAATCCGCTTGAGCAGATCGTGATGGTCAACGACGTCACGCATCTCCTCGTTGATTACGATGACGATGCGCGCGTCTATGGCTCCGAGGAGTTTCACGCCACGTTTGAGGAGATGCTCGCGCGTCGCCGCGACGCGGGTTGGATTTATCTCCGTGACGATTGCGACGGCCGCGCGGTCTTCGCGGCCCACCTGCTCGCCTCGCTCGGCATTCCGTGGCGCCTCGAAGCCTCCTACTGGAAAGAACATGCGTGGATCGTCGCCCGCGTCGGCGGCGTCGACTACGATCTGCTCGACCTCCGGCCGGGTGCGATCGAGACGGATCGCCTCTCCTACAAAATTTTGGGCCGCCATTTCGTTCGCGCCTCGAAGCGCCCGCCGGCCTTTTCCTGGCGCCGCGCCTGGGCCCAACGCACCGGCCGCAATTTCGATCTCGGGATGACGCTCGGGCTCCTCGCCATCGACTCCACCCCGAAGTCGCAGCACGAGCGGTTCTCGACCGACTGGAGCACCCGCTCGCCGAAGAGTCCGACCTCGCCGCTCGACGAACGCACGCTCACGGCGCAAGTCGCCGGCTTCCCGTACGGCGAGCGCCTCCACGGCGATGTCGGCGCTATCGCTGCGACGCCTACGCGTCCTGCAAAAACCCCCGCTTCGACTTCGGCGACCGCTGTGGCCTCCGCGGCCGATCTCGGCGTAGCGACCAGCTCGCCTACCTCGAGCGGCAGTCAGTAAAACAAAAGATCACGGGAGCGTGAGGCTTCCGCTTTTGTTTCTGTGTCCGTGTCTTTGTGGCCCTGCGCGTGAGCGCAGGGATGGCATGACCCTATGGCACCCGCTTGCTTGGAGTCTGGCCTAAAGATAAAGTGAACAGGAAGATCGGGAAGCTCGGGAAGAAAAGCCTCCATCTTCCCGCCCTTCCCGATCTTCCTGTTCACTGATTCCTATTCGGACCTCCTGAGCGGCGCGTTAGCGACAACGCGCCCTACCCCCTTGGCCACGGCTCAAAACGTACC
Organism: Verrucomicrobiota bacterium; assembly: GCA_040386765.1. GTDB lineage: Bacteria > Verrucomicrobiota > Verrucomicrobiia > Opitutales > Opitutaceae > ER46. The sequence goes on along the minus strand of JAZKEV010000391.1, from coordinate 23,538 downwards.
CTTGATGCCGCAGGTCAGGATCGTGCCAAAGGTCACGTACTGCGTGATGATCGAAGGATCGGTTTGGTAGCGATACTCCGGCACGTTGAAGATATTGCGCACTTGGAAGAAGACGCTCATGCGCGAGGTGATCTGAACCGCGCTGTTCAGGTCGAACATCGTGCGACCCTTGCGGTACACAATGACCGTGCCGGTGCCAGGATACGGCGTAGCGTCCGTCCATTTGCCGCTCAGGCCGAGCGAGAGGCGTTTGTAGCGGTAGCTGAGCGAGCCGCCGATCATGTGCGGCACCATGCCCTCGCGGATGATCGAGGCGTACGTGCGGGTATAGCTCGAGGAAAAGTTCAGCCCCTTCAACGGCCCCGGCAAAAACGAGAGCGCCTGACTGTACTCGAACGTCACTCCGCGCAGCCGGGTGGTGCCAGGGATATTGCCGACCGAGAGGAAGCGAAACGTCGAGTAGAGCGGATCGTCCTCGTAGCCGAAGTCCGCCGCGGAAAACTCCCGCGTTCCAATGCTGTCCCGCATGTCGGTCTGAAACGCCGTCACCGCCACGCTGCCCACCGGCTCAAAGTAGTACGCGAGCCGCCCCGTGATATTCTTCGAGCGCTCGGGCCGCAGGCTCGGGTTGGGAATATCGACCGTCTGCGCCGTCTCATTGAAGACCACGATGCCGCCGACATCGGTGAAGGCCGGCCGCTTGATCGTGGCGCTGTAGCCCAGATGCGCCTGCAGGCTCTCCGTGATGTTATACTTCGCGCTGGCCGAGGGGAACAGGTCGTCGTATCCACTTTTCCGATTCACGCGCGGCAGGCTCATGAATTGATACGTGAGGCCCGGCGTGGTAGTGGCCCGGCCGTTGGCGGGAGTCACCTGAAAGCCGGCGGCGCGCACCTCCGCCGCCGTGCGCGCCTGAAACTCGCGCGTGGAGAGCGCCGTATCCTCCCAGCGCAGACCGCCGCGGAGCTGCACCTTGCCGAGCTTGCTGTCGGCCATCGCGTAACCGGCGGTGAACCGCTCCTTCACGCTGACGGAATTGGCGATGAAAGCCGTGAAGAAATTGGCCGGCGTCGAGATATCCGTGAAATACTCCGGGTGCTCCCAGAACTGCTGGCCGAGCAGCTTGCGATTCGGAAAAGTCGGCGGCTGGCCCGAGATCGAGGTCACGTTGACGCCGTGCCCGAGCTCCCAGCGATGGTCAGGAAACGCCACCTGCCCGAAGCTGCCGGTGGCCCCGCCGCCCGGGCCGTCATAGCGATACGCGTAGGCGGCGTTGGGATTGCGGAAGCGGTGATACTCCTCCGTCACCTTGCCGCCGACCTTGAGCCACGTCGGCACCCGCCACGGGAGCGTGTAGCGTATATTCGTCAGCGCCTGATAGATCTCGTCGTCCGCGAAGCGCGCCTCCTCCGCGATGCGGGGATTGGTGAAGCCGCTGAGGTCCGCGAAATCGCGCCCTCCCGTCTGGCGCACCTTCCAGTCGGCTTCGTTCAGCGACGAGCGGTCCATCTGGAGCGCGAGGCCGGTGAGCGCATTCGTCGGCGTATTGACCGGGCCTTCGCGCTGGAGCCCTTGATACTGGTTGGTCGAGATGGAGTAGTTCAGCGCGCCATCCACGAGGAGCGGGCCGCGGCGGAATTCGAATTTCGGCGTGACCGTGCGCGTGCGCACGATCTTGTGCGACGAGTTTTGGCTGAGCGCGAGCGAGCCATTGTTGACGGCGAAGCTCGTCAGTCCATCGCCCGTCACGACGTTGCGCCCGGTCGCGGTGAAGTTCGCCGTGCGTCCATCGAAGAATGTGTCGTACCAGTTGTACATCGCGCTCAACGAAAGCACCAGCGAGGGCGTGGCCTTGTAATCCAACGTCAGCGTGGGCGTGAAGCGCTCGCTAAGCTTAGGCTGCTGGAGCAGCGCGACACCCGTGAGCACGCGCGGCCGCGGATCGGCGGCGGTGGTCGCGGTGTTGTAGGTGTGGTTCACGCGCCACTGCAGCGCGTATTGGTTGGACTCGCTGAGATTGAGCACCACGCCCAGCCGGTTGTTCAGGAAGACATCGGAGTATTCGAATATTCCGCCGGGGCGAAATTTGTGCGTCTTCGTATCGCCCGGCCCGTAGCTGCGGCGGAAATCGAAATTATCGCCGTTGGCCATGAAGTTCACCTGCCAGCTGATGCGCCGCCCCTTGCGCTCGAAGGCGCGCTTCGTCTTCAGGTTGATCGTGCCCGCGGGGGCATTCGCATCCTGGTCGGCGCTCACGGTGTAGTTCACCTCGATGCGGTCGATGCTGTTGACCGACACCTGATCGAAGCTGAAAGACCGCGCTCCACCGCTCACACCCTGCGAGGCGTCGCCGCTCGCCATCTTCATGCCGTCGACGCTTACGCCGACGTACTCCGGATCCATGCCACGCAGACGCGGGCCGCGCGAATCGGGCCCCACGTACTCGAGGTCCACGCCCGGCATGTTCTTGAGAAACTCGCCGACATTTCCTTCCGCCACATCGCCGAAGTGGTCGGAGGAGACGCTATTGGTGAGATTCATGGAATTGCGCTGCTCCATGATCGCCTTCGCATTGCCCTCGCGCTCGGTGGAGACGACGAAGGCGCCGAGCTTGAGAATCTCGCCCGCCGCGGCCGCATCGGTGGAGCTTCTTAGCTCGATGTCGCGCGTCACGGTCGCGCCCGCCGTGACCTGAAGGGAGGTCGGCTCGGCCTTGGTGCCGGTGTACTTCACCGTCAGCACCGCGAGTCCCGCCGGCACGCCGGAAAGCCGGTACGTGCCGTCACTCTCCGTCACGGCGACGAGACCCGTCCCGAGCACACTCACCTCCGCGCTCGAGAGGTACTCTTGCGTGGAAGCGTTGAAGACACGGCCAACGATGCTGCCAGTAGCAGTTGCGGAGGCCCCAGCGGTACTCTCAGCCGCGCGCGCAGCTGCGGAAAAAGCGGGGTCGATCGCCGCGGCAAAGCACACCACGGCGAGGGCAAGGGGATATCGGGAGTTCATAGGCCTCACCTGCTTGCATCGCGATTAGCAGGACGGGCTTCAATCTCCTTTCACGACAGTGGAGGCGAACAGTTGCGCGAATTTCCGCCGTCGCGCTTCCGTCTGTGCAAAAAAATGCGCCGCGTAAAAATTTACGCGGCGCGATCATGCGAGATGCTTTCCTAATCCGAGGCGGATTAAACGCCCCGGCCCTATTTTAATATCACTCCTCCGGCAGCGGCTTGTCCTTCGTCTCCGGCAGGAATGGCATCGCGATCAAGCCAAGGAGCAGCACCAGCGTGGCCCAGGAGCCGGCGGTGCGGAAGGCTTCGATGTCGCCGCCAAATTTCTGCGTGAGCTTGCCGATCGTGAAGGGCGCCGAAGCCGCGACGAGCCGGCCGAAGTTGTAGCAGAAACTCGTACCCGTGCTGCGCAGGCTGGTTGGGAAAAGCTCCGGCAGGTAGATCGCATAGACCGCGAAAACCGAGAGCGTCCCGAAGCCCATCAGCGGCACCATCCAGTAGATATCGTTGATCGCGCGCAGGCCCTTGAAGAGCAGCAGCGTCGAGGCGAAGGAGCAGAGGATCGCGATCGTGAAAGCGATGCGGCGGCCCTTCGTCTGCGCGATCTTGGCCATCACCATCATGCCGATGAAGCCGCCGATATTCTGCAGCATCAGCGCGGCCGAGGTCCAATAGGTCTTCTCGCTTGCGAGCGCTTCGGCCGAGAGATTTTGCGAGGCGAGCTGCGCGTCGATGATCGACCGCACGATGCGCGGGTGGAAGTTGCCGATGCCCCACAGGCCCACGATGCCGGCGCTGCACATCAGCAGGCCGAACCACGCGTGCTTCTTCCACTTCGGGTGCTTGAGCAGATTACCATAGGAGCCGAACTTGATGCCGCGCTTCGCGCCCTCGGCTTTCGCGTTCACCCACTTCTGCGGCTCCTTGAGTTGGCCAATGATGAAGACGCAGAGGAAGGCCGGGATCGCACCGACGAGGAACATCGCCTGCCAGGAAGCGATATCCCACGGCAGCAGGTGTCGCGCGGCGAGCAGGCCGATACCGACACCGATGAGGCCTGCGGCGATATTGCCCCATGTGGAAAGCGATTGCAGGAGGCCGAGCGCCGGAGCGCGCGCCTTGTCCGGCACCGTGTCCGCCACGAGCGCAACCGCGAGACCGAAGACGCCACCGACACCGAGGCCGGTCAGGAAGCGATAGAGGCAAAAATCCCAAAACCCTTGCGAGAACGCGCTCAAGCCCGTGAAGAGCGAATAGAGCAGCACGCACACGCTCAAAATCTTTGCCCGCCCGTAGCGGTCGCCGAGCGCGCCGAAGGTCAGGCCGCCCACGGCCCAACCCACGAGGAAGACCGACATGCTGTACGAGGCATTGACCGCGGCGTTGGCCTTGCCCGTCAGCGCTTCCATCGCACCGTCGCGCGCAAGATTGAAGAACTGCTGGTCCATGCAGTCGAAGAGCCACGCGAGCGAGGCGACGGTGAAGACGAACCAGTGTTCGCGCGTGAGCAGCTTGTGCCACGCTTGGGGTTTTTCAGGGGTCGTGAGTGCCATGCGAATGGAAATTCTAGGTGGGGTTGCGCTGCCAGTGACAGCTCAAACTCGGGCTTATGTCAGTTTCACCGGCACGCCACGCTCGGCGGAGGCGTACAGTCCGCGGATCAAGGCAACCGCTTTGCGGGCCTCGTGGCCATCGATCGCGACGGGGCGATTCTCGCGCAGCGCGTCGATGAGGTCCTGAATCTGCCGCAGGTGTCCGTGATGCGTGATCGCGTTGGGCGCGCCCGCGCCGGATTGCATGTTGGGATCGACCTTCGCCGCGCGGATCGCCTCGTCGCCGGGCTGCACATCGCGAAATTCCCATTTGTCCAACCGGTCGTCCTCGAGCCGCGCCGAGCCATTCTCGCCGATGATCTCGATCCGCCGCTCCCAGCCCGGCCAGCCCGCGGTGCACGCCTCGATGGAGCCGAGCGCGCCGCTCGCAAACCGCAGCGTCGCGCTCGCCGTATCCTCCGCCTCGATATGCTCGTACACGCGGCGCGTCTTCCAGCAAAACACCTCGCTCGGCATCCCCGCGAACCACTGCAGCAGGTCGATCGCGTGGATGGCCTGGTTAATGAGCGCACCGCCGCCATCGAGCGAGAGCGTGCCCTTCCAACCGGTGTAGTAGCCGGGGCCGCGGTGCCACTTCACATAGGCGCTCGCGAGCACGATCCGGCCGAAGCGGCCTGCCTCGATCGCGGCCTTGAAAGTCCGCGCACCCTCGCCAAACCGCGCCTGAAAAATCGGTGAAACCTTCACGCCCGCGGCATCCGCCGCGCGCAGCAATTCATCCGCGCGCTCCGTCGTGATCTCGATCGGTTTTTCGACCACGAGATGCTTGCCCGCACGGATCGCCGCCAGCGCTGGCTCGAGGTGCGCGCCGCTCGGCGTCGTGATGCACACGACGTGGATATCGGGCCGCTTCACCAACTCCTCGACGCTGGTCGTCGCCAGCTCGACACCATGCTTCGCGGCGAAGGCGCGCGCATTGTCGAGATTGCGCGTCGCCACGCCCACGAGCTTGCCCCCAAGCGAGTGCGCGATGGCCTGCGCGTGATAGTCGGCAATCATGCCGACGCCGACGATGCCGAAACCGATGGTGGAGGAAGACGAAGCTGCCATGCGTGATCGTCTAATCAATGGCGCGCCCCCGCCCCTGCCCGCCAGCCGTAAATCCTGTTTTCTCTGTCAGCGCGGGAAGCAGGGCGGATTTTAACCCCGCCCCCTTGCCTCGTTTCTGTCCGCGACGCCCGCGAAATACCCCATCGAAAGCCCCCGCGCTGCGCCGATTAGGCGAAGCCCGCACGGCCACCTTGCCGTCGCCATCTCTGAAAAATTAGCGAAGATGAGCGTTCCTCCGTCTTCTGCCCGAGTCCGACTCAAAGCCGGGTCAGCCCCGGCTCCAAACCACCTTCGCTCAACTCACGCCTTCGCGTAAGCGGCAAGCACGCCGCGCAGATAACCCACCGACTCGGCGAGGCCGATCGCGGGGTTGCCTGCAGCCTTCTCGTATTCGAAGGCCACCACGCCGTTGTACTTGATCTCGAGGAGCGCGCGCACGAAGCCGCGGATATCGAGGCGGCCCGCACCCACTTCCACCGGCACATCCTTCATCGCGCCGGGCACGGCCACGCTGTCCTTCATGTGCACATCGTACACGCGGGGGGCAAATTGCTTGATCGCGGCGATCACGTCGTCGCCAAACCGCGCGGTGTGGCCCACGTCGATGCACATGCCCACGCGCGAATCGAGGCCCTTCACGTGATCCCAGATCACCTTCGGCGTCGGGTAGAGCTTGTCCTCGGGGCCGTGATTGTGGATCGCGAGTTTCTGGTCGAATTCCTTCGCGAGTTTTTCCACCAGCGGGAGCGCGGCGATCTCCGGCTGCACCACCATCGTCTGCATGCCCGCGGCCTTGGCATTCTCGAAGGCCTTGCGCGACTTCGCGGGGTCGTTGGGGAGCTTGATCACGCCCGAGCCGGTGAGCGCGAGGCCGGCCGCTTGCAGCTTCTTGCCGACCGCGAGGCAATCGTCGATCGTCGCTTCCTCCCAATTGCAGTGAGCCCGGAAGAGCGCGATATTCTTCACCCGCAGCGCCTGCACGACGGAGATCGCGCTATCGAGATCGGTGGTGCGCAGCGAATACGACGCGACACCGATCCGCAGGCCGTTCTCACGGCCATCGGGCGCGGACGGCGGGTACATCGTCGGCGCGGGGGCGGCCGCCGGCGCTTTCTTGGCTTTGCCTTTCTTCTCGTCCGCCGCCTGGGCCACCGAGGCCAGCAGCGGGAGGGAAAGGACGCCAAGGGCGGCTGTGCGGAGAACTTCGCGACGCGTGGGGTGTTGAGGATTCATAAGAATTAGAGAGGAAGGGTCACACTACGAACGAGGCTGGCGCAAGCGCGCCTTTGCTATTGTAACCGCACGTGCGGCCGATTTTTGGACAGACCGTTTCCGCGTTTCAGCTACTCGAGCATCACACCGTGAGGTCACCGAGGGGCGTCGGCGGCTCCGTGCCTTCGGCACCTTCAGCGCCCTCCTTGCCGGCGTCGGGCCCGCGACGTTTCAGGTCCGATCCCGCCACGCCCGCAAACCGCCGCAGGTGCTTTAGCGCCACCTCGAACTCCTTCGGCAGCGGTGACTGCAGCGTGAAGGGCTCTTTCGTCGTCGGGTGCTTGAGGACCAGTTCGCTCGCGTGCAGCGCCAGCCGCCCGATCAGCGGCCGCTCCTCCTCACGGCCTTTGAAACCGCGCTTCAAGTCGGAGAGCTTGAGCACCACATCAGGATTTCCGTAGAAGGGATCGTAGAGGATCGGCGCGCCCGCCGCCGCGAGGTGCACGCGCAGCTGGTGCGTGCGCCCGGTGAGCGGCCGGCATTCCACAAAGGCAAAACCCGCCGCCACGACCGTGGTCGCGGCTGCGCCGCGCGGCCCGCGTGCGGGCGGCCGGGTCGACCCGCGAAATCGCTCCAGCGTCTTGAATTCCGTCAGGCAATCCTTCCCGCCGCGCCCCTTGAAGACGCGCATCCGCCCCGGCTGCCGCTCATCCTCGCCGAGCGCGAGCTCAACAGTAAACGTGTCCGGCAGCGCGCCCGTGGCATCCCGGATGGGCGCGATGACCTTCATCGCGTGTTCGGCTGGCAGCACCGCGACCACGGTGTGATATTTCTTCGCCACCGTCTTCGATTGGAACTGCCCAGTGAGATAATCCAGCGCGACCTTGTTCTTGGCGCAGAGCAGCAGGCCGCTCGTATCGGCATCGAGCCGGTGGACGTTCGCCACGTGATCGCCGTAGCGCGGGTGGTTGTGGACGAGGCCCATGAGGTTCTCGCGGGTCTTGTCCCAGCGGTCCGGCGCGACGAGCATGCCGCTCGGCTTGTCGAACGCCACAAGGGTATCGTCTTCGAAGAGAATCGGGGGCAGCGGCATCGGTTGGTCCTATGAGGGGAAACCGTCCGGAGCCCAAAACTTCAATTGCTAAAGAAGTCTCAACCGCCCAGCCACCCTAGCTCCTGCATCCGTCCTTACCGTATTTCGCTTGCGACTGGGGGCGCGGGCGAGTCGCCTGTGCTCCCGCGTCCATGCCGGTCTGGCCCAAAAGTTTCTACACGTTTGGCGTGAGCTTGAAGACCGCCGCCACCGAGTGGAAACTCAGGCAGAAACGGAGCGCCATACCCGCTCAGGAGCAGGCGCTAAAAAAACTCACCGCCCGCCTCGCCACCACCTCGCATTGGAAGGCCGCAGGCATCGAGACCGGGATGCCCTACGATCAATTTCGCTCCCGCGTGCCCCTCAGCCGCCATGAGCAGCTCGCTCCCGCGATCGAGCGGATGCAGCGGGGCGAGTCCGATGTGCTCTGGCCCGGCCGCTGCGAGCTATTCGCCCACACCGCTGGCACCTCCACGGGCACGGGCCGCCCCATACCTGTCACCGAGGAGATGCTGGAGCATGTGCGGTTCGCCGGCTACGACGCCGCGCTCTACTACACTGTGCGCGCGAAGAACGCCGGGGCCTTCCGCGGCCGGCAGCTGCTCTTCGGCAGCCAGTCCACGCTCAAGGCTCTCGGCGATCCGAAGGCCCCCACCGCCTACACCGGCGACCTGACGGGCATCGCCGCTCTCAATCTCCCTCGCTGGGCCGAGCGCCATCTCTATGAGCCGGGCGCTGCCGCGGCGCAGGCCGCCACCTGGGAGGCGCGCATCTCCGCCATCGTCGCCCGCACCGCCCGCTGCGATGTCACCATGACGGGCGGCCTGCCCTCCTGGCTGCTGCTGCTCGCGCAGGCCATCCGCACGCGCAACGGCGAGGGCAAGGCCCGCCTGCCGACCCTGCAGGGCCTGTGGCCCAATCTCGAGTGCTGCATCCACACCGGCATGCCGGTCGCACCCTACATCGATCAATTGCGCACTGTGCTCGGGGTAAACGTCGTGTTTCACGAGCTTTACGCCGCCACCGAGGGGTTTATCGCGACGCAGGACATCGATGCGCGCAATGGCCTGCGGCTGATGGCCGATCGAGGCGTTTTCTTCGAATTTCTGCCGATGGCCGAATACGACGAGACCAAGCTCGAGCAGCTCGGCGCGCGCGCCCTGCCCCTCGCCGCCGTGAAGGCTGAGGTAGACTATGCCCTCGTCCTGACCACGCCCGGCGGCCTCGCCCGCTACGTGCTCGGCGACGTCGTGCGTTTCACCTCGCTCGCCCCTCACCGCCTCGTCTACGTCGGCGGCACCCGGCTCCGGCTCAATGCCTTCGGCGAACAGGTCGCCGAGCGCGAGGTCTCCGAGGCGCTGACCACCCTCTGCCAGCGCCGCGACTGGTCCATCGTCAATTTCCACATCGCCCCGCGCTTCACCAGCAGCGAGCGCACCGGCCACCACCACGGCCGCCACGAGTGGTGGGTCGAGCTGAAGCCCGGCACCATCGCTACCCCCACGGGCCCGCAGATGGCCGCCGAACTCGATATCGAGCTCCTGCGCAGCAACGAGACCTACGCCACCAAGCGCAAATCCGGCATCCTCGATGCCCCGGTGGTCCGCCTGGTGATGCCCGGCGTCTTCGAGCACTGGCTCCGCTTCCACAATCACTGGGGCGGCCAGCACAAGGTCCCCCGCTGCCGGAGCGACCGCATCGTGGCCGACGAGTTGGCGCAGATCACGAATTTCGCGATCGACTAAAAAACCTGAAAATCGCCGCCCCCGCTGGCACGGGTAGTGCTAAATAGTCCTCATCCTGCCCAAGCAGGGTTTTGGGTAGCGTGAACCGGCCGCGAGGCCGGAAAACAGAAAAAACTGGGGCCGGCGTTAAGGGGTTATCGCCGGCCCCTTCTGTTTTTTCCAAAAACCGCACCCACCAGACGGTATCGCCAACAGACCGCTGCCCTCCCAACCCAGAAATAGCTACCCGCAGGCGGGTTTCACTCCACCCGCAATCAGCGCCCTCGAGGCGACGTTCTGCCTTCGAGCACCTGCCTGCTCTGCGCCAAGCTTCCGTAAATCACCTACAAATCCGGATGCTCGCCCTGCCTTTATCCGCGCCTTCGCACTGCTATACCTGAACATGCTGTTTTCCTGCGTGCATTTCTTCTCAGCCGTGAGAACCCGCTAAGCTTCTCCTCTCCGATTCAGCGATGTTTAGCGTCTTTTAGCGGTTCAAGGTTTTCGTGTATTTCGTGTGTTTCGTGGTTCTTTAAAAAAGCTCTTGGGTTGCGGCTCCGCCGCTCCAAGTAATCCGCGGTCAAGAATTGGATCGGAAGCCAAGGTGGCCCCCAGCCCAACCAAGTAAGGGAATACCACCTACCGTCCCCGCAAGGGCCTTTATGCTCACCATACCAAAGGCCTCCCTTGGTTGAAAAGATGATCGCGCTTCGCCGATTAGGCGAAGTCTGCACGGCACACTTGCTCTCAACGCTTCTGAAAATTAGCGCAGATTAGCGGTTCTCCGTCTCTTACGTCTTACGCCTTCTCGCCGAGTACGGCCTCGACCTTCTTCTCGTACGTCTCGTGATCCTCGAACCCGATCTTCCGGTCCCGGATCTGCCCATTGCGGTCGATCAGGAACGTGGTCGGCAAGCCTTCAATGCCGCCGAAGGCCGCCACGACCGCCTCATCCGCCATCACCATCATATAATTAATGCCCTTGCTGGTCGCAAAGCTCTTCACGGCCTCCGGCCCGCCCTCGTCCATCGAGGCACCCACGATCACAAAACCGTCTTTTCCATACTTCTTCTGCAGCTCGACATAGCCGGGAATTTCCATGCGGCACGGCGGGCACCACGTCGCCCAAAAGTCCACCACCACGACCTTACCCTTCAGGTCGTCAGAGGTGACGGTCTTGCCGTCCACATCCTTCAGCGACCACTTCGGCGCGGCCGCAATCTTGGGGAGTGTGCCCAGCGCAGCGGGCTCAGTCGCCGCGCCCGCCTTCACATCCACCGTGGCCTTCGGGACCGGCGGCTTGTCTTCCTTGTTCGGGGTGCAGGCCGTAAGACCGACCAGCGCAACTACAGCCAACATCAGGGGAGAGGGGAAGTTTCGTTTCATGGCGAGAGTGGTTTCGACGAGAGGGAGATTACCGGTGAGAGCGCCCGCCGCAAATTTTCTTCCCAACTTTCCAAGGTCCTCCCGCGAATCACGCGAATGAACGCAAATACGAGCAGACCTTATTCGCGTCCCTTCGCGTGATTCGCGGGCGAGGATTGGTTCTGCGGCCAGGCGCGCGGAACTTCCGCCTCGCTTCACTCCCGGTCCGCCGGTTCCCGCGCTTCCGGTAAATCCAAACCGAGCGTCTCAATAAATTTTTTCATGGCAGGCGTGAGTACGCGGCCCTTGCGGTGAAGGATCGCGAGAGGGCGGCTGAATTCCTTCCCCCTGAATTGCAGCACCGCGAGGGTGCCCTGCTTATGCTCCTGCGTCACCGTCGCCTGCGGCACGATCGCGATGCCGTGGTCGATCTCCACCGCACGCTTCACCGTCTCGATGTTGTCGAACTCCATCACCGGCTCGATCTCGAGCTTGTACTCTCGGAAGATGATATCGACCGCCTTGCGCGTCGGGATATCGGGGTCGAAGCCGATGAACTTCTGCCCGGCGAGATCCTTCACCTCGAGGTTCGTCTCCTTCGCGAGCGCGTGCTGCGGATGCGTGATCAGCACCAGCCGGTCGTTGCGGAAGGGCAGCACCTCGATCTGCCGCTGCTTCACCGGGAAGGCCACCAGTCCGAAGTCCACCGAGTTGTGCAGGATGTCCTCGTACACGAGATTCGACCGCCGGTACTCGACGCGCACGTTAACCGAGGGGAAATCGTGCAGGAATTTTTTGATAAAGGGCGGCAGCTCGTGCAGCCCGATCGAGTAGATCGTCGAGATCCGGATCGTGCCGCTGATCACCTTCTTCATCTCCTGCAATTCCGAGAGCAGCTTCTCGTACGTGTGCAGCATCTCCTTCGCCGCGTCGTACACCCGCTGACCCTCACGGGTAAGCTGAAACTGCTTCTGGCTGCGATCGATCAGCAGCGCCTTAAAGTGCCGCTCCATCGCCCGCGCCTGCTGGCTCACCGCCGATTGTGTGATGCCATTCAGCTTGGCCGACTTGGAGAAGCTCTTGGTCTCGACCAGATCCGCGAAGATTTTGAAGTTTTCGATCTGCATGATTAGCTGGCGTTGTTCTGGACAGACTAGAAACTCCCCCTTCGCCGTAAACCTTTAAGTAGATTTTCTTAACAGCCGCTTCCCACCTGCCTGCCACCATGGTTATCGCTTACGAGGAATTTGCCCGCCGCGCCGATGCCCTGCGCGCCCAGATCGCCGCCGCCTGCGCGCCCTCCGGCCGCGATCCCAGCACCGTCCAGCTTCTTGCCGTGACGAAGACTCACCCGGCCGCCGCCGCCGACTACGCCGCCCGCTACGGCCTCCGTGCCGTCGGTGAGAACCGCGTTCAGGAAGCCGTCGAGAAGCGCGCCCAGGTCGCCGAGGCCACCCGCGGCCTTCAATGGGAGCTCATCGGCCATCTCCAGTCGAACAAAGCGAAGGTCGCCGCCCAGCACTTCGACCGCGTGCAAAGCGTCGACAGCGAAAAGCTCCTCAACCACCTCGACCGCGCCGCCGCCGAGCTCGCCAAGACCCTGCCCATCCTCCTCCAGATCAACGCCGGCAACGACCCCGCCAAATTCGGCGCCGATCTCGCCGACGCCCCCCGCCTCCTCGAGGCCGCGCTCAGCAAAAAGAATCTCCGCCTCGACGGCCTCATGACGATCGCGCCGCTCGGCACCACGCCCGCCGAAACCACCGCGCACGGCGAGCGGACCTTCAACAATCTCCGCACCCTCCGCGACGATCTCGCCGCGCGCTTCAGCGTGCCGCTGCACGAGCTCTCGATGGGCATGACCGGCGATCTCGCGCTCGCCGTCACCGCCGGCAGCACGCTCGTGCGCGTCGGCACCGCGCTGTACGGCGCGCGATAAGGTATGAGGTAGGGCGAGCCGTCCCCGGTGAGCCGTCGCGCCGCACGCGTGATGCTCACTCTCTACGCACGCATCGCCCTGCCCCGCCCCCAAACCGCGAAGAAACACGTACGCCTGCGTGTTTTTCGCTTAGCGTCGCCCGCGCCTCGCCACAGGCCCACTTACGTCACCATATCTTCCGTCGGCACCACCGCACCCGTACCGCACACTTTTTCGCTACGCGCGGAATGACAGGCGCTTCACGCGTTCGCCGCGTTTCCCGCGCCTATGCGTGTCCGTTTTTCTCCGACACGCACGCACGTTTTCACGCGCGCTGCGCAACTGTTATTTTACGCGCCCTAGTCGGTTTCCCTATTGCGCCGAAGCCGAAAACTTCTTCGCTACGGCTTCGTGGAAATCGACACACTGAACGCGGGGGAACGTGAGGCGTTTTTGGGTTTGCTGGACGACACGAGCCCCTCCGTACGACGAGCCCTCCTTGCTCGCTTCCTGCAACTCGGGCCCGCCGCCGCGCCCTTCCTCCAATCGATCTCACGTGGCTCCAATCGCATCCTCGCGCGCCACGCCGAGTTTTACCTGAACGAGATGCAGTTCTCGGATCCCGTCGCTGAGTTTCGGGGTTTCATCCGCTCGCTCAACTACGAGCTCGAATCCGGCTCGCTCCTGCTTGCCCGCACCGTCTCGCCGCGCCTCGAGGCCGGCAATGTCGTGCAGCAGCTCGATGCCATCGCCACCCGCTGCGGCGAGCTCATCGTCGAGCCGTCGAGCGCCCGCGAGAAATGCCGCATCATCAACCGCGTGCTCTTTCACGAGTGGGGCTTCCACGGCAACGTCGAGAATTATACCGACCCGCGCAACAGCTTCCTCGACCAGGTCCTCGAGCGCCGCACCGGCATTCCGCTTTCGCTGAGCATCGTGTACCTGCTCGTCGCCCAGCGTCTCGGCATCGAGCTCGAGCCCGTCGGCCTGCCCGGCCACTTCATCGTCGGCTGCTTCATCGACGACCTGCCCTTCTTCATCGATCCCTTCGACCGCGGCGTGTTTCGCGATGGCGACGAGATCTTCGATCTCCTGCGCGCCAACAATATCACGCCAAAGACGAGCGACCTCGCACCCACGCCCGTGCGCGAAGTCCTCTGCCGCAGCTGCCGCAATCTCGTGAATCACTACACCGCCGCCGGCGAGCCCGAGCGCGCGAAGCTCTTCGGCCGTTTCGTCGAAGAGTTCGAGACGACCTACGAGAAGCACATGCAGTCCTGAGGAATTACGATTTACGAATTACAAATTACGATTTGGCGTGCTGCGGTCGCCTTCTCGTAAATCGTAATTCGTCCTTCGTAAATTTGAGCGCCCCTACTTCGCCCGATCCCGTCCTCACCCTCGCCGACCTCGAGTCCTGGTCTCGTCCCGGCACCTCGCTCGCGGTCTTCGGTCATCCGATCAAGCACTCGATCAGCCCGGCGATGCACAACGCCGCGCTCGCTGACCTCGCGCGCACCGAGCCGCGCTTCGCCGACTGGCGCTATTTCCGCTTCGAGATTCACCCCGATGTTCTCCCCCGCGCGCTCGAGGTGCTGCACGCGAAGCAATTCCGCGGCGTAAATCTCACCGTTCCCCACAAGATCATCGCCTTCGACCGCGTCGCCGCCGTCGACCCCGCCGCCCAACCCGTCGGCGCCGTCAATACCCTGCTGTGGACCGACGCCGGCTGGCGCGGCCACAATACCGATGGCTACGGCCTCGCCGCCGCCGTCCGCGAAAATCTCGCACTCGATCTTGCGGGCACGCCCATCGTCCTCCTCGGTGCCGGCGGTGCCGCCCGCGGCGCCGCCGTCGAGTGCCTGCAGCGCCGCTGCGCCTCGCTCTGGATCGCCAACCGCACGCGCGAAAATCTCGACAGCCTCCTCGCCACCATTGCGCCCATCGCTGGCGGCATCCCCGTGCGCGGCTTCGCGCCGACCGAGATTCCACGCGATCTCCCCACTGGCGCCCTCGTGATCAACGCCACCAGCGCCGGCCTCCGCGACACCGACCCGCTCCCGATCGATCTCACCGCGCTCCCCCGCCCCGCCGCGGTCTTCGACATGATCTACAACCCGCCGCAGACCGCGCTCCTCAAGGCCGCCACCTCGCTCGGCCTCCCCACCGCCAACGGCCTGAGCATGCTCGTCCACCAAGGCGCCAAAGCCCTCGAAATCTGGAGCGGCATCCCAGCCACGCGCCTCGCGCCGACGATGAACACGGCCGCGCGAGCAGCGATGGGAGTATAGCAGCCTCCCCTTGTTTTCGCGCGAAGCGCCGCCGTATAGCCTGAGTGATGAAACTCGAATACGAGAAATGGGCTCCGATCGAGGACCTGCCCGTCCGACTTCTCGATGCGGAAATCAAACATGAGGCAGACGGCATCTGCGTGCTGCTCATGCCTTTTCCCGAAGACGAAAAGCGCCTGCTGCGCGTACGGTTCTCTCACGTCCTCGCCCACGCTTGGTACGACGATTTCGCCTTTGCGCTCGGTAACATCGAATATGTAGGCAAACCGGACACGCCGACATTCATCGTTAGGAACTACGAGTGGCCTGGCAGCCACGCATTTTACGAAGAGGCCGGGCCTAGGAATGTAAGGTGCTATCGCTTTGGAACTCAGAATGCCATCGTCGACGTCGTCGCCTCGGGCTCCGTGGAAGCCGGGTGGATCGAAAATCCCGAACTATGACCAGCGGCTGACACGTTGCTTAATCCATCGACGCCCGGAGCGTCTCCCTCCAGCCTCCTCGCCTTCGTCCCTCCTCGCTTCAACCGTGGTTTCCCTTTCCGACTACGCCCAGATCTCCGCGGCCTTTCCGTGGTTCTTCCCCTTGTTCGTTTTTGTCTTCGGTGCGTGCGTCGGCAGTTTTCTCAACGTCGTCATTTACCGCGTGCCAAAGCACGAGTCCGTCGTCACGCCCGGCTCGCACTGTGGCTGCGGCCAGCCGATCGCCTGGTACGATAATATCCCGATCCTCTCCTGGCTCCTCCTGCGCGGCAGGGCCCGCTGCTGCGGCCGGGGCTTTTCGTTTCGCTACCCCTTCGTCGAGCTCTTCACCGGCGGCCTCTTCATCGCGTGCTGGCAATCGTACCCGCCCCTCGTCGCCGCCTGCGGGTGGGTGCTGCTGAGCTGCCTCGTCGCCGCCTCGTTCATCGACATCGATCACATGATCATCCCCGATGTCTTCACCCTCGGGCTGGCGGCCTTCGGCCTCGTGATCTCCTTCCTCGTGCCCGCGTTGCACGGCCACGAGACGGGCTACTTCCTCGCCGACAGCCTGCGCAGCGGCGTGGCCTCGCTGCAGGGCATCTTCATCGGCTCCGCGCTCGTGCTGTGGATCGCGCTCATCGCGGAGAGCATTTTGAAAAAGGAGGCGATGGGCTTCGGCGATGTCACGTTTGTCGGCGCGATCGGCGCCTTCTGCGGCTGGCAAGGCGCGGTCTTCACGATCTTCGGCGGCGCCTTCGTCGGCACCGTCTGGGTTATTTTCGCCAAGCTTGTGGAAATCATCACCTCGAAAAAAACGCCTCCCCCACCCGACGATCTCGAGCCCGAGTCCGAGGATCGCGCAGGGTTCGTTCCTCCGCTCGGCTTCGGCGCGCACATTCCTTTCGGCCCCATGCTCGCCACCGCAGGAGCGCTTTACTTCCTCGGCCTCCGCGGGTTCGTGGCGGAGTGGTTCGCGCAGTTCACCGCGATCTTCTGAGGGTCCGGCTTGCGCCCGCTGCCTGCGGCCGTGACCCGTTTTTCGGTACAGGCTTGCCTCCGATGGTCGCACCCGTTGGCTCGCGAGCCCAGCCCATGCACTTCCCCAAAGTCGTCCTCGCGCTTGCCCTGCTCGCGTTCTGCGGCACCGCGCGCGCCCAGCTCTCACCCACCATCACCGAGCAGCCGAAAACCCAAGTCATCACCTTGGGGTCCACGGTGACGCTCAGCGCCGCGGCCACCGGCACGGAACCCATGACGTTTGAATGGCTCAAAGGCTCAAGCACCGAACCTTTCGCCACCGGCCGCACCATCACCGTATCCGATCTCGCGGTAAGCTCCGGGCGCTACTACTGTCGCGTCAGCAATGCCGGTGGCTCGGTCACCTCGCTTGCGGCCCAGGTCACGGTGATACCCGTGTCCAGTGCCAGGCCGTCCATCGCCTTGGTGAGTCATGATTTGATACCCAGCCGCACGGGTGACACATCGAGCATGCTGGCCATCTTCTTCGGGGCGCAGCCGATGACGTTTCAGTGGTCCCGCAATGGCGCGCCGATTCCGGGTGAAACCCGAAATGCCCTGTATACGCGCAGCGTGCAGCTTTCGGATGTCGGCACGTACACGATCACCGCCACCAATAGTCTCGGCTCCGCTACCAGCGCCTCATTCTTCATCAACGTCCCGCCCCGCGGCACCGTCCCGCTCTTTGTGGACTACCAGTCCAGCCGCCGCGCCAAGCTCGGCCTCCCCGCCAATATCCGGGTCGAGGTGCTCAGCGACGGCCCCGTCACTTATCGCTGGGAGAAAAACGGCGTGACCCTGCCGGGTGTCACGGGGACCGAATTGATCATCCCCAACGTCACCTCCGCCGATGGGGCCAACTACCAAGTCTACGCCACCAACGCCTACGGCACCAACTCCTCCGGGTTTCTCTCCCTCCGGGTCGAAAATCCCCCGCGGCTTACCAACCTCGCCGTGCGCTCGCGCGTCGGCCCCGGTCTCGACGAACTCACCGTCGGCGTCGTAGTCGGCAATCCTGCGGGCGGCAACGCACCCTTCTTCCTCATCCGCGGCGTTGGTCCTTCGCTCACGCCGCTTGGCGTCACCGGCGCGCTCGCCGATCCCAAGATGACGGTTATCCGCTCGATCGGCGGCATCCTCTCGAGCAACGACAACTGGGGCGGCTCCTCCTCCATCGCCGACTCCGCACGCAGCGTCGGAGCGTTTCCCTTCGCCGACCCCAACAGCAAGGACGCCGTGGTGCTCACTTCTTTTAGTCGGGGCGACTACACCGTGCTCGTGCAGAGCGTCGACGATACTCCGGGCGTGGCGCTGGCCGAGATCTACGACACCACCGCGCCGAGCACGGCCACCACCTACAATCCGCGACTCGTCAATGTCTCCGCTCGCACCAAGGTCGGCGTCGGCGATGAAATCCTCATCGCCGGCTTTACCGTCGCCGGCGACCAGCCGCTGAAGGTTCTCATCCGTGCCGTCGGCCCCACGCTCGGCACGGCCTTCGGTGTGCCGGGTGTCCTCGCCAATCCCAAGCTCACACTCTACTCGGGTCCCACCAAGCTCGGCGAAAACGACGATTGGGGCAATTTTGTCGACCTCTCCGCCGCTTTCACCGCCGTCGGCGCCTTCACCCTTCCCGGCAACTCCAGGGATGCCGCGATCCTCACCACCCTTCCTCCCGGCAGCTACACCGCCCAAATCGCCGGCGTCGGAGACACCACCGGCGTCGCGCTCGTGGAAGTCTACGAGGTGCCCTGAGCTGGGGCGCTACGCCGCGGCTCATTTCGCCGCGTACGCTTCGCCCAAAGTCGACTAATATTCGCCCCCGTCGCGCGTTGACTGCGTGCGCGCTCTCGCATCGTGCTCACACGAAAGCGCGCTCACTTCAGCCATCAGCGCCAAACCCTAAATGAAGATCCTATTCCTTTTATTGCTGATCGGATGCGGAGCCTCTAAATTGACCGCCGCCGCCGGGGAGACGTGGGTCGTCAAGCCGCTGGATCATAAGTATGGACCAAACGAGAAGAACCGCCTCGACCGTACAGAGGTCTACGAGGTGGTGGCCTCCAAGGTGGAGGTCGTAATTACGGGCTATCTGGCCAGGAAAAGCTTTATCGAGATTTCGGAGCAGACGGCGGCTGCCTACACTGGCCACTACTACCGCTGTCCGCCCGGCAAGAAGCCGTTTTTGGTGCGAGCCGTCTATGCGTTTGGTGGAACCGGCAGCTACATGGTCGTGCGGCACCACGATTCCGTGTGGGTCCAACATGACTCGCTAGGATCAGCGCCCATGACGATCAACAAGTCCGCCCTTGTAGTGAACTTGGATTTCGTCCCCAACGAGGCCTACGCGACCGTCAGCGTGATCGAATGAGTCCCGTGAACCTACAGGTACCGCGCCATCACCCGCCGCAAGACCGGCCGCACCGCCCGCGCCAGCGTGGCATTCGCATACCCCATCCAAGCCACCGACGTCGTCGTATCCAACGGCGCGCGCAACGCCCGCCCATCCGGCGCCTCGATCACGCAGCCGGCCTCGCGCGCGATCAATGCCGTGCAGATATCGTACGGGTGGCAGCACAGCGCCGCGCTCCCGAGCCCGAGCTTCGCATACGCCATCGGCCGCAAGTCGCCGAGCATCCGGTCATGCCCCACGATGAGCTCATACAACTGTCCTCCCGTGGAAATATACTGATCGTCAAAGACCAGCGCACCGCCGCCCTTCCCCAGCACGCCCAGGTCGCGCCATAGCGCTTCCTCGATCTCGCCCAACAGCGCTTTTCCTTCCGGGAAAAAGCGCGCGATCGACGCAAAGCCGTGCTCGAAATTCTTCGCCCGCGAGGGTCGCGGCATCCATCGGCGGCGCGTGCCCTGCACGAGATCGTGCGTCTCCGCCACCACGCCCTGCCCCCGGATCGCACTGAGCTGGTCGGCCCGGTCCTGCTTGCTCGTCGGGATCTCCGCCATCGCCGCCACCACGATATCCCCGAGTTGCGTCCGCGCCCCGCGTTGCGGCGCCAGGCCGGCCAGGATGAAGGCCGCGCGCTTGTCGTACATCAGCCCGCGCGTGCCGTCGATCGGATCGAGAATGCACACCCACTCGGTGCGCGCCGCCGGCGTCCCGCGTGGAAAGGTCGTCGAGCCTCCGTCCGGCAGACCTTCCATGATCAGTTCCACCGGCCAGCTCTTCGGCCAGTGCTCCTCGAACCATGCCACGATCGCGTGCTCGCTCAGCCGGTCGACGTGATAGATCGTATCCGCTTCCGTGATACCCGCGATCCGCGCAAATTTCCCCGCATCACGCCGTCGTGCCTTCACAATCGTGTCGCGGATGTGCGTTTGCAGCGCGCACAGGAGCTTCCGCGCCCGCTCGAGTTGCCCGGTCGTCGCGCCCTTCATAGCAACTCCGCGCCGTCGCCCGTCTGCGTGTGCAGGATATCCGGCGCCGCCCCGAATTTCTTCGCGTAACGCTCCGCCACGCCGCGCGCCTCGGCCTCACCAAAGGCCCCTGAGGTCAACGCCATCACCGCCCCGCCGAAGCCGCCGCCCGTGAGCCGCGAGCCGTACACATGCGGCGTCGCCACCAGCGTATCCACCAGGAAATCCAGCTCCGCCGTACTGTTCTCGAAAAGCCGCTGCGAGCTGCGATGCGAGGCCGTGAGCAGTTTGCCCACCGCCGTGAGATCGCCCGCGCGCATCGCCGTCGTCGTCGCCTCCACGCGTCCGATTTCTTCGATGATGTGCCGCGCGCGCTTCGCCACGAGAGGCGGAAGACTCTTCTCCTTCTCCGCCAGCAGGGCCGGCGAGGCTTCCACAAGCTGCGCCACGCCCAGCCCCTTGGCGGCCTCCATGCACTCGCGATGCCGCGCCGCGTACATCCCGTCGACGAGCGCGTGCTTCGTGTGCGTGTTGAAAATCCAGAAATGCGCCCCCGCCGGCAGCGGCACCGTCTCAAACCGCGGCCCCCGACAATCGATGAACACGAGGTGATCCTTCTTCCCGAAGCCCGACACCCCTTGGTCAAGAATCCCGCACGGCACGCCCACGAATGTGTTCTCAGCATATCGCGCTGCTTTCACCAAGGTCTCGCGCGAAGGCGTCTGGCCCGTTAATCCCGTATACGCGAGAGCCGACGCCATCTCAATCGCTGCACTGCTGCTCAACCCCGCGCCCAGCGGCAGATCCGAAAGAGCCAGGTAATCGAAGCCCGATGGCACAGTGAGACCCGCCGCCAGCAGTGCATCGAGCACACCCAAAGGATAATTCACCCACGAGGCGTCTCCGGCCAGCTTTGTGAAGTTGTCCGCAGTCACGCGTACGGCACCTGCCTTCAGTCCGCTTGCAAAATTCCATACCCCATCCGCCCGCCGCGCGATGCCCACCCAGACCCCGCGATCGATGGCCGCGCCCAGCACAGTGCCGCCGTTGTAGTCGGTATGGTTGCCGATGAACTCGATCCGCCCCGGTGCGCGCGAAACGATCTCGGGAGCACGACCAAAGGCAGCACGGAACTGTTCGACGAGCGCAGGCTTCATGAAAACGAATCGCAGACCCAAACCCGCCGCCGTCCCGGGGTCGATAGCGGAATAGCAAGCCCTCCGAAGTAGGGCGGGTCTGTGACCCGCCCTCTCGCATCCTCGACCACCGCAGAAGGCCCTTCCGCCTTCGCGCGTCCTCCGCTCTCAATCCAAGGCGGGTCAAAGACCCGCCCTACTTTTCAAATCGCCCGCAAATCCACGCCGGGCTTGAACCGCACCGTCTTCACCGCGCGGATCTTCATCGGCTTTTTCGTGTGCGGATTGTAGCCGTTGCGCGCCGCCCGGACCGCCAGGGCAAAGGTGCCAAAGCCCACGATGGAGACTTCCTTGTCGCGCTTCAGTCCGCGCTTCACGGCGGATAACACGGCATCGACAGCTCGTTCTGCCGCCGCCTTCGAAGTGCCGTGATTCATCTGTTTCTGCACTTCTTCTACAAGCGTGGCTTTATTCATCGGTGTTGGGGCAATTGGGACGGCCAGCGAAAGGAATCCCTGCCTGCGCGGTCAAACCCGTTTTCGTGTACTGCGGAAATTGCGCACACATTTACGAGGCGGATTTGCCCTCTCCCCCCATAGGTGGCGCGAATTGCGCGGGCACTACGCCCGCGCGCCCTTTCACCACCACGTCGAGCAGCCCCTTCATCGCAGCCTCGCGCGATACCCCGCGCTCCGCTGCGATCTGGTCCGCGCGCTTCATCAATTGCGCCGCCATCGTCTGCGCCTGCCCATGCGTGGCGCCAAGCCCTTCGCACAGCCGCGTGAGTTGTTCGAGTTCGGTCATGCGATCGGATCCTTCAAACGCACAACCGGCGCTCCGTCAGTCGCGAAACTCAAGCCGCTGCCGCTCACCGCGCCCACCGTGAGGAGCGAGACCATCGCGAGCCCGATCCAGCCGCCGCCCGCTGGATTGGGCGCGACCGACCGCAGCTCCCCCGCCTGTTTCGGCCCGGCAAACAGCGCCGCGGGGGTCGCAGGTGGCGCGCCTGCCTCAGCCGCGATCTCCACGCGGACGAGCCGCCGCCGCACCTGCCCCATGGATTTCAGCCGCGCCATCACCTCTTGGCCGAGATAGCAGCCCTTCGTGTAGGAGATCGCATCGGCCTCGAGCCCGCCCTCGTTGGGCAAATCCGCCGGCCCGATATCCCTCGGCACCGCGGGAATGCCTTCGGCGATCCGCCGTGCCTCCGCCGCGCCCGCATCCAGCTCGCTTAACTCGGCGAGCTGCGCCCCTGCTTCCGCCAGCACCGCCCGTGGCGCCACCCACTCCACGTTCTCGCCGCGCGCACGTCGCCCGGCAAAAGCGACGCCCCCCGCTGGCGCCTGCCCCAGCCAGGCCGCCGCACCCTCGCCTACGATGCTCAGGCCGCTCCACTCCGCCGTGCGGTCCTCGATCACCACATCGTCCGCGATCACAAAGGCCTCGAGCCGCTCCCGGATCACCGCCGCCGTCGAAAAATAGCTCCCCACCCAGAACTCCTCCGCGCCCGCGCCGCGCACCACGAAGCTATCCGCGAGCACCTTCCCCTTCACCGTCAGCCACAGCCCATACACCTCCGCCCCCGCAGCCAACCCGCGCAACTCGTTGGTGAACTGGCCCTGGAGGAAAACCCCAGCATCCGCGCCGCTGATTTGCAACCACGCGGCGGGCTGCCATCGCAAAATCGCCGGAGAAGTAGAAATGTTGATGGGATTCAAGATGCGTTTAATTAATGACTTACCTAAAAAGTGATAGATTCTGAAAACTTGATATTGACCAAACCCCATCAAATCGTATTTCTTCAACTCATCAAGTTTAACACTTCTCCCGCCTAGCGGGAGTTTTGGGGTAACTAAGAAAGCAAAGGCCGGCCACTTAGGGGTAAGTGGCCGGCCACTTTTTTTTCGGGTGATATTCACCTCGCGCGTCTCGGATCAATGGTGCCGTGCCCTGCAAAAGAGCCCGCGCCTTCGCCGATTAGGCGAAGCCTGTACATCTACGCTCCGCCCTATCCACAGAAAGATTAGCGCAGATCAGCGGTTCTTCCGTCTCCGTTCTCCGTCCGTTTTTCCACCCCCCGCAAACCCGGACTTGCGGCCCCCTCCCTCCGCCGCGCAAGCTGACCCTTCACGTCCACACGCACATGCAGAAAACGTCCGACATCAACGTCGTCGAAACCCGCGCCCTCCCGTCTCCCGCCGCACTCCTTGCCGAGTTGCCCAAGACCGATGCGCAGGCCGACTTCGTGACCCGCTCCCGCCGCGATATCCAC
>JAZKEV010000390.1:0-6908 GCA_040386765.1 Verrucomicrobiota bacterium | reverse complement strand
GATCTTTGCCTTTGGCCTCGCACAGCCGATCTCCGAGCTTGCGAGCACCGCCACGCTCGAGCTGGGGCTCTTCGCGGCGCCGGTGCAGTTCGATTTCGAAGCGGGCGTGGTCTATCGGCGCGGCTGCGAATTTGCCCTCGAGGTCCGCGCGAAAGATCGCGAGCAGCCGCTCGAGGTAATCCGGTTCCGCCAGACAATCGACGCCACCAACCAGAAAGAGGTCCTCGCCCCGAGCGAGCCCGGCCGCGTGCCGCACTTCGGCTGGCGCCCGCCCAACTCGCGCCCGCTCGATCCCCCCATCCTGCTGCGACTGGCCCCCGAGGTATTAAGCAACCAGGATGATGTGCGCGTCTGCTTCCAACTGCGGCCGACCACGAATCTCGAAGCGTCGTCGAAACCGCTCGATGCCATTCCAGGTCAGTTGCGCGTGATCGGCCTCCGCGGTGGCAAAGTCTATCTGGAAACCCCGATCACGGTGCGCCCTCGCCTGGAGCAGGTCACGCTCGCGGTCAGCGGGTGGCCCACCGGCAGCTACCGGATCGAGGTGATACCCGAGGTGCCTGGCACCACGGATCGCGACGGCCCATACATCACGTATCGGCGCAGCGACCCCACGCCCTCAACCGTGGCACTCTCACCGGTCGCGCCGTGGACGTTCGACCGAGACCCCGCGCGCTCCGAGCTCACCATCGACAACTTCGAGCAGGCCGTCGCCCGCTGGTCCACCGGACTGCCAAAGGATACGTCGTGGACGTTCCACGAAGCGCAGCCGGGCAGGAAGAGCCTCGTCAATGCCAAGGGCGACTGGCGCGAGGCGCCGGTTGTTTTGCGCCCCGGGCTGAAGGGCAGTTACGCCGTCTTCGCCGAAACCGAGAAGGGCTTCGGCTATGTGCAGCTGGGTAAAAATGGCATCATCCGCGCCATGCGGGAGGAGCCTGCCTTCGTCGAGGCCGCCGACCTCACGGATGCGGAGATCACGTTCCATCCGGTCGCGCTGGCGGGCGCGGGGCTGCGGCGGCTGCGCTTCGTGCCGGTGACGGCGTCGTCGGTGGAGACCACGCTGCGGGCCGTCGCGCGCCCTCCCCTGTCCTTGCGCGGCATCGCCGATTGGGCGGTCTACTTCTTTCCTCCGCCCTGGCATGCAAGCGGCGGTGGCCGCCTCGAACCCGACCAGTTGGCCGCCATCCTGAAAGGCCACGCCGAAATCGGCTTCACCAGCATCGACTGGTCGATCGGTCGGAGCTGGGTCGAGTATGAAAGCCGGCTCCCGAATACCTCGCGCTTTCCCGTCGTGCCGCTCGCTTCCACGACGCCGGAGACGGAGCGCTCGTACTCGGGCCGCGCTCATATGATCAACAGCCTGGATCCCTACTCTTTCGTGCTCGAGCATGGTCGCAAAGAGGGCGTGGAGATCATCGCGTGGCTCACGATGCAGAATCACTACGGCGATGCCTACGGCGGCATCTTCAGCTCGCGCTGGTTCAACGCGCATCCCGACTGGCACCGCTGGTACAAGGGCGCGAAGCGCGCCAACGACAAATCGGTCAGCTACTACTTCCCCGAGGTGCGCAGCGAGCGCGTCGACATCCTTTGCGAGGTCGCGGAGCGCAGTCCCGATGGCGTCCTCGTCGATTGGTGCCGGCAAACGCCAATCATCCTCTACGATCCGAAGATGGTCGCGGAATATCGCGCGAAGACCGGCGTCGATCCCTTGCGCATCGATGCGAACCACCAACCGGAATATAACCACTGGATACGCTGGCGTGCGGAGTTTGTGACGGAGGTGTTGCGCGAGCTCAGGCAGCGGCTCGAGCGCCAAACCAAACCCGGTGCGCGGCGCATCCCGGTAAGCGTGCGCGTGCCCTCGAAGGGAATTTTCTACAATCTCGCGCAAGGTCTCGATCTCGAGACGTGGTGCCGGGAGAAGCTGATCGACCAGATTCAGGTCGATCCGCTCGAAGAATCGAACTGGCGCGGCGAGCCGCACGACGTACGCCCCTACGTCGAACTCGGCCGGAAGTATCAGCTGCCGATCTTCGGCGGCCTCAATGGCAACACGCTCTTCTGGAATCACCCCGCGATCCTGCGCCGTGCGCTTGGCCTGATCGACGCCGGCGTGGACGGGATCGAGATGTACGAGTCGAGCAAGTTTGCCTACATATCCCCCGAGCGCTGGCTCATCCCGCTGCTCGGTCACCGCGGCCGGCTGCGCGAATTTCTGGAGACATCGAACCTCGAAGCCTGCCATCCCATTCTGTCACGCAATGCCTGCGCGGGCTATGACAACCACTCGTTCCGCACCGACTGGTCCATCTACGGCCTCGGACCCTCATCACTCTAAATTATGACTCTGCCCTTTCTCGTTCGTTGCGTGGTGCTCGGTCTCTCGGCACTGAGCTTCAGCCTCGCCCGAGGCAGCGATGGCTTTGAAACCGGTCTCGTCATCGCCTCGGACGGCGCGGAGTTCGATCGGAATGGGATTCCCTGCGTAGCGCGGCTGGCCAATGGCCACCTGATGGCCGTGTGGACCACGTCCGCCAAAGGCAGCCAGACCGGCCATCTCTATTTCTCGTTGTCAGCTGATGCGGGCAGCACCTGGTCCAAACCGCGGTTGCTGCTGAAAGACGCGGAACGCAAAGACGGCGACCCCAACATCGTCATCGATGGGCCGCGGGTCTTCGTCTACTCGACGCGCGTCAGCGTGCCGAACGCGATCAGCAAGAGCTCGGTCTTTGCGTTGTCTAGCGACGACTTCGGAGCGACGTGGTCGGCGCCGCGCGAGCTCGCGATGCCCCGCCAGTACGTCGTGGGCAAACAACACAAGGGACTGAAGCTCTCCAACGGCACCTTTCTCATGGGTATCTCGTGGGACAACTGGCCGGAGCGCGGCTTCACCGCCAAGGCCGAGGGCGAAATGGATCTCAGCAGCGGCGTGCTGCTCTCGAAGGATGCGTTGAACTGGACGTTGCACGGCGAGCTCCACACCTACCTCGAGAAGAGCACGCCCAGCTCGATCAATGGCCTCTGCGAGCCTGCGGTGGTCGAGGTGACCCAGGGCGAGATCCTCATGCTCTTGCGCTCGGGCTCCTCCCGGCACTACGAAAGCCGCAGCCGCGACGCCGGCCTCACATGGTCGAAGCCGGAACCGAGCGCACTCGTGGGCCACAATACCCCGACCTCGCTCTGGCGCCTCGAGCAGTCTCCGCACGCGATCGTCGCGGCGTGGAACAATCACCCCATCAACCGCTATCCCCTCAGCGTCGCGCTCTCGCCGGACGGCGGGCGCACGTGGTCACCACCGCGGATCGTCGCAAGGGCGAGCAGCGATGCAGCCGTGGGCTCTCCCGCGGTCACGAAAGATAAGGTTGGCCAGGTCTCCTACCCCAGCCTCACGCAAACGAGAGGCGGACGAGTTTTTCTGGTGTGGCAAAGTTTTCAGGCGAGAGGCGGCCGCGATATTCGCTGGGCACGTTTTCCGGCTGCGTGGATCACCGCCGCGGAAAAGCCATGATCGCCGCGCACGCGCTGGTTTTCCTCTGCGCCGTGGTTTGCGGTTGCGCGGCCGTGCCCGCTCCCACTCCCGCCTTCACGTACGAACCATTGCCGGCGATGCCGGAAGAGATCGGCGTATCCGGCTACAGCGCAGGCGTCGTAGAGGGGCAATTGGTGGTGGTTGGCGGAAATAATTTTCCTTCCGCGCCTCCCTGGGCGGGCGGCGAGCGGCAGCACTACGACACGATTCGCTGGCTCGATCTCGAGCGCCGCACCTGGCGAAGCGGCGCCACGCCTTTCCCCATAAAAGTATCGTACGCCGCCGCCGGAACGCTCGGCGGAGCGCTCATCATCACCGGCGGCGCAACGCCCGCCGGGCTCTCCGCGCGGACCTTTGCGCTGTGGGGAAATGAGGCCAACACGACTCTCCGCGAACTGTCGCCCCTGCCCGTCGCACTCTCGCACGCCGGATCGGTGGTGATCGGCGAGCGGGTCTATATTGTCGGCGGCCTGCTCGCGAACGGCGAGTCGACCGACCGTGGCTGGAGCGGGAAGCTCAACGCCTCGCGCGATGCCATGGAGTGGGCGGAGTTGCCGCCGCTGCCCGGTCCCGCCCGTCACCTCGCGGTCGTGGGCACGGATGGCACGCGCCTCTTCGTCTTCAGCGGCATGCGGAGCCGTCGCTCCCCCTCGGGGAGTGTCACGCTGGAGAAACCGTATCTACGAGATGCGTACGTGCTGGAGCTCGGCTCCGGCGATCGCGGTGTCTGGTGTCCCCTCCCCGACCTCCCCACGCCGGTGGCCGCGGCACCCGGACCGGCCGCGTACCTCCCGTCCCTCTCTACGTTTTTCATCTTCGGCGGCTTGGCGGGCGACGATGTCGGGCTGCCGCTCGACAACTACCCACCCTTCACGACTGCCATCCAAACCTACGCGGTTCGCGAGACCGCGTGGCACCGGAGGGAGACTGCGCTGCCCGTGGCACACTCGCGCGTCACGGCTTCACTGGTGCCATGGCGGGAGGGCTTCATCCTCTTCGCCGGCGAAATCGCACCCGGCAAGCGTTCCAATCAAGGCGTGTTCATCCGGGTTGGGGTATCAAAGTAGGACGGCTTCAAGACCGCCTTACTTCATCATCTCCGCCAGCGTGGGCGCGATAGCCTCCGCCCATATCTGATAGCCGGCGGGGCTGAGGTGCAGCTGGTCGGGCATGGTACTCGCCGGGATACTGCCCTCGTCATCCAGAAATCTGGGGCCGATATCGAGGAAGCGGACCCAGCGTCCGTCATCGAGCGCAGCGAGCCGGGCATTGGCTTCGCGAATGGCGCGCATGCGATTGACGGCGTCGTCCATCGTCTTGCCCTGCTTGCGCGGACCGCGCGGAAAAATGGCCAGCAGCAGCACCTTGGTCTCCGGCAGCTTCTGCCGAAGGGTGCGGACGATCTTTTCATCCGCTGCGGCGATTTCTTCGCCCGTGTTCAGCACGGTGTTGTTTGTGCCAAGCATCAGGACGACCACCTTGGGACGGATGTTTTCCAGTTCACCATGTTCAAGCCGCCACAGCACATGCTGCGTCTGATCGCCGCCGATTCCGAAATTGGCCGGCTGATAACGCCCAAAATACTTCTCCCATATCTCCGGCACCGCCGACCATCCTGCCGTGATCGAATCGCCGAGAAAGAGTAGCCCCATGGGTCCCGCCTTGGTGCGCGCGAGAAACGCGGCGTGCAGTTCCTGAAAGCGCCCCGTTGGGTCCACCTTCTCCGTGGGCGCCGAGGCATCGACCCGCCGCTTCCGGGGCGCAGCCGAGTCGTTCTGAGCCATGGCCGGCAGCATGAGGGCTGCGAGCAGCAGCCACCCGGTGAGAATGTGCCTTGGCTTCATGAATGCACGGAATCCGGCTCGCGCTGACCCACCCGCGGCCTGAACGTGAGGCGATCTTGCGGAAGCTGCTTCCACGTTTCTGATGCCTCTTCCCCGCCGGATGCGGAAGGCAATTATCCCGGTCATAAGGGGTGTCCAGCCAGGCACGTTCGCTATGCGCCTCGAGTGCAGCGGCGCCACCGGCCACCTGAAGTTACCGGTGAGTGCGACTCGCGCCGCGCGGTCCAACCGCGCTTAGAGCCATGGCAATTTCATGAGCAGACCCCTTCATCGGATCCTGATTGTCGGCTGCGGCTCGATCGGCGAGCGGCACATTCGCACCTTCCTCGCGACTGGCCGCTGCACCGTCGCGGCGTGCGACACCCGCCCGACGCTCCTGCAGCAGATGGGCGAACGGTATGGCATCGACACCGTGACGGACTGGGAGACCGCGCTGCAAACCTCCGCCTTCACCGGAGTCGTGATCGCCACGCCCGCACCCCTGCACATCGCAATGACCACGCTCGCGCTGCGGCACGGCAAACACGTTTTCATCGAGAAACCGCTATCCGTGGAAGAGGCAGGCGTGGACTCTCTGCTGGCCGCTCACCGGGAGTCCGGCCGCTTTGTCGCCGTGGGCTACGTCTGGCACTGCCTGCCCGCACTGCGTGCCGCGCGGGCCTTTCTGCAAACGGGGACGTTCGGGCCCGTCCGGCATGTCTCGGTCACCACCGGGCAGCACTTCCCCACCTTTCGCCCGGCATATCGCGACATCTACTACCGCGACCGCGCCCAGGGCGGCGGTGCGATTCAGGATGCGCTGACCCACATGGCCAATACCATCGAGTGGATGATCGGGCGCACTGACCGCGTCTTCTGCGATGCCTCACACCAGGTGCTCGAAGGCGTCGAGGTGGAAGACACCGTGAACCTCATCGCGCACAATGGCGACGCGCTCGTAAACTATTCCCTCAATCAATTCCAGGCGCCGACGGAGACGCGGTGGGATTTCCACGCGGCGGGCGGTTCCGTGCGAGTGGAACTGCACACCCAGCGCTGGGGAACGTTCGCGAAGGGTGACGCCGAGTGGAACTGGTCGCCCTGCCCGGTGGAGAATCGCGACTGGCTCTATCAAACGCAGGCGGCCGATTTCCTCGACGGCTGCGAAGGCGTGCCGACGCTGCTGTGCACCCTCGAGGAGGGCCTCGACGCGTTGCGGTTCAATATCGCGGCGTTCCGCTCGTGGCAGGAAGGACGGCCAGTGCAGCTTCTGGCCCCGGCGCTGGTCCGATGAAAATTACTCCCATGTCCCCCCTCCCCCGCCCCGTTGCTCCCTTCCGTCTCGATGGAAAGCTCGTGCTCCTCACCGGCGCCGCCGGCCTCTACGGCCGCGGCCTGCTCGCCGATCTCACGGCTGCGGGCGCACGCGTAATCCTCGCCTCGCGCAACCAGGCCGCGGTCGAGGAACTCGCCGCGGCAGAAGGTCAGCGCGGTGCGGAAGTCCATGCCCTCAGCTACGATCAAGGCGACGAGACCTCGATCCTCCGCCTGCG
>JAZKEV010000389.1:0-8271 GCA_040386765.1 Verrucomicrobiota bacterium | reverse complement strand
TCTCGGGGGCGGTTGTCGGGCGGGTCACGGCTTGAGCATCTCCACCAAGTTAAAGAACCGGGTATTCTTTTTGGCGGCTATCTCCTCAATAGTAGGGCCTGATAATGCGATGTGCGCCCCGAGAACCTCGGGGTCGGTAATCGTCCACTTGTTCGTCAGAAGGTCGAGCATCCGCAGCATGACAACCGGGCGGTAGGCATCGAGAGCGGCGTGCAGAATATCAATTTGCTGGGAGCGGTCGAGGTGTCCCATGTTCAGGACGGCTAGGCCAATTGCCGTCTTAAGAGCATCCTCGCGATCCATCTTGTCGATAGCGGCTGCGGCCTGCTCAAGTCTGTCTGTGCTCGTGCTCATTGCTTGTCCTCGTATGCGATGCGGCTGTCGATGAATTCCCGCTCCGTCTTCGGGAGCGGCATGGGGCGGAGGTCTCCCGCGCCTGGGCCGGGCCACACGCCGCGCTCGATGCACTCGGCGATCCGGCGGAGCATGGCGCGGACCTGTAGCAGGCCGCGCGAGAGGTCCTCGTCGTGGATCGGGCAGGCGCGAACGCAGTAGGGCCGGTCGGTCTCAACGAAGATCAGGGTGAAGCCGTTAAACGGAATTCCAAGCTGGTCGGCGATATGCCAGATCAGCGCCCCTTGCATGTGATACTGCCGCGACTTGAGGGCTCCCCATATCGCAAGGTCGGAAACCTCGCGCGCGGTTTTCAGATCCACATAATCGCCGTCGTTCGGAATGACGTCGGGGCGGCCTCGGAGCCACAGGCCGGTCTCCTTGTCCTGGACGAATAGCGAATGCTCGACGAGGCCCGACAAGACGCCGCTCTGGACCAGCGGGTCGAGCGCGAGGCTCCGGCTCATGCCCTTGATCTTCTCGAACTGCGCGGTCGTGACGATTGTGCGCCCGGCCTTCAATTGCTTTGCGCGCCAGTCCTTGCAATAGCCCGCGGCGTAGGTCCACTTTTTCTCCTCGGCCGTCACCTTGTCCCGGTAAACGTCGGGCTGCTTGATGTAGGACAGGTCGAAATTGTCCTCGCCGAGATAGAGGTGATGCGCGGCGCTGCCGAGGGTCATCCCCTCGTTCGGCTCGATCTCGGCGCGGTCCGGATTGCAGCACCACTGATCGAACATATGCGCGAGGCTCTCGCTCCAGGCGGTCCGCAGATTGCTCGACGATACGCTCTTGCCGACGCATATCTCGGCGGAGTGATACTTCGGCAGAGGGATGCCGGTGTAGATGCCGGGCTTCGAGATCGGCTTGCCGTCCCACTTGGTGATCTTCATCGGTAGCTCCCTATAATTGCGAGGCCGAGAAACAGGCCGAACACGATCAAGCGCACCGCCCACATTCCGCGCTCGACGCGGCGCTCGTCGTCGGGCGGTTTGATCTCCTGCCCGCAGGCTCCGCAGATCGTTTTCATGGGACCTTCCCGCCCGCGCGCATAAGCGCAGTGGCCAGTGCCAAAACGATGCGAGCCTCTACAGGGTGGTCCTGTTCCAACAACTCACGAGCCTCGGCAATCAGTTCTTTCGACAAGCTGGTCATCCAGCGTTCGATATCTCTGTCGTTCATCGCTCGCCTCCGATCATCATAAACTCCAGGGTGAACGCGCGGAGCGGTCGGTTCGGATGCCCGTCTGCGCGGAGCGGTCTCGTCTTCGAGACCTGCATAGCGAAGGCTTCTGCCTCCTGGACGGTATCGAATTTGATTGCATCCTCGATATCGTGCGAAAACTTCGCCTCGCCTGTCACGCGCCCGTCTGCGGTAGCGTCGGGGTCGTAGGACACCACAAATTGCCCGTCGATCTGTTTGTCGACCGGCAGGTAGAGCGGGCCGTAGGCAAGGATGACGGTCTTCATCTCGGTTTCACCTCAATAGGACTTTCGATCAGGTCGCGCCGGGCCGCCTAAAAATTTTCCAGGCCAGACGGAATGCGCAGGCGGTTTTACGGCTCCTCAAACTTCGGCAAGACGATCTTCTGCTCGTGCATCCAGCGCGCGAAGGCGAGGGTAACGTCGAAGTCGAGATAGACGACGTGGTCCCCGCCCATGCGGGGCGCGCGGAGGCGGATCATCCCGGCGTCCATTGACGCGTAGAGCCCGTCGCCGAGGTGGGTCTCGTTATCTGGCATCGTCTCTCCTCTCGATCTCCAGGCGGAGGGCCTCGACCCTCTCGCAGATTGCGGCGCGTTGTTCGGCGGACGTCGGCAGGCCTCGGCTATCGAGGTGCCGGTTCGAGGGCTGTACGCCATGGCGGCGGCAGACGAATAGACCTCCCCGCCTCCGCTTGAGGGCGCGTCCGCCGCATGCGAGACAGCTACCCATGGGGAAACTCGTTCAAGGCCGCGGCGATCAATTGCGCATTGGCCCATGACGTCGCCTGACAAAGCGCGCGGTCGTCAAACTTGCCGTGGCCTAGATAGATCCTGGCCTCGTCCATATCGGCAGGGACCACGAAGAAGCGGTCTCCTCCGAGGATATGCCAAAGGGCGGCTTTGTATTTTGGTGCGACGGGCATCGGGCGGGCTCCGGTTAAACCCTTCGTTCAGGGAGAGAACCTTCGTCCTCAAGCCTTACGGCTCTCTCCCCGGCGGAAGTCTCGCGGACTTTAGTCCGTGAGATTATCTAAGTGCGCATGCACTTAGATAACAATTGCGGCGCTCCTCTAAGGCCAAGGACAGGAGGTCACGCCGCAATAGGGTTTAGCTCGTCGGCGGCTGCTCGCGCATAACGCGGTCGAACTCATCTTCGTTCGCGTCGACGTCGGTCCGCTTGGTGATCTGGAGCGCGGCAAGCTCGGTCGCGTCGACGTGCGCCAAGACCTTTTTCTTGATCTCCTCGCGCTGGTGGCGCTTCTCTGCCGCCTTCATCAATTCGATTGCGCGAGCCTCCTCGCCGAGGACGATCTTCCCGGCGGTGAGCGACACGTCGTAGGTCGCGGCGGTGAAGGCGGAGATAACGTCGTCGAGCGGGCCGATGATCCAGTCGATCTGCTCACTCGTCTCGAGAGGCGGCTCGACGTCGACCTCGACGATCTTGTTAACCGTCATCTTGTGCCGGGTATGCGTCGGGACGAGGACGTAGTCCCCGACCTTGATGCTCTGGTCCAGGGTCTTAAACAGCTTGCGCGGGACGGTCTTCTTGCCGCCCTCGTCGTCTTCGTAAATGCCGAAGACGGCGCGGACCTTGTCGTTAAGAAGGAATATCGCGGTCGAGTAGTTCATCGAATGCTCCTTTCGAGCGGCGGGGAGGTGCTGGATGGCCCTCAGTTCGAGGGCGGTCGAATAGCGCGAGGTATGCTTGATCTCGAAGCTCTCGATGAGCCAAAGCCCGTCGAGTAGCGAGTGAGGGAGCGGGACCGGGGCGTCCGGCTTGATATCGTTCATCGCCCACCAGCCGAGGTTCTCGCACTCCTCCCGGTCGAGCAGCACCGTCACGGCGCGCGGGGAGATATTCGGGTTCGATAGGTAGGTGATCTGCATTTGCGGCGGCTCGGGGCGAGAAGGGAAGGAAGTCGGGCGCGGCTCCCGGGGCAAGAAAGCCGCGCCCTCTCCTCTTAAGCGGCGTTCCGCCCACCGCTCGGAGCCTGCCAGCCCTTGATCTTCGCCATCTCGTTCGCGAGGGTCCAAAGGGCGCGGTTCAGTTTAACGTCCTGGTCGATGCCGTTGACCTGCCGGGTGGTCATGCGCCGCCTGCGGTTGTTCGCGTCGAGGGCGACACCGTGCAGACCGCCTCGGATGACGTTCTCCTGGACTACGTTAAAATTCGTCCAAAGGTTGTTTTCCTGGTCGTCGTGGCGGCGGACCTCGAGCAATTGCTCGGCGGTGATCGGGGTGTTGACCTGCCCCTCGGCATCTCCGAAGCGGAGGACCCGCGCGGCCTTCGCCATCGCCATACGCTCGTCCCGGTCGAGCTTGATCTGCGACCAGTCCTGCGGGGCGGCCAGCGCCAGCTTCGCGTCCTCGATCACCGAGAACGTGCCCTCGATAACCTGCCCGATGATGTCCTTGCCGGTATGCCGGACCTTGACGTTAGAAATGCTCTCCTGCATCGCCACCAGGGAGTTGAGGCAGCGGATGCGAAAGAGGCCCGCAAAGAGGTCGTAGATCGAGGTGCCGTCGTTCGCGTTCTTGAGCAGCATCTCGGCGACCGTATCGCCTACCTGATAATTGCGGTCATCTTCCCGGCGGAGGCGCAGGAGGTGCTTGGTGTAGTCCGACTTGCCCGGGATGCGCGAGACCGACTGCTTCGCGCCGACTACGACGAAGCCCTCCTTCTTGAGGCCCCGGACAACCTCGATGGTCGGGATCGGCCGGAACCGCTCGCTGCGGCTCTCGTGGGCCGTCATGGCGAAAACGGAGGGCGCGGCGGCGCGAAGCTGGTCTTCGGTCATGCCGCCCTTGGCGTTATCGAAGCGGGCGTGCTGGCCGTAGGTCCGGTTAATGGCGTTCAACATGGTTTCTGCTCCTTATTCGCCGGTGGTGCGGAATTGCCCCCGGCCTCAATATTGGTATAGGACCAGGCCGGGCTTGTAAAGCCCCCCTTTACATTTATTGGGGATGAATTCCTCCGTCCGCTCCTTGCCAAAGGGTAAGGTGGGCTTTACCTTTCGGCCCATGAGCAAGAAAGCCGCAGCCAAAAAAGACGCCGAACGCCGCGATGATGCGGAGGCGGTGATGGCCGATATCCTCAAGACCCGGGGGCTCGCCTCCAGGATCGCGGAGGAGTGCGGCATCCAGCGGCAAGCGGTCTACCAGTGGAAGCGCGTCCCTATCGAGCGAGTGCACCAGATCGCGCCGCTCGTCGGCATGTCGCCCACCAAACTCCGGCCCGACATTTTCAAAAGATAAAACCGCGTTCGCCAGGGGAGCTTTGCCGTGAGCGACTTCAAGTGGGATGATGCCTCTATCGAGAGGCTCAAGGAAATGTGGGCGAAGGGCATGAGCGCGTCGCAGGTCGCGGCGGTCTTTGGTGTCTCGCGCAATGCGGTGGTCGGCAAATTGCACCGGCTCGATATCAAGGCGGCAGGCAGAGCGCACGGTCACCAGGGGCCTATCGCTGCCAGAGCCAACGCGGCGCGAGCGTCAGTAGTCCCGCCGAAGCCGAAGGCCGCGCGCTTTGTCCCCTCTAGGGCCGAGGCGAAGG
This sequence comes from Verrucomicrobiota bacterium, assembly GCA_040386765.1. Taxonomy (GTDB): domain Bacteria; phylum Verrucomicrobiota; class Verrucomicrobiia; order Opitutales; family Opitutaceae; genus ER46. The sequence continues at coordinate 3,127 of JAZKEV010000389.1, read as the reverse complement.
GCGAGCCCCTCCCCATGGACGAGGCTTCCGCGCTCATCCCCGTGCAGCCGACCGCGATCCCGGCGGCGGAGGAGGTCGAGGGCGCGGTCGACTTCGCGGACCTCGCGCCTCACCATTGCAGAGCCCCGGCCGCAGGCATTGGCCGCGACGGCCTCATGCGGTATTGCGGTCAGTCGAAGTTAAAAGGCGTCACCGGTGAATATGCTTCATCATACTGCCCCGAGCATTATCACCGCTTCAAAACGGAGTGGGCACCACGGAGACGGAGAGAACATGGCGAAGTCAGCTAAGGCGACGGCGGAGGTCGATATCAGCGACCGGATGGTGAACAAGTTCGTTCGCGACATGCTCGAACAATACGAGCTAATCGAGAGCGCGCGGGGCTCCTACATGAACAAGGCTCGGCGGCATCGCGAGACGATGACGACGGTCCTGGAGGGGCTCGCGGCGCGCGGCGTTCCGCAGAAGGTCGGCAAGCTCCATATCAAGATCATCCAGGCACAGGGCAAGCTCAAGGACATGCTGGCCGAGCTTGACGCCGAGGAGCGCAAGATCGCGCACAAGATGGCGAAGGCGCAGGGCAAGAGCGAACAGCTTGCGTTGTTCAAGGACCTGCCCCCGGCCGAGGCGGCTCCGGAGGTCGAGGCCAAGGAGCCGAAAGAGCCGAAGCCGAAAAAGCAGCCCGGCGCCACCGGCAAGGATATCAACGACGCGCTCGGCGGTGAGCCTGCCGGGACGGCTTAACAGGAGTACAGGCGATGGCGGCTCTCATAACTTGTTTCGTGTACGGGGCCGCCATCGTTTCCGCGGAGTGGGTGGCAAGGCAGGCGGGGATCAAGAAGCCCTCGCTGTTCGTGTTGTCGGCCATGGTTGCCGCAGCGTTATTGAAGCGCGTTACTTGAAAGGGAGAGACCATGGCGGAGAGCAAGATCGGACCGAAGCTCGCGGCGCTCCAGGCGCTAGGAGAGCGCAAGCGGCTAGAACGCTCGGCGGCTGCACCTAAGACAATTAAGCAGGAGATTATCGCGCAATACCGCAAGGACGCCAAAGCGGGGCTTGTGGTGCCGCTCGGTGAGCTGAGGAAAAAAGATAAGAAGGCGAAAAAGAAAAAGGCGAAGCGTGGGTGAGCAGCACCAGAGGTTCCTTTCCCGGCTCGGGGCCTCATCGAGGGCGGTCTTTGCCGTTGCACTCGCGCAGCATCTCAAGGGCCGCGCGGTAGAGATACCGCCGCTAGCATTCGCCCCGGATGCCCGGGAACACTCCAGATACGTTGACGGTGGCGACCTGTATGTGACTGTGGGTGAGAGCAGGCTACGCTTCGAGGTGAAGCATCTCGGTGTAGAGTTTACTTGCCGAAGCGACTGGCCGTTCCGCGAGGTCTTCGTCTCTAATGCGGCAGCGGTTGAGCGCGCGGAGGGGTCGGCGAAGTTCTACGTTTCGGTTAACAAGTCGATCACTCACGCAGCGGTTATCTCTGACCGCACCTCCGGCGAGTGGTATATCCGCGAGGCGCGAGCGCGCAATACTGGAAATTTTGAGCGGTACTACGCCTGCCCTTTGGAGCTTGTTTCGTTTGAAAGGCTAACATTCGATGTTTAGCGGACCGATCCTCGCGCTCGACCTCGCGACCTCTACAGGCTGGGCCTATGGCTCTCCGGGCACAAAGCACCTTGAGTTCGGCTCGCTGCGGTTCGGCAAGCCTGGAGCGGACCGCGCGGGCAAATATCGGACGTTCCGGACGTGGCTCTCGATGCACCTCTCGACGCACCCGGCGGAGCTTGTCGTCTTCGAGAGCGCGGCCTCAGCAACTGCTATGTCAGGCAGGACGACGATGGATATCATCAAGTGGCTCGTCGGCATGTGCGAGCACCTAGAGGAATTTTGCTACGAGCGCGTCGAGCTACGCGAGGGCAAGACCTCCGACGTCCGGAATTACTTTATCGGCAACAACCCGAAGCGCGAGATCGCGAAGGCGAAGACGATTGAGAAGTGCCGCTCGTTCGGCTGGAACGTCGCCAACGATGACGAGGCCGACGCCTGCGCGCTTTGGTGCTATCAGGTCGGGCAACTCCGCCCCGATCTCGCGGCGTCAATGACGCCCCTGTTCTATGGCAAGCGGAGAATAGTAGGGTAGCAACATGTCGAAGCTCGACGCGAAGTTCTACGGCGAAATTTTTAAGTACAAGAACGGGGCGCACGTCCCGGAGGATGAGTGGTGCGCGTTCCTGGCGAAGGATACGGCCTTCGCGCTCACGCTGCCGTTCTACCGCGAGAAGTGCGTCGAGCTTGGCGCGGACGCCGAACAGGTCGCGGCGGTGGATCGTATGATCGAGCGGTGCAACGCGTGGAGGGAAGCAAATCCGGACCGGATCAAGGTCCCGGACGCGCGGGGCGAGCGTCTCCTCGACCAGCCCTAGTTGATTTGCGCCATAGGGTGCCACTACCCCTCGATCAAGCGAAAAATTTCAACCGTCCCCGACAGGTCCCGCTTGCAAACGCCCGGGAATGTAGCTTAGAAAATGGGAAAGGCGGCCAGTTTGACGCTGACCGCCTTTCGGATCGAGAGCTTTGTAGGGCAAAGCTACGTGCGACCCCTTCCCTGGTCTTATCACCCGGAAAGCGGTCCTTCAATACTTTGCCCCCACAAAACTGTTTGTCCGGCTCATTACAGACCCGTGTAACATTAGTGTTACCGGGCCTGGGTCCCCGTCGCCCTGGCTGGGCCGCGCTTCATGTGCGGCGGAGCTAACCTAGCGATGACGGGCGGTGCGGAATTGGGGCGCAAGCCTCGCCGGGTGTGCCGTAGGCTAGGGAAAATATCGGCGTGCAGGGGACCGTAAGGCCCTGCGGTTGGCTCTAGCTGGCTCGTCTCAAAGAGGCAGGTTTAGCCGACCAATTCCCCTCCCTTCCCAAGGGTTTTTCCTTGGGGGGTAAGGGGGGAATTGTTCGGAAGGATAGCAGGCTGAACTCAAGAGGCAGGAAACAGAGAACTAAGGGGAAAAGATCATGAGCGAGCGATCTAAGAACAAGCGGATAGCCAAACGTCGTAAGCAGGCTAACAAACTATCGGGCTCGATGAGCCACGCCCTGGCATCGAAGGGTGATAGACGGGGAGGCAAGCACCGCT
>JAZKEV010000388.1:0-2374 GCA_040386765.1 Verrucomicrobiota bacterium | reverse complement strand
TGAGGAGCAGACCACCGAAGGCGGCCTGTGGAGCACGCTTGTCGAGGCCGCGATAGTTCCAGCGCGCGGTGAAGGTCACGCGCTTCTGCGCGAAGGTGAAGCCCCAGTTGGCGCTCTTCGGGATGAAGCTCTGGAACGAGGCGCCAGGATTGCCATCGAGATCGAGCTTGGTGCCGTTGGCGAAGAGCGTGAAGTAGCTGCCCCATTTGCCGAGCACGGGGAAGATGCGGAGGTTCTGCCGGATGTTGAGCTCCGCACCCGTGATGCGCGCATCGCCGGAGTTGAACTTCGTGCGAATATCCCAATCGAGATAGCGCTGGTCGAGGCCGAGCTCGGTGAGGAGCGCGGGCGTCGCGCGCTGGGCACCGTCGCCGAAGAAGTCCTTCAACTCCTTCAGGAAGAGGCCGGCGGAAATCAGGCCGCCGTTGTCAGTGTAGTATTCGGCCGAGAGATCGTAGTTGTCCGCCGTCCACGGGGAGAGGTTGGGATTGCGGATCGTGATTACACCGCGGTACTGGCTTTCTCCCAGTACATCGTCTTCGTCAAAGTCGTTGCCGGTGGTGACGGTGCGCGGGATGATGTCGGAGTAGTTGGGCCGGCCATAGGTCTTGGCCCAGGCGGCGCGGAGGAGGAAATTCTCGGTGGCGTTGTAGGTGAGGTGAATGCTCGGGTAGTAGCCGTCGTATTCCTTGTGGGCGAAGAAGGCGCGGTGCTGACGGGTCAGCAGGCTCTCGGCGAGGGAGGCGGCGGCGCCGGCCTCGGGCTTGCGGACGCGTGCACCGGCGGCGTTGCGAACATACGAGCCATCGGGGTTGCGCTGCCAGACGGCATCGGCGTTGTTGAGGCCACCGACGCCATCATCGATGGTCTTCTCGAAGCGCACGCCACCGAGGATGCGGAGGCGGCTGTTGAAGAGACGGGTATCGGCCTGGACGTAAGCGGACTGAACCTTCTCTTTGATCTTCTCGTAGTTATCGATGTGATTGTTGCGGTCCGTGGCCCGCTGCGCGTCGGTCGGCGTATAGAGCTGGGGATTGAGCTGATAAGCGCGGAAGGCGCGGCTGGGCGACATCCAGTTGATGCTGGGCACGCCGTAGCCGGTATCGACGCCCTTGTAGTTCTGCATCAGGTAGGGCTCGATGGGGGCAGTGGTGGCGGAGGCGCCATTGGGCCCCATGAACGTCCAGGTCTCCTGCAGATTGTTGGTGTCGAGCATCACCCGCTTTTCCAACACCCCGGTCTGGATTGCCGTCGGCACCGGCATGAAGTCGAGCGTGCGGCGGACGTTTACGAATCCTTGGTTGGTGTAGCTCCGATTGTTGAGATTGGAGTTGTTGGCGGTATTGCCGCGAAGGTTGGCGGGGTCGTTCCAGTCGACGGGATTGTTGTTGTTATCGAAGACTTCGATGCGGCCGGGGATGGCGGCGCCATTGCCGACATCGCGGAAGTTGATGCGGACAGGGAAGCGCTGGATGGCGCTAGCTTGAAGGAAGAAGCCAGCGTCGAAGTAGCGGCGCTTGATCTGCGAAGCGGAGCGGCTTACACCCGATTCCACGCGCCAGCGGCCATCGTCGTAGCGGTAGCTGACGGTGCTGGAGTCGGAGATCTGGTTGATGAGCTGGTTGGTGCCGTTGTTATTCAGCGAGCCGCGGCCGGTGGCGCCGAGGGTCTCGGTGGGGGTCCAACTCAGCGGGATGCCGGTGGCAGGGAGGGGGGCGGCGGTGGTGCTGGTATTCCACGTGTAGGAGAGCGAGCCGATGCGGGTATCGGTACGGCTGGCGACGTGGCTGAAGGAGAGCACGGAGTTGAGGGTGACCTTCCAGTCCGCCTTCACGCTGAGCGTGTTGCGCGTGAGGTCGCGGGGACCGTCGAGCAACGCGAGCGAGTTCATGACCGGCTTGGAGTAGTCGATCGTGGTGCTGCCGGTGGGTGCGAGGGACGTCCAGGTCTGGAGCGTGCGGTGTTGTTCGTTGAAGGATCGCGAGTGATTGCCGGCGATCACGATGCCGAAGCGCTTCGTGATGGGCCAGGTGAAGTCGAGGCTGGCGCCGGGGAAGATCTTGTGGGTCATCTTATCCCCGTGCGAGTGCGGCGTCTTCTTGAAGTCGAGGTTCTCGTGATTGCCGATCAGATTGAGCGAGTAGCGGAGCTGGCGGCCGCTGCGCTCAAAGGCGCTCTTGCTCACGAGATTGATGGAGCCGGCAAGCGAGTCGGCGGGGTTGGCGGGCGTCGGGACTTTGGACACTTCCATGCGCGCGATGTCGTTGAGCGCCATGGAGCGCACGTCGACGCCGCGGGTGGCCGTAGTCCAAATGTTGGAGGCGGGCGCGCCGTCGTTGGTGATCGAGGTCATGCCGCCGCCGATGCCGCGGAT
>JAZKEV010000387.1:13628-13915 GCA_040386765.1 Verrucomicrobiota bacterium | reverse complement strand
TGAGCCGTCGCGATGCAGGGCTGCGAAGATCGAAAAGACTACGACCGCGCAAAGCGCGACGGCTCACCGGGACGGTTCGCCCTACCTAAAAGACAGTCGATGCGCGGCCGATAGGGCGATGCGATCCCTGCGCTTACGCGCAGGGCCACAAAATACCTCAGATCCTACCGCGATCTTTACTGCTCAACTGTCCGCCAGCTTTACCAATTCCGGCGCGGCGGGGACGTCTTTGATGATCTGCGAGGGCTCGGGGCCGACGCCGAGGTAGCGCAGATTCGGCAGCTTGT
>JAZKEV010000387.1:3424-13618 GCA_040386765.1 Verrucomicrobiota bacterium | reverse complement strand
GGTGGGCTTTGCCTTCGAAGGCGATGTCGAGGAGGCCCTTCATCATGCCGCCGACGTAACGCTGGGCGTTGCGCGGGAGGTCGCTGAAGCGGCGGATGTGCGAGACGTCCTCGGCCCAGCCGGGGTACGTGGCGTAGATCGGGCGCAGGGCCTTGCGGACGGCTTCGTTGCGCGGGACGTGGGTGAAGCGCTTGCCGTCGGCGGATTGGTAGCCGGTGCAGATCTGGAGATCGCCGCGCCACTCGCCGCTGTGGGTGAGGGCATCGAGCTTGTTGATCATCACATCCTGGAAGCCGCCGTAGCGGAGGGCGTCGCCTTTCTCCACGGCGTCGTACCAGCCGACCATGCGCTGGCGGCCGGTGCTCGTGCCGAACTCAAGCTGCTTGAGCTTGGTGGTGAGCGGGTGCGCGTCGTCCATCTGCGTGAGGAAAGTGTGCGTGCCGACCTTGGTATCGTAGGCCTTGGCGACGCCGAAGGTGTGAATACGCTGCACGGGGATGCCCGCGCTCTCGAAAAACTCGGGCGTGAAGGTGTGCGACGCCGTTACGTTGGGCGAGAAGCCGTGGCGCTTGTCGAGCCAGTAGGCCTGGCCGAACTCGCCGATGATGGTGTGCCCGGCGGCGACTTCGCGGAGGATGAGCTCGCGGACCTCGCCGATGTTTTTGGCGAGGGCGGTGCCGGCTTCCCAATAGGTGGCAGTCAGCGCCTCGAGGTTCAGCGAGAAGGGCACGGGGCCACGGAAGCGATCGAAGTCGAACTCGTCGGCGGAGAAGATGCCCAGCTCGATGGCCTCGGCATTGGCGCGGCGCTCGGCGGCGGTGAGTTTTTGGAAGAAGCCATTCCACGTCTCGCCGCTCACGCGACACACGTGCTGGATCGTGCGGCAGGCGCGGTCGGCGCGTTGCGCGAGCTTGCGCGCGAAGTAGTTCGGGCCGGCGAGAAAATCGGAGTAGTAGATCTGCTGCTGGCCGACCTCATCGAGGTAGGAGGGCGTGATGCCTCGGCCGGTGGAGCCGCGGGCCTCCTCGGCGAGGATATTCACGCGGTAGTCTTCCCACGCGAGGTCGAGGAGGCGGTGCGTGAGATCGGAGACGAGCGTACGCTCGTCGATGAGGAGGCGCGAGAGGATGGCGTGGCCCTTCTTCTCGAGGGGCTTGGTCTCCCACCAGATCTTGCGCGGGTCGGCGACGACGCCGCTGCCGATGCAGAGGTGCGGCGCATCGCGGACGACGACGCCGGCGGGCAGGAGGTTGAGCTTGATGCCGCCGGCGGTGTGGCCGGAGTTCGCGCCGCCGTTGACCTTGAGGACGACGGAGACGGGAGCGCTGGTGCCGCGGAGCTCGTCGGCGACCTCGGGGATCAAACGGCCTTTGCCTTCATCGCCGAGCGAGATACCGACATCGGCGATGAGCTGACTGGAGAAGGGGAGCAGGGACATGGTTGCGTGTTTCGTGCAACCGAAGCCCGGCGGCGCGGAGCGCCGACAAACCCTGTTGCCGCAAAGTCAAAACGCGACGCGGCGGGTCAGGGCAAACAGAAAAGGCGGCATGACACGGGGCGGTCCCGCACAGTGGTTATTCTTTTTGAGACACAGAGCGCACGGAGGAGGCACAGAGACCACGGAGAACCCGAAGAATGCGCGGCATGGGACCGGCATTCTGTGATCGGCTTGGGCCTCCGTGCTCTTCGTAGCTAAGATTAGCGGGCTTTCCGTTTGTGGAGTACGACCCAGTTGCCATCGGGGTCGGCGACAACGGCCATCCAGCAGCCGGGGCTTTCGCGGGGCTCCCAGATGAACTTTGCCTTGGCGGCACGGAGCTCTTTCACGGAGCCCTCGAAATCCTCGACTTCGAAGGCCGGGGCGGTGCCGGCGGCGTGGGGCGGCCATTGATCGGCGGCGCCGGTGATGATCGCGAGGCAGCCAGCGCCGATGTCGTACTCGACCCACTGGTCGTCGCCCTCATGCTGGCCGAAGGCGCGGGATTTCTTCAGGCCGAGCACGCCTTCGTAAAAGGCCTTGGCGCGTTTCATGTCGGTGACGGGAGTGCCGGTGAAGGCGAATTCGGTGATTTTCATGAGATGCGTGGGTGAACGTGAACGAAGCGCGGAAGGGGCTTGGACCGCAGGGAAAAGGAGGAGTTCACCGGCCAGACCGTGAAGAGCTAGGAGTGGGGGCCAAGAAAGACACGAAAACGGAAAGGGGGTTGAGCGCGCGCCGGGATTGCGTTCGTTGTGAGCCATGGCCGCAAAAATCAGCGTTGGGATCGGGAGCTGGACGGACAAAGAGTACAAGGGCGTGCTCTACCCGAAAGGCCTGCCGGATAACGAGCGGCTCGCCACGTACGCGACGCACTTCGGGCACGTGGAACTCAATATGAGCTACCATCGCATCCCGGCGCTGGCGCTCGTGCAAAACTGGGTGAAACAGACCCCGCCGGATTTCATTTTCGACTTCAAGCTGCCGAAGGAAATCTCCTCCGACCCCGCAGGCGCCGCCAAGGCCGGCCGCTTCGTCACGCAGACGCTCCGCGCCGCCCAACCGCTGATCGACGCGCAGAAGCTGGGCACCTTCTTCATGGTGCTGCCGCCGAGCTTTTCCCCGCAGAAGCACACGCTCGAGGAACTGGACCTCCTCGTCGAAAAGCTCCAACCGCACCTCCTTGCCGTTGAGCTACGCCACAGCGGTTGGGTCGATGCCGAGCATCGAGAGCAGACCTTGGAGTACTATCGGTCCCGCAAACTCGTCTGGATCGCGGTCGACATGCCGCAGGTTACGGAGTCGACGATCATGCCCGCCGTCGATGAAGTGACGAACCCCAAGCTCGCCTACTTACGCCTCCACGGCCGCCGGAAAGATTGGGAAGCGCTGAAAACCGCCGAGGAAAAACACGCCTATCAATACTCCGATGAGGAGTTGAAGGAGATTGCCGGGCGCGTTCGGATACTGGCGGAGAAGGCAGATTCGGTTCACGTCGTGTGCAACACGCACGCGCAGAACTTCGCGCCGAAAGCGGCACTGGCGCTATCGTCCTTATTTTAGGTTATGCCAAAGACAGAGGACGCTTGATTAGTAGTCTTCTGCTTCAAACCCTTTATCGTCGCTCTCGCGCTCGGCAAAATCCATAATATCTTCAGGCAAGATTGTGAAATAGATGGATGCCGCCTTTCCTTGAATCTCGAATGTGCGTCGCCCCTGTTCGTTTTTGCCTCGGTTGATGAGTTCGCGTTCTGCGAGATTGCGCGCACGTAGTCCTACTAATTGATAGGAGCAGTCGAGTTCTGACGCAATTTCCTTGGCGAACATCTGCTCGCGATGATCATGTAATGTTTTTAAGATTCCAAGTTCAGCTTCTGGGAGGAGGTTCTCGGCTGAAACGGACTTGATTAGCTGCTCATACTTTCGAGAGAGATTGACGACCTTGCATTGTCCTTTTTTGCATTTTGGGCAGAGCATGCCAAAGGCTTGGATTGCGGGAAGCATTTCATGCGCGTGCCTTTCGCCGCAGTTGTCGCATAAGATTTCTTGGTTAACCTTTATATACCCAGCGATTATTGGGCTGTAGTCGTAAATGCGCTCAACGAAATAAAGTCGATGTTCTCGCTTTTCCTTGGGGCGTCCGAAGGAAATAGCTTGTTGTTGGCATAGTCCATAATTGAGCGCGTATACGGAGACGTCTCGTCCGTCTCGGTCTTTCATCTCGTAGTATTTTGTGATGAAGAAATTCAGCTCTAGTGTGCTTAGGACGCTGTCGTATTCCGTCTTGACGTGAAAGTGGCTGGTTGGTGGCCTTCCAGTGAGTTCGGCCATTACCTTGGATTCGCGGTAAGTCCGTAGCGATTTCGCTCTCTTTACCAGAGCCTCCAGAAGCTCTTTAAGGCTATATATAGAAGATCTTTCCTCGAATGCCTCGTGGAGAAATTTATTTAGACGAAAATATTCTTCTATTTTTTCTTCGTAGTATCGCCGTGCCGCCTTTTTTAAGGTGTTGGATTCTATCTTTCTGCCGTAAACGGTGTCTGTCTCATAGCAGTAGTATAATATGTAACCTAAGATTCTTGGATTGCCCAGTGAACAATAGAAGCAGCTTCGCCATAAAATCTGCGCTTCGGCATCAAAGTATGAAGATATATCTCCTGCTTTGTAGTGGTCGAGGCGACGTGTTATGATTCGCTTTACAAAGTCAATTGCGCGTTCTTCCATGCCTGAAACGTCGTCGCGCCCGTATGCTCGATAAATATCTAGATATATTTCATCGATCTTTGATCGATCGATCGCGCCGAGGAATACCCGCCCGGGGTAAACTGCGATCTTTAGTTTTATGAATTCTTCCGACCAATTGTTAAAGGGGGCGAGGACGGTATCTACTATTTCCTCCATGTCAGAGCGAGGCAGCTCGGAGAAGTCGTCGATAAAGATGTAGAGGTGCCGAAGGTTGAGCCTGCCAAGTATCTCTCTCAGGCGGTCTATCAGGCCTTTGATGTCGAATATTCTTATGTATACCTGCGAGTAGTTTTGACTTTTTGTTTTTTCGACTTCGTGGATTAAGTTGTTGATGTCCTTTAGGGAGATCGTGATAGCCTTGGGTGAGATTTCTAAGCTATCGTCAGTCGTAGAGCTCTCTTTCCGGGATTGTTTTTGGCTTTCTGCGGTCTGTTGCGAAAGACTGCCGGTGACGTCTAGATATTTGTTCTGTTCGATGTCTTTAATGAACTGATCGAGTTCTTCGAATAGCTCGGAGACGGAGCCGGTGAAGGCGGATTTTACCCTTTCCCATAGGCTGCTCTGGATGCGCTTATCTATCTGGTTCCTAATTTCCTTAACTAAAGCGGTTAGGAAATAGTTAAAGATGACTGCTTTTCGGTAGGCCGCTTCAGGCAGCGCTGACTTGGCTTCTGGTGGAAGTTCGGCAACCAGGAGGGAGGTCGACGCCTCAAACATTGTTTTTATGTCGATGTAGGCCCAAGTGGTATTCTTCTCGCCATCTAATTTTTTTTGAGCGATTTGAAATATTGTAGATTTTCCAGTCCCTTTTCTGCCTACTAAAAAAGTGGTATTGGGGCGCAGCACCGTTCGAAGGACATGTTCATCAGGAAGAGGATCGACATAGAGAGCCTCAACAAGCGAGTCGCCGTCCGAATCCAGGAGTTCAGCACGCCGATACAGCTTTAGGGTATTGATGGCCTCGAGAAATCCTTCTTTGTTCATGGCGTCTATAATTGAACGGTTATCATGCTGAAGATGTCCGCGTCGACACTTCGATCACGTCGTGCGGGGCGGCTTCTTTTTGGCCGGCGGGGCTGACGCGGATGTAGCGGGCTTTGGCGCGGAGGTCGGGGAGGGTGGCGGCGCCGAGGTAGCCCATGCCGCTTTGCACGCCGCCGATGAGGTTGGAGAGGACGTCGTCGACGGAGCCGCTGACTTCCTTGAGCGCTTCGATGCCTTCGGCGGCGACTTTGCGGGTGGTATCGGTCTTGTCGTGGCCGTAGCGGGCGGCGCTGCCGGCTTTCATGGCGGCGTGGCTGCCCATGCCGCGGTATTGTTTATAGACTTTGCCGTTGATCTCGAGGATCTCGCCGGGGGCTTCGCGGCAGCCGGCGAGGAGGCCGCCGAGGATCACGGCGTCGGAGAGGGTGAGGGCTTTCACGATGTCGCCGCTCTTGGTGATGCCGCCATCGGCGAGGAGCTTTACGCCGAGCTTTTTCGCGGCGCTGCCGGCGACGTGGAGGGCGGTGAGCTGCGGGATGCCGACGCCCGCGACGATGCGGGTGGTGCAGATGGAGCCGGGGCCCTGGCCGATCTTGATGGCATTGGCGCCGCAGCCGGCGAGGAAGGCCACGCCGCTGGCGCTGGTGACATTGCCCGCGACGATGGTGAGGTCTTTGAAAGCGCTGCGGACGAGCTTCACGACATCGCCGACGCCGGCGGTGTGGCCGTGCGCGGTGGAGACGGCGACGCAATCGACGTGCTCGGCCACGAGATTGCCGACGTGCTCGATGATCCTGTCGCGATCGAGGGAGCCATCGGGCTTGCGGACGGGGGAGAGGGCGGCGCCGACGACGAGGCGGAAATCGGTATCGCGCGCGGCCTTGCGGCGCGACTTTTGCTCGCCGGTGATGCGCTCGACATCGGAGGCGGTGATGAGGCCGCGGAGGCGGTCGTCTTCATCGACGACGAGCATCTTGTTGATGCCGATGTGCTGGCTGAAAAAGCGATCGGCGGCCTTGATCGGATCCTTGGCGACGGCCTTCTGCTTCTCGGTGATGAGCTGGGCGCGGGGCGTCATCACGTCGGAGACTTTCTTGGCCTTGTAGCGGTCCTTCACGACGTTGCCCGAGAGGAGGCCGGTGAGGCGGCCCTCGCGGTCGACGACAGGGAAGGTGGAGAAGGCGAAGCGCTTGCTCTCGATCAGGGCGAGGAGATCGCCGATGAGCTGATCGGGGCCTATGGTGATGGGATCCTGGATGAGGCCGTGGATGTGGTATTTGACGCGGGCGACCTCCTTTACCTGGTCCTTCGGCGTCATGTTGTAGTGGATGAGGCCGAGGCCGCCATTGAGGGCCATGGCGATGGCCATGCGCGACTCGGTGACGGTATCCATGTCGGACGAGATGACGGGGATCTGGAGCGCGAGGGCGTCGCTGATCGCCGTGGAGGTATCCGCATCCTTCGGGAGGATCTCGGAGTAGAGCGTCGCGAGGGAGACGTCGTCGAAGGTCAGCGCCGTCGGGAGGTTGGCGCGGAAGAAGGCGTCAGCGGCCAGATAGAAGTCGGCGTCTGCAGCGGCAGCGGCGTGAGTGGAGGACGTGGCAACCTTGGTCATGGGTTGCCATGAACGGAGTATGCGGGTCCCGCGGTAGCGCAAGCGGGGATTTTGGAAGGGGGAGGGCGGCAGGACGGAGACGGAGGTGGGAACAGGAAGGTCGGGAAGGGCGGAAAGGTTCGGAGTAAAGGCTCGGAAGGGAGACACAAGGGCACGGAGGTGGCATGGAGGACATGGAGAGGCTGGGGAGCTTGGGGAGGAGGTGATGAATGCGGGAGGTGACGAGGGTAGGCTCGATCCAGTAGGTAGAGTTTCGGTGCATTCTGTGTCGCAAACAAAACGGGAGGGCTGTGGGCGGGTGTTCTATTGTCTGGCTCTCGGCGCTCCGCTCTAGACTCTCGGGTTTTCCTCCAATCATCCCATGCGCTTTCGCTTTCAGTTTCGCCGGTATCGGCTGCCTTTCCGCGCGGTGGTGCGGACGGGGCATGGGCCTTGGGCGGAGAGGGAGGGGGTGATCGTGCGGCTCGAGGATGTGTCGGAGGGCGGGACAGGGAAGGTAGGCTTTGGAGAGGCGGCGCCGATTCCGTGGTTTGGGACGGAGACGGTGGACGAGGATGAGGAGGCGGCGCGGAGCCTGGCGGAGTGGATCGAGGGCGATGTGGTCGAGCAGGTGCCGGCGCGGTGCGGGTGTCTGCGCGGGGCCATCGTGGAAGCGTTGGCGGAGGTCGAGCGTGGGAGAGAGGACTTCGTAGCCGTGAAGCCGGAGGTGGCCTACCTCGGCGTCGCGGGGCTGTTGCCGGCAGGGCGGGCGGCGCTGGAGATCGCGCCGCGGCGGTCGGAGATGGGTTTTCGCATTTTTAAATGGAAGGTCGGCGTGGGCGATGTGGCGGATGAGCTCTCGCTGCTCGACGATGTGTGCGCGGCGCTGCCGGATGGCGCGAAGCTGCGGCTGGATGCCAATGGCGCGTGGGATCGGCGGAAGGCCCAGCGCTGGCTGGAGCGGTGCGCGGATCGTCCGGTGGAGTTTGTCGAGCAACCCTGTTTCGCTGAAGCTTCGCAGGGCGCGACCCAGCAGAGGAAAGTGGAGGATGTGCTGCTGGGGCTCGCGGGGGATTTTCCCACGCCGATTGCGCTCGACGAATCGCTGGTGGGCGAGGGCGATGTGGAGCGCTGGCTAGGGGTGGGGTGGCCGGGAGTATTTGTCGTGAAGCCGGCACTGCTCGGCGATGCGCGCGCGGCGCTGGCGCGGCTCGAGAAGGCAAAGGCGGATGTGGTGTTTTCCTCGGCGCTGGAGACGGCGCTGGGGACGCGTTCGGCCTTGAGGATGGCCTTTGGGTGGAAAACCGCGCGGGAGCGGCGGGCCTTGGGGTTTGGCGTAGCGCCGCTGTTTGCGGACATGCAATTCGACGGGCCGGGAATTGCGCCGTTTGTGCGCGTGGAGGACGTGGAGCGGATCGATGCGGAGGCGATATGGAACGCGCTGAGCTGAAACAGCGGCTCGTGCGGGCGGTAGAGCAGGCGGTCGGAGCTTCCCAGGTCATCGAAGCGGGGCAGGAAATTTTTGTGGTGGCGCCGGAGCAGGTCGACGACGTGCGAGCGCGGATCGGCGACGTGCCACCGGCGAGCGCGGGGGAGCTCGGCTGGTTGCTGGTGGCGAGCGGCGGGACGAGCGGGCGGCTGAAATTTGCGCGGCATGATGAGGAGACGGTGGGCGCGGCGGTCCGGGGATTTTGCGCGCACTTCGGGCTGTCGCGCGTGAATGCCGTGAGCGTGCTGCCGCTGCATCACGTCAGCGGATTGATGGCGTGGATGCGTTGCACGCTAACGGGTGGCGAGTATGTGGCGTGGGATTGGAAGCGGCTGGAGGGGGGCGAGCGGCCGCCGGTGGACGCGGGCGAGGGAGACTGGGTGATCTCGCTCGTACCGACGCAGCTGCAGCGGTTGCTGGGGCAGCCTGCGGCGGTGGAGTGGTTGCGTGGGTTTCGGGTGATCTTTGTCGGCGGCGGGCCGGTGTGGCCGCAACTCGCCGATACTGCCGCCGCGGCGCGACTGCCGATTGCATTGAGCTACGGCATGACCGAGACGGCGGCGATGGTGACGGCGCTGCGGCCGGAGGAATTTCTCGCCGGGGCGCGGAGCAGCGGGACGGCGCTACCGCATGCGCGGGTGCAGATCGATGCCGAGGGGCGCGTGCGGGTGGGCGGGGCGTCGTTGTTTCGCGGGTACTATCCGGAGCGGGTGGATGAGCGGGAGTTTCTCACGGGCGATCTCGGGCGGCTCGACGAACGCGGGCAACTGCACGTGCTGGGGCGGGCGGATGCGATGATCATCACGGGCGGAAAAAAAGTGCAGCCGGAGGAGGTCGAGGCGGCGCTGCGGGCGAGCGGGGAGTTTGCGGAGGTGGTGGTGCTGGGAGTGCCGGATGCCGAGTGGGGTGAAAGCGTCGTGGCGTGCTATCCGCGCGCGGCGGGGTGCGAACCGGATCTGGCACGCGCGGTGGCGGAGATGGCCCCGTGGAAACGGCCGAAGCGGTTTGTGGCGGTGGAGGTGTGGCCGCGGAATGCGCAGGGGAAGGTGAATCGTGCGGCGTTGCGGGCGGCGGTGACTTGACCGGAGGGGGTGGGCTGCCATCGTGTGCGGTGTGAGCGTGCTGCAAATCAAGCAAAGCCTGTCCCGCCTATCGGCGAAAGAGCTGCGCGAGATACAGGTGTATCTTCACCAGCTAAGACGCCGAAGCCGGAGCACTCCGACTTGGAAGAAAACTATCGCGAAGAGGATGGCGGAGGTGGCGCAGGGGAAGTTTACCACGCTCGCACAACTGGACGCACGGGTCCGTCTTGGCTAAGGGCGGGGCGAACGTAATGGGAGAGTTTCGACCTTGGAGCCGCGACGGCTCGGCGGGGACTGCCTCGCCCTACCTTTCGGAGGGGCGCTGAATTTTTCGTGAGTTTTCACGATTTCGTGGTCTGTTGGGCGACGTGACTAAGAACGAGATCGCGGATATTCTGACGGAAATCGGGACGCTGCTCGAATTGAAGGGCGAGAATCCGTTCAAGGTGCGCGCGTATCAGACGGGTGCGCGGGCGCTGGAGGCGATCGAGGAGGCGGATCTCGCGCGGCTGATCGCCGAGGAGAAACTGCAAACGGTGAAGGGCATCGGCGAGGCGCTCGGGCAGAAGATCGCGGAGCTGCATACGACGGGGAAGCTGGAGTTTTTCGAGAAGCTCAAGGCGTCGGTTGAGCCGGGGCTCGTCGAGATGCTGCAGATTCCCGGGCTGGGGCCGAAGAAGATCCAGGCGCTCAAGACCAAGCTGGGCGTCACGGACATCGCGGCGCTGACGGCAGCGTGCAACGACGGGCGGGTCGCGGAGCTCGAGGGCTTTGGTGCGAAGACGCAGGACAAGATTTTAGCGGGCATCAAGAACCGCGAAGC
>JAZKEV010000387.1:0-3388 GCA_040386765.1 Verrucomicrobiota bacterium | reverse complement strand
TCTGGTGGGATGCGGCGGAGGTGGCGGCGCCGATCGTAAAGGGTCTGCGCGAGCTGCCGCAGGTGCGGCGCGCGGAAGCGGCGGGCAGCTTGCGGCGCGGGATGGAGACGGTGGGCGATCTCGACTTCATCGTGGCGGCGACGGAGGTGGGGCCGGTGGTTGACTGGTTTGTCGCGATGCCGGGCGTGAAAGAGGTGACGGCCAAGGGCGAGACCAAGGCGAGCGTGCGCTTCGAGAGCGGCTTGCAGGCCGACCTGCGGCTGCTACCGGAGGAGCAATTTGCATTTGCGCTGCACCACTTCACGGGGTCGAAGGATCACAATGTGCAGATGCGCCAGCGGGCGCTCGCGCGCGGCCTGAGCCTGAGCGAGTGGGGCCTCGTGCCGTCGGAGGGCGAGGGGACGGTGAAGAAGAAGGTCGAAGTCGGAAGTCCAAAGTCCGAAGTAAAGACGGAGGCGGAGTTGTTTGAGGTGTTAGGTTTGAAATTCATCCCGCCGGAGCTGCGCGAGGGCATGGGGGAGATCGAGGCCGCCGAGAAAGGCGAGTTGCCGCGGCTGGTGGAGGAGGGCGATTTGCGCGGCGCGTTTCACAATCACACGACGGCGTCCGACGGGCGAAATACCCTCTCTGAGATGGCGGCGGCGGCGGATGCGCTCGGTTGGGAATATCTCGGCATCGCGGATCACTCGAAATCGAGCTTTCAGGCCAACGGGCTCTCCGAGGAGCGGTTGCTGAAACAGGTGGAGGAGATCAAGGCCCTGAATGCGACGAAACGCTTCAAGACGCATGTGTTCTCCGGCGTGGAGTGCGACATCCTCGCGGGGGGCGAGCTGGACTTCGAGGATGCGGTGCTGGCGAAACTGGATTACGTGGTGGCCTCGGTGCACAATGCCTTCGCGCAGGACGAGGCGACGATGACGCGGCGCATCATCAAGGCGATCGAGCACCCCTGCACGCTGATGCTGGGGCATGTCACGGGGCGGTTACTTTTGCGGCGCGAAGCGTACCGCGTGGATGTCGCGAAGACCATCGATGCCGCGATCGCGAATGGCGTGATCATCGAGCTCAACGCGAGCCCGTGGCGGCTCGACATGGACTGGCGCCACTGGCGGAAGGCGGCGGAGCGCGGGCTCCTGTGTGCGATCAATCCCGATGCACACGAAACGGCGGGGCTCGGCCATGTGCGGGCGGGGGTGAATGCCGCGCGCAAGGGCGGCCTGCAGCGCGAGCAGGTGTTTACCACGTGGCCGCTCGTGGAGGTGCAGAAACATCTCCAGGCGCGCGCCGGGCGGCGGCGGTGACGGTGTGGCTTCAGAATTAGGTGGCACTCGGAACGCAGCGAAGAACAGGCGGGAACGGATATCCTGCCGCCTTCGCACACGTGGATTCTTCGCTGCGCTCAGAATGACAGAGATAAATTCGAGTGTCGGGCTGTTTGAAAAGGAGACCCCATGCGTTCCTCGCGACTTTTCCGTTCCCTCTCGCCTCCGTGATTCATCGCAAAAATTAACCGATAGGGGTTTTGCGCGTCTTGGTTGTCATACCTATAACACCCCGCTGCGCACGCGGCGGAGTTTTTCACCGTGTTTTTTCAACGTAACTGGCTAAGGGACTTGATATGACCCGCTGCTAATTTGCAGGATGGGAACCTTTCCCCCGGAGGCCGTTCTCTTGTAGCTTTTCCCTGATTCTGAGACTGAGACCCTGTTTTACCTATGATGATGCACTATCGGATTCGTTCTTTGCCTCTTCTTGTAGCTGTAGCGACGTTCCTGCTGGCGGCGGTGGCGACCGCATTGCGGGCCGAGGATTATGCTATTTCGAGTTTTGCGGGCGCGGCCAATGTCATTACGGGCGCGGACGGCACGCCGGGTTCGTTCAACAACCCCTATGGCGTCGCGATCGATAGCGCGAAGAATATTTACGTGACGGACACGGTGAACCACACCATCCGCAAGATAACGCCGGGCCGCGTGGTCTCCACGCTGGCGGGCACGGCTGGCCAGCGTGGTGCGGCAGATGGCACGGGCGCAGCGGCGCGCTTCGCTTCCCCGATCGGCATTGGCGTGGATAGCGCTGGAAATGTCTACGTGGCGGATTCGCAAAACTTCACGATCCGCAAGATCACCGCGGCCGGCGTGGTCTCGACGTTTGCAGGCACGCCTTTCCAACCGGGCTCGGCCGATGGGACGGGTGCCGCGGCGCGGTTCCTCCTGCCGTACGGCATCGCGGTCGACAGTGCTGGAAATGTGTATGTCGCGGATTCGGGTAATCACATCATCCGCAAGATCACGCCCGCGGGGGTGGTCACGACGCTGGCCGGCACGGCGCAGCAGGCAGGCTTCGCCGACGGCACGGGTGGCGCGGCGCGTTTTCAGATGCCGTTTGGCCTCTCGGTAGATGGTTCGGGCAATGTTTATGTCGCGGATAGCCAGAATCACGCGATCCGCCGGGTAACGGCTGCTGGCGCGGTTTCCACGGTGGCGGGTTCGCCGGCCAATAGCGGCTCGCTCGATGGCTCGGTGGGCATCGCGCGTTTCGATACTCCGCGCGGCGTCGCGGTCGATGGCTCGGGCAATCTGTTTGTGGCCGATTCCGGCAAGAGCATCATCCGCCATAT
This sequence comes from Verrucomicrobiota bacterium, assembly GCA_040386765.1. Taxonomy (GTDB): domain Bacteria; phylum Verrucomicrobiota; class Verrucomicrobiia; order Opitutales; family Opitutaceae; genus ER46. The sequence continues at coordinate 768 of JAZKEV010000387.1, read as the reverse complement.
CGCGGGCGGTGTGGTCTCCACGGTTGCGGGCTCGCCCGGCATCGTCGGCGAGACGAACAGTGTGGGTAGTTCGGCGCGTTTCTACGACCCGTTTGGCATCGTGGCCGATGGCTCGACCTTCTACGTGGCGGATACCTCGAACAACCAGATCCGCCGCGGCCAGCCGGCCAGCCAGACGGCGCTGCCGGTGATCTCGATTCAGCCTTTTGACCAAGTGGTGAGCGAGGGCCAGTCGGTCTCCTTCACGGTCGTGGCCTCGGGTACTTCGCTGAGTTATCAATGGTTCAAAAGCGGCGAGTTGATCGTGGACGCGACGGGTGCAACGTATACGATTCCCGCGGCTGGGCCGAACGACGTGGCGTCTTATGTGGTGAGTGTCTCGAGCGCGGGTGGGCCGGGTGTCCCGAGCAGCCCGGGCAATCTCTCGGTTTCACCCGTAAGCAATGGCGGTCCGATCGCGATCACCGCGCGCCCCCTTAGCCAGAACGTGAATCCGGGGCAGAGCGCGACCTTCAGTGTCACCGCCAGCGGGGCGGGCCTGAGTTATCAGTGGTTGAAGGATGGCAGCCTGATCGGCGGCGCGACGAACCCCTCTTACACCATCGGCTCCGCCCAATCAGGCGATGCGGCGACCTACACGGTGCGGCTCACCTCGGGTGGCTCGACTGAAACGGCCTCGGCCAAACTCACGGTGGGCGGCGTGGCGGGTGGCATCTCGATCACCACACAGCCGGTCAGCCGGACCGTGGAGGCGGGCCAGAGCGTGAG
>JAZKEV010000386.1:0-1999 GCA_040386765.1 Verrucomicrobiota bacterium | reverse complement strand
GTGCATGGGTTGGTGCGGTTGCCGTATGAGATTGCGGTGGCCCGGCCCAAGGGGGATTGAGGCTTGGGAACGCGTTGGCGTGACGTGACCGCGCTGCGCTATGATCGTCCCCATGGCGGTCGGGACGACCGCCGCTACTTCAAGCGCCGACTCAGATTACCTCGGCGAACGATTTGCGGAGGAGGGAGAAAAAGACTGCACCGCCGACGAAGACGGCCGCGCCGACCGCGTATACATATCCGAGCCATTCCATGGACGGGGTTTGGTGGGCCAGGACAGACATGCGGGCCAGGTCGACGATCTGCAGAAACGGGTTGAACCGCAGCCATTCGAAACCGAGCGGGATTTTCGAGAGCGGGTACATCACGGCGCTCGAGAAAAGCAGGAGGGTGGAGACGAAGGCCGTGAGCTGGCCGATATCGCGCAGAAATACGCCGAGCGCGGCGAGGAAGTAGCTTACGCCCAGAGACAGCAGCACCAAGGGCAGCACGAAGACTGGCAGCCATAGCACCTGCCAGGAGAGGCCTGTCGTGCCAAAGAGGCTGCCGACGAGGGCGAGCGTGAGGCCGGCGCCCATGTGAAAGAGCGCGGCACCCAGTTGCGCGACCGGCATGACTTCCAAGGGGAAGACCACCTTCTTCACGAAATTGGGATTCGACGTGATGAGGCTGGGAGAGATGGCCAGCGTCTCGGTGAACAGGTGGAAGAGGCTCAGGCTGAAAAAGAGCGCGATGGAGAAATCCAGCTCCGTCTCGCCGGGGATGTGGCCGAACTTCGTTTCGTAGATGCGCCCGAAGATGAAGTAGTAGAGCGCCCACATCGACAGCGGGTTGATCAGGGCCCAAAACGCGCCCAGCCGGCTGCCGCGGTGGCGCAGCTCGATGTTGCGGTGGGTAAACTGCCAGATCAGGTCCCGTTTGGACCACAGCCCCACCACCATTCGCGCCGGTTGGAGGGTCAGCGACGAGACGATGTTTTTGGCGAGGCTAGCGGACACGGTATGCCTTAACGTTCGGTTTCATGCTCCTGTAAAGCCGATTTCCCGCCGAGCCAAAGCTGAACGGTTCCGCGGCGCTGGGCTTGGAGCGGTTTAAACTGAGTATAGCCACAGATAACACGGATGGCACAGATGGAGAAATCCGTGATATCTGTGCAATCAGTGGCGACAGTTTTAAGGAAGACGCTCTTGGACTCGAGAACTGGGAGCCCTTTCACCCGGTGGGCAGCGGGGTGACGGCGGCTTCGATCGTGGTTTCGGTGAGGATCGTGAGGGCGCAGTGCTCGTCGTTGATGCCGTGGCTGATGAGCCAGCGGTCGCCGTCATGCACGGCGCCGCACGGGTAGAGGACCTCGGCCACGGCGGGATTGAGCGCGGGATGGGTGCGGGTCTCGCCGAAGGGGTTGTGCAGGCACAGCCAGCCACTTGGGCCGGCGAGGGGCGCGTAGGGCGGCTGCGCGGCGAAGGCGTACATGGCCGCCACGTAGCGGTAGCCGGTGGGGCCGTCGTGTACCGAATGGCACAAGGAGACGAAACCTTGAGGCGTCGGGTGCGGGGGCGTCCCTCCGCGCAGCCCGCCGTGGCTGGGGGGGGAGCCGGCGGGCGCCCAGGGGATGTTCGCGACCTCGTCGAAGAGTAGGTCGCCTTCGCCCTCGAGCGAGAATCCCAGCACGCGGTGCGGAGCCACGGAGTAGACGGCGCGGTACGCGCCGGCGGGGTCCTGAAACAGCGTCCAGTTTTTTTCCAGCTTCTGCCGCTCGCCGCTGCGGAGCACCAGTTCGCGGGCGACGCCGATGGGCTGGAGCGTCCGGGGATCGAGCTCGTGGATAAACTGGTAGTTGCGCGGTTCGTGCCAGCCGGAGTTCCAGTATACGAAGAGGCGTTGGCCGAAGCGGTAGAGGCGCGGGTCGGCGAACCAGCGCCGCACCACCTCCGGATAATCCACGTCGGCGCGCAGCCGGAAGCCATCGCTCAGCGGGCGCGGCGAGCCGGGGATGACGC
>JAZKEV010000385.1:0-14577 GCA_040386765.1 Verrucomicrobiota bacterium | reverse complement strand
GCCGATACGTGGCGATCACGATCAATCGCGGCTCCTCCTCGGAAAGCCTGCTCAGCTACATCGATCTCGGGGACGCGATGGCGCCGACGCTGACCGCTGCGGCGAAACCGCTGATCGCCGACTGGATCGGTGAGCACTCGGTGATCGGGAATGACGGCGATATCTTTTATGTGCTCACGACGCAGGGCGCGCCGCGGAAGCGGATCGTGGCGATCGATCTGAAGAAGCCCGCGGTGGAGAACTGGAAGACCCTTGTGCCGGAGACCCGTGAAGTGATCGACTCGGTGGACATCATCGGCGGCCGCTTCGTGGTGAATACCATGCGCGACGCGAGCAGCCGGCTCGCGGTCTTTGCCAAGGATGGCAAGCCGCTCGGCGAGGTAGCGCTGCCCGGCATCGGCTCGATCGCGACGGTGAGCGGCCGCGAAGACGAGAACGAGTTCTTCTACAACTTCGTCTCCTTCGCGATGCCGACGACCAATTACCGGCACGATGTCGCGACGAACAAGGGGGAGATTTTCGACGCGCCCAAGGTGGCGTTTGCGCCGGGCGATTTCGAGACGAAGCAGGTTTTCTACAAGTCGAAGGATGGCACGCGCGTGCCGATGTTCATCACGCACAAGAAGGGGCTGAAGCTCGATGGCACGAACCCGACGGTGCTCTACGGCTACGGCGGCTTCGATGTCTCGCTGACGCCCTCGTTTTCCGTCACGATGCTGGCGTGGATGGAGGCGGGCGGTGTTTACGCGATGCCCAATCTGCGCGGTGGCGGCGAGTATGGGCGCGAATGGCACCACGCCGGCATCAAGGAGAAGAAACAGAATGTCTTCGACGACTTCATCGCGGCGGGCGAGTGGCTGATCGCGAACAAGTACACGTCGTCATCGAAGCTCGTGCTGAGCGGTGGGTCCAACGGCGGTTTGCTCGTGGGTGCGGTGATCAACCAGCGTCCGGACCTCGCGCGTGTCGCATGGCCGGCGGTCGGCGTGATGGACATGCTGCGCTTCCACAAATTCACCGTCGGCTATGCGTGGACGAGCGACTACGGCTCCAGCGACGAGGCGGACGGCTTCAAGTATCTATCGGCCTACTCGCCGATTCACACCGTGAAGACGGGAGCGAAATATCCGGCGGTGCTCGTGACCACGGCGGATCACGATGATCGGGTGCACCCGGGTCATTCTTTCAAGTACGCGGCAGCGATGCAGGCGGCGGTGGCGCAGGATGCGAAGAGCCTGAGCGAGCGGCCTGTGATGATCCGCATCGAAACGAAAGCGGGTCACGGGGCGGGCAAGCCGACTTCGAAGCAGATTGAAGAGGCGGCGGACAAGCTGGCGTTTGCGGCGCACTTCGTGGGGATGAAGGGGCCGGTGGCGGGGGCGGGTGCCGGAGCGGCGGTGGCACCGGTGGTGAAGTAGGCGTCGCGCCCCGATCCATCGTGCTCGTGATCGTACTCTTGCTCGCGCTCGACAGGTGGGAGACGGTGTAGGGATTGCCTGCGCCTTCGTCTGCCGATTACGAGCAAGAGCACGAATCACGAGCACGAATTGAGTGCTGGTACGGTTGAGGGCGGCCAGCGAGGCTGCCCGCTTGCGGGCGCTCGTCCGAATAGCGGAAAAGCGCCAGCGAGCTGGCCCCCTACATAGCTGGCGGGGGTGCAGCGTTGTTCCGGTCGCGGCGTAAGCCGCTCCTACAGCCAAGCCAAGAGCTCGGCAGCGGCGGGCTACTTCTTGCTCTCCTGCGCGTAGATCACGGCGGCTTCGGCGCGGCGGGAGACGTGGAGTTTTTCGAAGACGGTGCTGAGGTAGTTCTTCACCGTCTTCTCGCTCAGGTTGAGTTTCACGCCGACTTCCTTGTTGGTGCAGCCTTCGGCGATGAGGGCGAGGACGCGTTTCTCCTGCGGGGAGAGCGAGGCGAAGGCGTCGCGGCCGGTCGCGTTGCCGGTCTTCATCAGCTGCATCAGGCGGGCGGTGACCGCGGGATCGAGGATCGATTTGCCGGAGGCGACGTCGCGGATCGCGTTCATCAGGCCGCGGCCATCGACCTCTTTCAGCAGGTAGCCGTGCGCGCCGGCGCGGATCGCTTCGTCGACGATTGTATCGTCGAGGACGGAGGTGAGAATGAGGACGCGCGAATCGGGGCTGCGCTTGAGAATCTGGCGGCAGGCATCGACGCCGGAGCCGTCGGGCAAGCGGATATCGAGCAGCACTACGGCGGGGGTGACGCGTGCGCAGGTCTCGACGGCGACGGCGACGCTGGCGGCTTCGGCGAGGATCTCGAAATCGGGCTCGGTGCTGAGGAGCGCACGCAGGCCCATGCGCACGACTTCGCTGTCGTCGACGAGGACGAGGCCGATGCGTTTCGCGGCGTTGGTCATACGGCAGCAGGCTGCAGGATGGGCAGGGTGGCAATCACGCGTGTGCCTTCGCCAGACTGGCTGGTGATGCGCAGCGTGGCGCCAAGGCTGGCGGCGCGAGCATGGAGATTGTCGAGGCCGTGGCCGCCATCGCGGCGGGCGGCGGCATCGAAGCCCACGCCGTTATCCTGGATGAGCAGGCAGAGTTCGCGCTCGCTCTTGTGGACGCGAACCGTGACGAGCGACGCGCCGCCGTGGCGGAGGGCGTTGCTCACGGCTTCGCGCGCGATCTGGAGGGCCTGAAGGCTTTGATCAGAGGTGAGGAGCGCGGCGGCCTCGTCGTCGATCTTCACATCGAAGCGGGTGTCGCGTCCGGCTTGCAGCTCGATGAGCAGCGACTCGAGGGCCTGCGCGAAACCGGCGCGGCGGAGATTTTCCGGGGCGAGGCCGGTGATGTAGGCGCGGACATCGCGGATGGTGTCGTTGATCGCGGAGCGGGTGCGCTCAAGGCGGCGATTGGCCTCGGCAGGGTCGGTCGGCACGAGGACGCGGACGGACTCGAGCGTGAGGCCGACGGCGTAGAGCGATTGGATAATGCCATCGTGAAGATCGCGGCCAATGCGGATTTTTTCCTGCAGCGATTGGGCGAGGAGCTGTTGCTTGAGCTGCGCATCCTCCTCGGCCCGGCGGCGGACATCGCGCTCGCGGGAGAGCTCGATGCCTTGGGCGGCGGAGGTTTCGGCCAGTCGCGTGAGCGCCGACATATCGGAGCGCGACGATTCAAAGGGTGGCGTGGACGACGCGGCGGGCGAGGGGCGGACCGCGAGGCTGAAGAGGAGGACGATGGTCAGTGTGCAGGCTACGGCGGCGAGGCTGAGCGCGGTGCGCTGCGGAAGGGAGGTGATCTTTGGAGTGTTGGTGGGGGCGGCAACCGGACTGGCGACGTGAGTGGCGGCATCGTTGGAGGCCGGGCGCGCAGCTTCCGGAGACGTGGGGCGTGAAGCGGCAGCTGTTTCGCGCTGGGCTCGGGTCCACGCGGGCACGACGAGCACGGCCAGAAGTGCGGCGAGCACAACAAGCAGGGCCATGGCGAGAATGCGCGGGAGCGGATTCATGGGCGGGGCGACGTGGGGAGCGTGTCGGCCGTGGTGGGAGGGTCAAAGCTTTGGTGTTTTTTAACGGTTGGTTGATGGCTGACTCCCAAAGGATCGGCGGTCGCAGTTCGCCGCTACAGAAGGGGCGCGTTTCGCAAAGGGTGCTGTAACAGCAAAACTTTCGACATTTCGCGCGGGGCGCGTTTTAGTGTCCGACTCGACATGAAGTCCTTCTACATCACGACCGCCATCGACTATGTGAACGGTTCGCCGCACCTCGGCCATGCTTACGAAAAGGTGCTGACGGACGTCATTGCCCGGTTCCGGCGTCAGATGGGGGACAACGTCTACTTCCTGACGGGCAGCGATGAGCATGGGCAAAAGGTGCAGGCGAGCGCGCGCAAGCAGGGCGTGGCCCCGCAGGCCTACGTCGACGAGACCGTGAAGGAATTCCGCGCGCTCTACGACCGGCTCAACGTCTCGTACGACGACTTCATCCGCACGACGGAGCCGCGGCACAAGCAGGTCGTCCGCGACATCCTGCAGAAGCTCTACGACAAGGGCGAAATTTACCAGGCGGAGTACCGCGGCTTCTACAGCACGCGGCAGGAGCAGTTTCTGCAGGACAAGGACCGCAATCCCGACGGCTCGTGGCCGGAGCTCTTCGGCGAGGTCACGGAGATCGTGGAGAAAAACTACTTCTTCAAGCTGCGCCAGTATCAGGAGTGGCTGATCGACTACCTGAACACGCACGAAGACTTCATCTTCCCGAAGTACCGGCAGAAGCAGGTGCTCGAGTTCCTGAAAGAGCCACTCAACGACCTGTGCATCTCGCGGCCGAAGGAGCGTCTGGAGTGGGGCATCTCGCTGCCCTTCGACGAAAACTACGTCACGTACGTGTGGTTCGACGCGCTGCTGAACTACTACTCCGCGGTGGCGGACAAGGGCCTGTGGCCGGCGGATTTTAATGTGATCGGCAAGGATATCCTCGTGCCGCCCCATGCGGTTTACTGGCCGATCATGCTGAAAGCGTGCGGGCTGCCGCCGCCGAAGGCGCTGCTCGTTCACGGCTGGTGGCTGGCTGGTGGCGAAAAGATCTCGAAAACGCCAGGCAAACAGCCGGTCAAAGAAGAGCCCGTGAAGCCGATGGACGTGCTCGCGCAATTTGGGGTCGACGCTTTCCGCTACTTCCTGATCCGCGAGATGAACGTGGGGCAGGACAGCGAGTTTACCCTCGGGCAGTTCCTCGTGCGCTATAACAGCGAGCTGGCGAACAATCTCGGCAATCTCGTGAACCGCACGCTTAACATGACGACCCGGTTTACCGGTGGCGTGCTGCCGGCGGCGGAGACCGAGGACGATCTAGATCGCGAGTTGAAGGCGCTGTGGGCCAAGACGGGTCCGGAGATCGTCACCCTCTCGGAGGGCTTCCAGTTCCATACGGCGCTGGAGCGCACGATGGCGTTTCTGACTGCGACCAACAGTTACATCGACAAGCGCGCGCCTTGGAAGCTCGGCAAATCCACCGAGGCCAAGGATCTGGCGCTCTTGCGCACGACGCTGGCGACCATCGCGGAAGCGACACGGCTGGCCGTTACGGCAATGCTGCACGTCACGCCGGCGAGCACGCAGAAGATCAGCTCGGCGCTTGGTTACACACCGGGCAGCGACTGGCGCGCGGAGCTGGAGTGGGGCACGAAGCTCAACGGCGCGAAGGTATCGCCGGAGTTGGTGCTTTTCCCGCGTCCGGAAAAGCCGGCGGCGGCCAAGAGCGAGAAGAAGTAAGGGCTTCGGTCTTGTATCTGTAGTGCTGGCTGCAGCGGCGATCTATGATCGCCGATGGCGGTGCGCGGGCGTTATCCCGCTCGTCGGCGGGCGTAGACCGCCGCACCAGGGGGCCTTTGGCGTGTCGGCCAAATGGAGGACAAAACTTTTGGTGCACTCGGGGCTCCGGGGACTCATCTTTGCGGCGTAACCCACCGCCCGGATGCCTGCGCATTCGGGTTACCCTCCAGTCACCGTACCCCCATGCAAGCGAATCCCCTGAAGTCTGCGCGTCTACTGCTATTGCGCGCCTTGTCTATATTGCTCGTCGCCGTGTGCGCCGGCTTTGCCGTTGATCGCGCGGCAGCGCAGAACGCCGCGTCTGGCGCGATTCACGGTCAGGTTAGTAATGCCGCCACCCGGTCGAATCTTGGCGGCGTGGTTGTGCGTGTCTCCGGCATCGGCCGGGAGACTCTGACCGAAAGCGACGGCACCTATGAGATCGCAGGGCTCCCGCCGGGAACCTACACGGTTTCATTTGAGTACCCCGGCCTCGACTCGCAGCAGACGACGGTCGAGGTGGGGAGCGGCACGGCGCGGAAGGACATGGCGCTGACCTCTGGCATCTACATGCTCGAGGTCTTCAAGGTGGCGAGCGAGCGCGAGGGCAACGCGGCCGCGATCGCGGCGCAAAAGGCCGCCATCGCGCCCACCAATATCGTGGCCTCGGATGCTTTTGGAAACATCGCCAAGGGCAATGTGGGCAATTTCCTCCGGCGCATTCCCGGCATCACGGGCACGACGGATGAAGCCGATACCGACAGCGTGCAGCTGCGCGGCATGTCGTCGGCTTTTACGGCGATCGATATCGACGGCGTCAAATATGCCACGGCCAACGGTGGGCGCGGCCAGTCCGTGCAGGGCATCCCGACCGATATGATCGAGCGCATCGAAGTCGTAAAATCGCCGACGCCGGACACCGACTCGGATTCGCTGGGCGGCCGGATCAACATGGTCACGAAGAGCGCCTACGACCGCAATGGCCGGCTGCTCACGCTGCGCGCCGCGAACACCTACAGCTTCACCTATGGCGAGGATGTCGGTCATGGCCGCAACAGCGCGCTCGCGCCCAGCCTGGCGCTGAACTACTCGGACGTCTTTTCGGTCAACGGCGGCCGGCGGAATCTCGGTGTGCTCGTGACGGCCAATTGGGAGCGCGTGCTCGATGTGCGCGGCACCACCTCGTGGGATAGCTTCAGCACCGTCGGGAGCCAGTCGCTGCCGCAGTTCAACAACGTCAGCGTGGCGCTGCACGGCATCGAGCGCGGCGGCAGCCTGATCAAGGCGGACTACAAGCTCTCCGATGTTTTCTCCTTCGGGGGAAATGGCTCTTTCAATACCTCGACCAATTCGCTGCTGCGCACCCGCAATCAGCTGCAGAGCGGCACGATCCGGCCGATCTCGCCGGGTCTCACGGCCTCGGTCGTCGACGGGGCGCAGTACGCCATCGAGCGCAGCACGCGCGACAACCAGGAGGACCGCACGGCGGCCCGGCTGTGGGGGCGCTCCGACCAGATCACGGCGCGCTCGAACCAGCGGATCAACTACGTGCTCGATCGCCGGACCGAAACGGGCTCCGACATGCGCTGGCCGGCGCTCCGCGTCTTCACCGCGCCGTACACGGGCAATGCGCAGACCACCACGACGCTCCCGACGGCCTTCCTGGACCTGAATCCCTTTGCCGACGACTTCCGCAATACGGGAGCCCAAGGCGGCCAGTGGCAGCAGCTCTTCGCCAATCGCGAAACCGTGAACAGCAAGCTGGACGTAACCAAACGCTTTGTTGCGCGCTGGCCGGTGGAGTTGAAGGCGGGAGTCTCCCATAAGTACGAAGGCTTCAAACAGAGCCGCAACGATCTGCGCGGCGGCTTGAATCTCGCCGCTGCCGGCTACGGCCCGGACCTGCGCGGCCTGCTCGACCCGGAGTGGGACCTTGGCGGCGCGATTGGCCGCTATCCGGTCGGCACGATGCTCCAGCTGGACCGGGTGCGGCAGGCGGCGGGCATCTCCTTCAAAGGCGATAATGCCGATCCCGCGCTCGAGTGGAACTACGACCCGAATAAATTCACGCTCAACACTTCGAGCACGCGGCAGAACACGCTGCAAAACAACCGCCGCATCTGGGAGCGCAATGGAGCCGCCTATGTGCAGGGGACGGTCGACTTCGGGCGACTCGATATGACCACGGGGCTGCGGGGCGAGCGGACCGAAGTGCGTCGTAACCAGATGATCCGCGATCGCTCGCCGGGCGTGACCGGGACGCTGGCGGAGTGGACGAGCCGCGAGTATAAGGACTCCAGCTACCAGAAACTGTATCCGAGCCTCCACACGCGCTACCAGATCTCGGCCAACCTGCAGGCCCGCGCCTCCTTCGGCATCACGTCGGGCAAGCCGGATTTCGGCCGCATCCTGGGGCGTCACGGATATCGACGAGGGCGCCCACACGCTCAACATTCCCAATGTGAACCTGCGGCCGCGGGTGTCGGAGAATTTTGACGCGAGTCTGGCGTATTACTTTGAGCCGGTGGGCGAGTTCAGCGTGGGCGTTTTCCGGAAGGCCATCAGCGACTTCGACTCGAACGTCGTGCGCATGGTCTCACCGGAAGAGGCGGCCGAGCTCGGCGCCACGCCGCTGCCGGGAGATCTCACGCCGTGGCGCTACACCACGCGGCTGAATGTCGGCGATGGCCTGGTGCGCGGCATCGAGCTGAACTACACCCAGCAGCTGTCGAATATCCTCCCGGGCGCGTGGCGCGGCATCGGCTTCTACGCGAACTTCACCTACCTCGACATCGAGGGCACCTTCGACGTCAACGATGTCGGCGCCGCGCCGGTCAAGGTGAAGCAGCTCGAGGATGTCATCCCCCGCACGGCCAACGCCGGGCTCAGCTACAACTATGGCCGGTACGACATGCGCCTCTCCTGGAACTACACGGATGCGTTTCCGGAGAGCAGCGCGACGAATATCTCGACGGTTAAGCTGCGCGGCCAGCGCTGGACGATGGATGCTTCCGTGAAGTACCAGCTCATGCGGAACGTGAGCCTCTTTGCGGACTTCGTGAACATCACGTCCAACCACGCGAAAAAGTATCGTGGCTATGTGGCGCCGGAGCTGCGCAATGAGACCAATGCGCTGGGGTTTGTCGGCACGGCGGGCGTGCAGTTGAGCTTCTGAGATCTCTTCGCTACAGCATCTTATTTAAAACTGTAGACTGCTTCTGGACCGATGAGAATTTGAACAGAAGGTAACGAAGAGAACGAAGAGCGCTGCCGCCTTCGCCCGCAAAATCTGGTCTTCGTGCCTTTCGTTTTCTTCTGTTAAAACCGTTCTTTCTGAGTGGCGGGACGCGACTGATACCCGGACGCGATACCCACCACCAAATGATTATCACTACCGAATGGTTCCGCGAGGGTGCATGGCCCGTTGGCCTTTATCTTCGTTCATCTAGCGGCATGTTTCATGCGCGCTACCGCCTGAACGGCAAGCGCACATTCCACTCCCACGACACCGACGTTTTCACTGTCGCCAAGCTGAAGCACGCAAAGTTCATGTCCAAGGTGGAGGAAGACCGTCAAAGTGGCACCGTCGTCTCTCACGACTTCCGCTCCCTTGGCACGCTGGCCGCAGAGTTTGAAAAGCGGCTCATCGCTTCGACCATCGAACCGGGCACGAAGGTGCGGTATCGCTATCAGGTAAAACGCCTGCAAACGAACTGGCCGCTGGTCTTCGGCACAGCGTTTGCCACGGCGCTTGTGCGCAGTGTCGGCCTAGAACACGTCGGCAACCTACGCGACCACCTGAAAAAGGATTACGCTCCTGCGGTCGTGAACCAGACCCTGTGGGGTCTCAGCATGCTTCTCGATATCGCGGTTGAGAAACACACGCTGAGCGTCAACCCGTTCAACCAGCGCGGCACCCTTCAGGACGCGATCTACCTGCCTAAAAAGTCAAAGAAACCGCATTTGCCGAGCCGTGCCGACATGGAACGGGTGTTCGCGGAAATGAATACCGTGCCCAACGCCGAGAATCACCCGCAATGGCGCGTGGATCTCTTGAAGAGACGCGCCCGCGACGTGAGCGAGCACGCTCGTTTCCTCGCTTATTCCGGCATGCGTGTTGCGGAGGCGAACGCCTTCGAGGCGAAGCACGATCACGGTACACTCATCGAAATCCCCGGCACCAAAACCGAAGCAGCCGCACGGACTGTCCCCGTTACCGTGGAAATGCGGACCCTCCTCGACGACCTCAAAAAGCGGCGGCCCAGCGGGAAGCTCCTCACCGTAGACCAGTCCCGGCTCGCTATCCAGCGGGCTTGTAAGCGCCTTGGCCTGCCCAAACTCACCCACCACGCCCTACGCCACTACTTCATCACCATCTGCGTAGAAAGCGGCGTAGACATCCCCACCATCGCCGACTGGGTTGGGCATGCGGACGGTGGGGCGCTTTTAATCAAAACCTATCGTCACCTGCGCCAGGAGCATAGCATCGCAGCCGCTCAGAAAGTGCAGTTTCGTGTAGCCTCTTAATGCTCCGCGGGCAGAAAGAGAAACACCCACAGTTTCAATGCCTACCAGCACCCCGCCCCGCTTGTTAGCCCTCAATTCTTCTCCCAGCAAACTTGCCAATCTTCACCCTGCCGACCTGGTAGCGAAGCTGGCCGGAGTGAAAGCGCTCCGATGCGGGCGGGGAACATTGGGGGACCTTTGTTCCTACATCACTTCCGAAAGGGAGATGATTCGATGGCGGCTCTTCCACACCGCAATCGCGGACGGGAATTTCTATCCTACCGCAAAATGGCTTCAGGACGATCAGGACGAGGAATCCTCATGGCCGGTTGTCTTTGGCTTCGTTGTGTCGCGTCCTTTGGCCGAATGGTTTCGCGACCAGCCGCTTTATGTCGTCATGAGGCAACTGGAAGCAGGTCTAGCGGCGCTCTACCATTCAGACCCGGATCGTCAGCAGGCAATGCGCTGCCAACTTTACGGGCCGGTGCTGGATCGCGTCTTGGAAGCGCACCAGCGTTATTTTGTCCAAGGAGGGCTCGACCTAGAGAACGAGTTCAAGACTCGTTCCCAACTCCGAGTGGAATTCGACCAGTTTGTGAAAAGCCACGCCGGAGCAGCGCCGCCACCTGCGTTTCCCCTGCTCTTTGGTCTTCCGCTCCTCTTTCTTAGAGAAGACGGCGAAAGAGCCTCATACGACGAGGCCCGCGAAGAGGAACACAGATGGTTCTTTGATCTGAACACCTTCTCGCTCGGATATTGGGGTGCGTATGTTCGAGGCGACGATTGGGAGCGTATCGTCGAGGACAACGGCTACGATGAGCTCCAGCGCTCCGAAGGATCGGAATATCTCTACCAAGCATGGGAAGATTTTTACGAAGGCAACAAGCTCCGCTACCCTGCAAAGCAGGCACATTGGCGTGATGTGCCGCCCGACACATATCTCTCTAGCTAGGGCGCGAAACGGCGTTTGGGCCACGCCTCGATCGACTCCCGTGTTACAAGGATCTTTCTGATGCCGGGCACGCGCCGCAAGTTACCTACCGCCAGTTCACGGTAGAGTGTCGAAGGAGAGATATTCCCAAGCAGCGCCCTTGCCGTTTTCTCATCATAGGCCGTCGCCGGGCCAGGACCACTCATGCGCTGCGTCTCACCCTCAAGCCCTGCCCCGCAACGCACAGCGAAATCGCGCGCCTCGGTCTCGCCTATCGCCTCAAATACCATCCGTCGCACCGAGCCGTTTACCACAAAAACAGCCGACCAGAATTTTACCGGGCAAAAGTAAGCTTGTGCCTCTTCCATACCAATCCAGTCGCGCACCGCTATTAAGTGCGAACGGGACCCAAGCACTTTTTTTGCCGAAACAGAATGAAGGGCCAGTCCTCCACTTCGCCACGACGCGGCTTCGCTACACACTGGCCCCTCATGGCACGAGGGAGCCTACGGCGTTCGCCGCCCGGCTCGTTCCACTCGCTTCTTGTCCCCGCCTAGCCCGTGGCCGCTTGATCCCTAGCCGGAAATAGCGGGGCAGGAAATGTCGTCCCTGCGCTCCACCACCTCCAACATGGCTCCGCTCCGTGCCGACCCTTCCTGCCCACCTTAAAGAAGCCTACGACTCGCGCCGCTATCGGGCACGAGACGCCCGGTTCGCTTCGCTCACTCTTGGGTGTGCCTAGCCCACACCCGCTTGATCTATACAGCCTTGCCAATCGCTCAATTAATTGGCGATACTACCCCCTTATGATTACCGACCGCCTTAAAGAACTGGAGACACTGCGTGCTAAAGTATCGTCTCTCGAACAAGCGATTTCCGGCGACCTCGATGCCGAACTGAAAGCGCTTCCGGCGAAAATGGGGTTTGCCGATGCTGATTCATTTATCGCCGCCGTCCAGGCCGCCACCGGCAAGCGCCGAGGCCGTAAGCCGGGCAGCAAAAACGCCGTGAAGAAGGTCGAGGGCAAACGCACCCGCTCCAAGATTACCGATGATACCCGCGCCGAGGTGAAGAAGATGGTCGAGGCCGAAAAGACCGGCGCGGAAATCGCCAAGGCGCTGAAGATTTCGCTGCCGAGCGTTCAGAATATCAAGAAGGCGCTCGGGCTGGTCAGGAAACCGAAAAAGTAACGTCCTTTTTGATCCGTGGACGAACTTATCAAGCTGGTAAAAACCTTCCGGTTTACTGCGGCTCTCGATCAACGGCTCCGACTCGCAGACGAGATTTTCCGGTACATCGAGCCTCCGCTGCGCGTGTTCGTCCGCGGATCGGTGGCGTCAGACGCTGTGCCCGACGTGCTCCAGGAAGTATTGAAAGGGGTCGCAACCAGCCTGCGAAAATTCGAGGGCGACACGAATGCAAAATTCTGGGGCTGGTGCTACGGGGTCGCTCGCAACAAAATCAGCGACCACTTCCGCCGTCGCGCCTCCGATCGCCTGCTGCCGGTAGACGAGAGCACCCTGCAAGAAATGCTCGATGCGTCAGTGGATCGGTCGACGCTTCGTCCTGGCGAACGCCTCGACCTTGAACTTGCGATGAAACTGCTTTCGGCTTCCAAGCCGGAATGTCAGGGCCTGTTGTGGGGCCACTATGTTCAAGGTTTCGACTACGCCGAGATTGCAGATGAGCACGGTTCCACTTACGATGCCGTCAGAATGAAAATAGGTCGCTGCCTCGAAGAGGCACGTTCCCTAATCGCCTAAGCTGTCATGCCAAAGCCCACCCAAGCCGAAATCGACATCGCGCTTCACCAATACGGCCAACGCATGCGCGCGGCCTGGGATGCCAAGCAGACGGCGTTTGAAAAGAACATCGCCGCCTTCCGCGATGGTGTGCGTGAAGAATGGGACCGTGAGCGCATGAAGGTATCTGAGCCGCGCACCGAACCGCCCGTCATCGAAGCGCCAAAGATTGGCCCTCCTGACAAATCCAAAGGCGAACGCCAGCCGGACGAGCCGGATATGGGACGGTAGGCTTTCTCCAAGTTGGCCATCAGTTATTCGCAGGCGTCTGCTTCTTCGCGGCCTCTTCCAGATAGTCTGCCCACCACTGCATCATTTTCGTCCTTTCCGGGAGGTACTGCGCATGATTGTACGCCGCGCGCACACCGTTGCGTTCACCGTGCGCCACTTGCCGCTCGATTACATCCGGTGCAAATCCGTTTTCGTTTAGAATCGTGCTCGCCGTGGCACGAAAGCCATGAACGGTCGCTCGTGTGTGATAGCCCATTCGGTAGAGACCGTAGATAAGCGTGTTTTGGCTCATGCAGCCGGATCGCTTGGCTTGATTAGGAAACACTGTTTCACGCCCCCCGGAATGGCTTTGAATCTCTCTTAGGATTGCTACCGCCTGTTGGGAAAGCGGCACAATATGCGGGTCACGCATTTTCATGCGTTCCGCCGGTATGCGCCACTGCGCTTTTTCCCAATTAATTTCCGACCAAGTAGCAGCGCGAAGCTCGGTGGTTCGAACGAAGGTTAGGACCAGCAGTCGCAAGGCGAGCCTCGTGAGCGGTTCGCCCTGATAGCCATCAAGTGTTCGCAGGAATTGAGGTAGATCGCCCTCCCGCAGATAAGCGTGATGTTTTTTCTCTCTTGCTTCTAATGCCCCCACCAGGGCTGGTGCCGGATTACGCTCTGCTCGCCCCGTCGCTATCGCAAAATTCAGAATCTGGCCGCATCGCTGTACTGCGCGTCGAGCGATGTCTTTTGCTCCTCGCGCTTCGATGTCTCGCGCCATTTCCAATATCTCAGGCGCCGTGATCGCCGCGACAGGTCGCGCGCCAATCTTGGGAAAAATGTCCGCCTCCAAGCGCCGGAGGATTTGTTTCCCGTGAGTCATGGTCCATTTCGCTAGGCACTTAGTGTGCCATTCCCGCCCTACTGCCTCGAAACTGTTCTCGGCAGTCAGAAGAGAACGACGTTTGGCTTCTTTTTTAACCTCTCCAGGGTCGTTGCCAGCTGCGAGCGCTTTTCTCGCTTGGACATGCCGCTCGCGCGCATCGGACAGGCTCACGTCCGGGTAGGTGCCCAAAGCCAGCAGTTTCTCTTTGCCTGCGAAACGGTATTTGTAACGCCACCATTTAGAACCGGCAGGCTGGATTTGCAGAAATAGGCCTCCGCCATCTGACAACTTATAGGGCTTTTCTCGTGCTTTTGAGTTTCGCACCTTTACATCCGTAAGACCCATGGGGGTAACTCCGTCTTGGGGTTGGGGGTAACCGTCTCTAGATGTACCCCCAATTGATGCGAGTGTCAACGGACACGGACGGGCCAACGCAGGGCCATATCGTCCCAAAATGGCCATTTTTTATGGCTTTTGAGGACCGAGATGATTCTAGGCGGATGGAAAATTGGTGGCTCGAGAGGTAGACACATTTAACTCATAGTCCTCAGAAATATCACACCAATTCCAAGTATGCTATATCGACATACCCCCAGAGTTACCCCACGTCCCGCGCGTAGTCCGCACTCGTACCGTAAGTCACTTTGCGTAAAGGACATTCCATGGGGCCGTCAGAATCGATACCCCAGATTTACCCCTGTGTGCAATGCTGTAGATGGGCTGGCCCACTGATGGCCATGTGAGTTGGGTATCAATCAAACTTTTGCTGCTACACTGCTCAAGGACTTGATGTTCAACTATACTCTTGGCAAGCTCCCCATTGTCGTAATCAAGACTCAAACGGATCGCTTCGTTCTCCTTGGCCCCATGACTATCATAGCTCCAGTTCATGCATGACAAGGGTCGAAATTTGAGTTGGAGCTGAAAGCAGATTCTAGTTCTCTCGGTGATATGCAAATTCA
>JAZKEV010000384.1:4711-5835 GCA_040386765.1 Verrucomicrobiota bacterium | reverse complement strand
ATGCCGAGGCTCTCGATCTTGGCCAGAATCTCGCCGACGCAGCTATCGAGATCCTCCGTCATCGCCGCCGTCGTGGCGCGGTCCCCTCGCCCATTCCCGCTGCCGCCTTTGCCATTTTTGCCCGCGGCGCCGAGGCCTTCGTATTTTCGGACCGTAGCTGCGAGCGCTTGGGCCTCCGGATGCACGGCGTAGTAGGAAAGTTGCAGGAAGAACGGCCGCTTTTCCTGCACCTGCGTTTCCATGAATTTCTTCGCACGCGCCGTGAGACTGAAGGAGAGCTTCGGGTCGGCGGGATCGCGCGCATCGCCGTCTTCGTTGCGCGTGATGCCATCGCTCGCGTCGTAGCCCATGGCTTCCGGCGAGTGAAACCACTGCCATTTGCCGAAGTGAGCCGCGCGGTAGGCGGGGTTTGCGCGCTTGAGCGTGTTGGCCAGCGAAGCGCTGACGGGAGCCTTCCACTCGCGCGCCCAGCGATCGGGGGCATTGAGACTCGTGGTGGTGCGGCCCATCTGAAGCGCCGCGCGCGAGCTCTCGCATTTGCAGTGCGACGCGTACGCTTGGGAAAAGATCACGCCTTGCGTCGCCAGTCGCTCGAGCGCGGGTGTCCGAAAGATGCGGGAGCGACTCAGCGGTTCGCCGGGCAGCATCGGCACGGAGGTGCCGCTCCACGATTGATCGTCCGCCAGGATGAAAACGAAATTGGGCGCGCCCGGCGCCACGCTCGCCGGGAGTGCCGCCGGTGCCGCATGCAAGCCCAACCCAGACCAAACGGTCACAAGGCCGATCCACAATGATTTCGCGAAGCGCCTCATTTCTTTTTCTGCCCGGCTTGTTTCGACTCGTCTCGGCGCGCGCCGGCCTCTTCGGACCGCGCATAAGTCACGCTCAGCTCGGCCTGGCCGAGAGTGAGCGGGGCGATGGCCGCGAGCAACACATCCCGGCTCACCTCAGACGCGGGCCGAGCCATCTGCACCGGCGCGGAGAGCGCATAAAGCGTGAGCACGTACGTTTTGCGTCCGGGTCCCTTGGACTGCGGTGGCGCATAGACCAAGCGCCGGTTGATGCTGTTCGTGCCCACCTCCCCGATCCCTTCGACATTGCGGGGCAGGCTTCGGAGGTAGCCG
>JAZKEV010000384.1:0-4701 GCA_040386765.1 Verrucomicrobiota bacterium | reverse complement strand
CCCTCTGGATCCAGGTGGTGCATGATCAACGCATAGCTCTTCGTCCCACCTGGCACGCCGCTCCACTCGAGCGGCGGCGAGGCGCTGGCGCCATCGCCCGTGAAATCCACGGGCAGCACTCCGTCCTCTTTTACCGCGGGGCTGCGCAGCATAAAGGCGGATCCCTCCGGCTTCGCCCTGCTCTGCGTCACAGGTGCCGCTGCTGCCACCATCCGCTGCGCCTCAATCCCCTTCGGCGCTCCCTCGAGCGCGGCCGACTTCTGCTTGCCGCCCTTCCCTTTTCGTTCCCCACCTGCACCGCCCCCTCCATTCGCGCGGTCGGTCGCGCGATAGGTCTCGTCCCGTTTCGTTCCGTCCTGCCCGACAAATTGAAATTTCCAAACGCCGTCACCCGCAGAGCCGTACTTCACTGTCGCGGCCTGTCCGTTCACCGTATAACGCAGCGAGAACGTCCGCGCATCCAGCGTCGCATTGAAGCCCGTGATGCGTGCGCCCCGCAGCGGCGGCAGCGCGGGGCGGATCGGCTGCGCGCGGGGCTGCGGATCGACCTGCCCCTCACGCTCGACCACGACGCCGTGAAACCCGCCATTCACGTACGGATAACGCGTCGACCCATGATAGTGATAACCCAGGGCGGCCGTCGTGTGACCGTTGAAGGGGTCGAGATTCTGCGGCGTCGACCCATCCGGCTCGGTGAGCCCGTAGATCGCATAGCCGTCGAGCGCATACGCGATAGGCATCCCCGGGCCGACGACCGACTGCAAGTGAAACGGCGCCGCGTGATAGTGATAATCGTCGGCGCGGCCGCAATGGCCGCCCCACTGGTCGAGCTCGCCGATCTCCTGGGAGAGCT
The DNA here is from genome assembly GCA_040386765.1 of Verrucomicrobiota bacterium. GTDB lineage: Bacteria > Verrucomicrobiota > Verrucomicrobiia > Opitutales > Opitutaceae > ER46. Next base: position 3,848 of record JAZKEV010000384.1, on the reverse strand, counting down.
CGCCGCGGTTGTTCTGCGGATTGAAAATGGGGATGCCATTCACCGCGATCGCAATCGCCCCGCGCAGGAAGCGCCCGCGAATCGATACCGGCGTGTTCGACGGCACCGGCTGGAGCGGGAGCTGCCACGCATTGGTCCCGGTATACGGCTGCGGCAGCGGCACCTGTTGCTGCCACGCCGTTATCCCCGTCATCATGCCGTGAGCCGGGAGGCCATTGCTCTCGATGTAGAGCCAGGTCTCGTCCCAGTGCAGGCTGACGCGCGGAGAAAACAGCGCAAACGCCTCCGCCTGTGCGGGCCGCTTCACCGCCGCCGAAACAGGCGACGACACCGTCTGGGCAACTGCGCGTCGTGCGACGCTCATGGCATTCTCGATCTGCGCCATCGGCCACACTCGAATCGTCTCGGGCGGCTTCACCGCGTAATCGTAGTGCGGATGATTCGGATCGCCGGTAAGGTTGTGCGCCCGTGCGCCCGTGACGCCCACCCAGAGCGCCCACGCGATGACCAGCGGACGTACCAGTCTCAGCCTTTTCCAACGGAGTCGCGGGGTCATCCCTGCATCTTCGCCGACCAAGATGAACGGCGGCCCCGTGCTTTCATTAAAACATCGTCATCTTTGACCGCTTGACCCCAACCCCTGAGAAGCGGGTGATGACACCTGTGAAAATCCTTGTGTTGGAGGACGACAAGAAACTGGCCGGCCTCGTGCGCAAAGGACTCGAAGCGCAGGGCTTCACCGTCGACTTCTGTGACCATGGCGACGATGCCCATGCGCTCGCCACCACCCGCTCTTACGACGCGCTCGTCCTCGATATCATGGTGCCCGGGCGCGACGGGCTCAGCATCCTCCGGCAACTCCGGGCGCAACGGCTCACCGTACCCGTGGTGCTCGTGACCGCGCGCGGCGCGCTGAACGAGCGGCTGGAGGGATTGAACCTCGGCGCGGACGACTACCTCACAAAACCCTTCTACGTCGACGAACTCATCGCGCGCCTGCACGCCGTCACCCGGCGTGCGGCCGGGACGGCGCTCACGCTGCTTCAGAATGGCAGTATCACCGTCAACCTGATCACCCGCGAAACCCGGCACGCGGATGCTCCCGTGGAGCTCACCAGCCGCGAGTTTTCCCTGCTCACCTACCTGCTGCGCTCGCCCGGGCAGGCGTTTACCCGGGCGCAGATTTGCGAGCACGTCTGGAACTACCACTTCGATCCCGGCACCAATCTCGTGGATGTCTACGTGCAGCGCCTGCGGCGCAAGCTCGGCGGCGGCGATGACGAGACGTCACTCATCGAGACGGTGCGCGGCGTCGGCTACCGTGCGCGGGCCGCGGTCGTGGGAGCAAAGGCGCGGCCGTGAATTCGTTTCGGTTACGCCTGGCCCTGCTCGCCGGCGCCACGACGGCGGCCCTGCTCTTCGCCACCGGCTTCATCGCTTGGGAGCTCACGATCAGCTTTTCGCTCGACCGCGTCGACCGCGAGCTGCGCCGGCTGGCGCACGCAAATCTCCAGCGCATCGGCGACGAGAGCCACTGGGGCCGCGTCAACGACGCGCTCGCCTTCGTCTCCGGCTCGGATCGCCCTCCCTCCTATGTGCTATGGGTGAAGAACTACGATCGGGAGGAGTATCGCTCGCCGGGCTGGCCGGCGGAGATCTTCCCGGAGAAATTCTCGCCGCCGACCACCTACGAAGGCGGGCTCACCTTCACCACGCCGCCCCCTCCGCCTCGACGCGTGCAAATCTCGCCGGAGAACCCCGCACTGCCCAACAAGATACCTTACTTCCTCGATGCCACCGCCAATGGCAGCACCTGGCGGGTCGGCGTGCTCGGCAATCCCTATACCACACTCGTCCTCGCCGCCAATCTCGACGAGCTGAACCAGGACCTGCAGCAACTCCGCTACCGCTTCCTCGCCGCGGTGCCGGTCGCGCTCCTGCTCGTGGGCGGCGGCGCGTGGTTCTTCGCAAGCCGGGCCCTGCGGCCGGTTGCTACCCTCACCCGCGCGGCAGAGCGCGTCACCGCCCGCGGACTCGACCAGCGGATCGCCGATCCGGGCCATGACCGGGAGTTTCAGCGGCTCGTCACAGTCTTCAACGAGATGATGGATCGCCTCGAAAAGAGTTTCCACCAAGCGACGCGCTTCAGCGCCGACGCCTCGCACGAGCTGAAGACGCCGCTCGCGCTACTCCAGCTCGAACTCGAACAGGCGCTGAGCAACGCGCCACCCGACTCCACCGCCCAGCATACTTATCTAAGCCTGCTGGAGGAAGTGCATCGCCTCACGGCCATCGTCCAAAAACTGCTGCTGCTCTCGCTCGCCGACTCCGGCCGGCTCGATCTGCGGCGCGACCCCGCCGACCTCAGTCAGCTCGTGACCAATGTGATCGAAGATTGCACCGCCCTCGCTCCCACCCTTCGCATCGAGCAGTCCACCCTTCCTTCCCTCTCCATCCTCGCCGACTCCATCCTCCTCGAGCAGGCGCTGCAGAACCTCGCGGGCAACGCGATCAAGTACAACCGCGAGGGCGGCACGATCCGGTTCACCATGCGGATTGAAGGGGCGTCCGCCGTGGTCTCCGTCGGCAACACCGGCCGCGGCATCGGCGCGGAAGATCGCGCCCGAGTGTTCGAGCGCTTCTACCGCAGCGATCCCGCGCGAACCCGCGATCTCGCCTCCGGCGTGGGTCTCGGCCTCAGTCTCTCCCGTGAGATCCTGCGTGCCCATGGGGGCGATCTCGCCCTGGCTGTGTCTCAGGAAGACTGGACGGAATTTGTCGCCACGGTGCCACTCGCCCCCGACGCGGGCGGCGGCGAAGTGATTGACCCACCGGAAACAGAAGCACTCGTGACGGTTTCACGTCAGCGACGGTGACTTCCATGCTCTTCCTGCGTCTATCTTCTGGGTTACACCTTCCCGCGTTTCGGGGGGATTCGCCCCATGGGCTTGCGCCCGCCCCTGCGGCATCCTTCCCTCTTTTCCTTCCTGACGTCATGTCTCCCGCCCAATCAAATGCCCGGCCCTTCCGCATCCTCTGTGTGGAGGACGAAGCAGCCATTCGCTCGCTGCTCCAGATTCTACTCCAGCGCGAAGGCTACACCGTCGAAACCGCCGCGGATGGAGAGGCCGCATGGAATATCATGTCCCGGGATATGGCCGCCTTCGACCTTGTCATCACGGACAACGACATGCCAAAAATCTCGGGCCTCGAACTCGTGGAACGTCTCCGCGACGCCGGTTATGCCCGCCACGTTGTGATGTTTTCCGGTTCGATCACTCAGCAAGCCGGAGACCGCCTCGCCCGCCTGAACATCGCGGCCGTTGTAGTGAAAGGCCGCGCCCCTCTCGAACTCCTCGTGCAAGTTCGCCGGCTGGCGGCAACGTAGTGTCACCGCGCGCCGTTCGGCGCATCCGTCATACGTAGACGGTGGACGGTGAAGGATTGTCGCCTTCTTTCTAACTGTGGAACGGTCCGAGTATCTTGGGAGAAATACCCCGGGAAAATGCCGGTGTGCGCCATCCTATCGCCCCTAGGCCTGAACCTACCTCGTAACGTTACCGCGGAGAAGCTCAGGGAGTTTGTGGCGGCGGGAATTCGAACAGATGTGCGCGGCAGCGCACCATGCATGGGTGAACGCTCTCATCGCAAATCCAGCTCACCGCGACATACACTCTGGCCGCACCTGGGCGGAGCATCTCCTCGAATCAGGCGCAATCTTGCGTACCGCATCGACCCCTGAGGTCGCGTTGCTGGTGGGAGAGTCCCGCTGGCCGGGCTCCGCGGACCTCATGTGCTTTCCCGCCTTTGGCGAAAGGCCGGCCGATGTTCGCTGGCTGCGCTTCGAC
>JAZKEV010000383.1:1145-3157 GCA_040386765.1 Verrucomicrobiota bacterium | reverse complement strand
TGAAGACGCGTGTATTCGATGTGCTGGGACGGCGCTACCGGCATCCGGCCCGCGGCACGGAGCGTGAGTTCATCGTCATCGACGCGCCCGACTGGGTGAACGTGGTGGCCACGACGGCCGATGATCACCTCGTGCTCGTCCGGCAGTTTCGCTACGGCATCGACGATTTCTCGCTCGAGGTGCCGGGCGGGGTGATTGAGCGCGGAGAGGATCCCGTCCTCGCCGGGCAGCGGGAGTTGCGTGAGGAAACCGGATACGCCGGCGGGATCGCCACGCTGCTCGGTTCCGTGCATCCGAATCCGGCGATCCAGGCCAACCGCTGTCACATCGTGTGGGTCGAGGCCGCGGTGAAGGCGCACGACCTCGCGTGGGATGCGGACGAGGAGATCGAGGTCACCACGCAGCCGGTGGAGGACGTGCTGGCGCTCGCCCACGCGGGTGGCATCGGGCATGCACTCGCGCTCAATGCCTTGATGCTCTTTGAGCGGCGCTGGCGGGCGAAGCGCGGACAGTAGAGCAGGTTAAGATGCCACAGCCGCAAAAAGGCGCAGATGGCACAAAAACGCGCCGAGATTTTTTGCGCCTTTTGTGCCTTTTGGCGGCTATAGGTTTTCTGACTTCGCGATAGGAGCGGTGGCGGTGGGGGCCGGGTGTTTGACTTCCCTCGCGGGTGGAGTTTCCTCACCCTCTTGACGCTGATGCCCGCACCCACCTTTGCCAATCCGCCCGCGACGCTCGGCGTTGCCTCCCAAGATTTTATTCCGCCGGCGCTGGAGCAGGAGGTGCGTCGGATCTATGACCGCAGCCCGCTGTATGGGCAGCGTTTCCCGCTGCATTCCGAGCCGCTGCAGTGGTCGTGTTATCGCGAGATCCCGGTGCTTTCGAAAAAGGAGATCGTCGAGCGCGGACACCAGGCCTTCTTTGGCGATTACGCGGAGATCGAGCGCGGGCTGGCGTCCAAGCGTTTCGAGTACGAAAGCACGGGAGGCACCACCCAGCTGCCGATGACCGTGATCATGGAGGAGGGCTGGTGGAACGCGCAGACGGAGCGCGCGTACCTGGCGTCGCCGATTCTCCGGCAATTTGTCGGCCGGCCCTACCGCAAGTGCGTCCTCGCGCCCGTCGGCTGTTCGAGCAACCTTTGTCCGTACGAGGATCATCCGTTTCCGCACCGGTATTTTGACGGCACGGTTTACCTCAATCTCTCCAGCGACCCCTTTTCCTTTCCGGAGTCCGAGTGGGATCGCATCGTGCTGGAGCTCCAGGCCACGCAGCCTGAGGTGCTGGAAGGCGAGCCCGTTTACCTTTCCCTCCTCGCGCGTGCGGCGCAGAAGCGCGGGGTGCGAGTACCGAGCCTGAAGGTCGTCATCCTGACGTACGGCAAGGCGAGCACGCAGCACGGCCGCCGGATCGCCGAGGTGTTTCCCGCGGCGCAAGTCGACCTGTACGGCTCGACGGAGGCCGGGTACCTGTTCGTGGGCGAGGCCTTCAAGGACAACTCTCAGGTTATCGATGCCAACGCCTTCATTGAGCTCGTCCCGTGGCCTTCGCCAGGCTCAACCTCTGGCCAGGGCGCGGCCAAGGACGTTTTCCAGATTTATGTGACGACGCGCGACCGCGTCGCGATGCCGCTGCTCCGCTATCATACCGGAGACATTGTACAGACCTTTCCGACCGGCTTCCGGCTCCTGGGCCGCGAGGGTGGGTTGTATTTCCGGCCCGACGGCTCACTCGTGTCGCCGACCGAGGTCGACGCTGCGCTGCCGGCCGAGTTCGCCTGCTGGCATTACTCGTTCGTGCAGACTGGCGAGACGCGCTGGGATTTCCACTACGTCGCCGATCATACGGCGGATCACGGAGCGGTGGAGAAGGCGCTCGCCGCCATGCTCGGACACGGCGCGCGGGTGAATGCGTTTCGGCGCAAGTTTATCGCTCCGGCCGCGAGCGGGAAGTTCGCGCTGCTGAAGCCGCTCGCGCTCGCGCGCGCGTAAGCGCGGCGGGGCGAGTTCGCC
>JAZKEV010000383.1:764-1135 GCA_040386765.1 Verrucomicrobiota bacterium | reverse complement strand
CAATTCAGAACCCGGATTCCGTCGCGGAGGCGGGGCGACCTGCTCCCGGTTCTTTCGTTTTGGCGTTGAATCGTAGGTCAGCGCGCTTGCGCGCGCCAAACCGCGTCCGCTAGCGGACTGGCCTACAGCTTCCCAAACGAAACAGAGGACTATGGCCCTCACCCCGCCCTCAAGTCGTCTCCGTCCTCGCCTCCGCTCCTTCTCCTAAAGTTTAGGGTGGCTAATAAGCTAGGGTGGACGAGCCTGCGCCTTTACTTCGGCGGTGGCGTCGCAGACTTTCTCCCGTCTTTGCGCTTCCACCCCAACAGCGAAATTCCGCGATGAATCTTGTTGGCTCCTTCTTTGGCTCTTCGATCGGTCGGAAAATTCTG
>JAZKEV010000383.1:0-754 GCA_040386765.1 Verrucomicrobiota bacterium | reverse complement strand
AGGGAACCTTCAGGTGTTCCAGCACCCCGACCACCTCAACGGCTACGCGCAGTTCCTGCACAACCTCGGGCCGCTGCTCTGGGTGGCGCGGATCGGTCTGCTGGTGGCGGTGGTGATCCACATCTGGGCCGCGACGGTCCTGACGCTGGAGAACAACAAGGCCCGCGGCGGCGCCTACGGCGTGAAGCACACGATTCGGGCCACGCTCGCCTCGCGCACGATGCGGCTGACGGGCTACGTGGTCCTGGCGTTTATCCTGTATCATCTCGCGCATTTCACGCTCGGCGCGGCGCAGGCGGAGACGTTCAAGGACAACCTTGGCGCCTATACCATGCAGGATGAATATCGCGTGGCCGGCTTTCCGGTCGTGGCGGCGGGTGCGAAAGTCGCCGACGTCCACAGCATGGTGATCCTCGGCTTTCAGAATTCCCTGGTCGCACTCTTCTACATCGTGGCCGTCGGCCTGCTGAGCTTCCACCTCCTGCACGGTTTCGACAGCCTCTTCCAGACCCTCGGCTGGCGGACGAGCAAATGGGCCGGCGCCCTGCGCACGATCACGGTCGTGTTCTGTCTCGCCTACTTCGCCGGCAATCTCGCGATTCCCGGTGCTGTATTGGCCGGCAAACTACAGCCGCGCACCACGGCCGTCGCCGCTCCCGCCGCCCGCTGACGCCGGGGCTTCCTTCTCACTCTTTCACCTAAACCCGACACTGCGCGCCGCGCCTATGGCCACGCTCGACTCCAAGGTTCCCGC
>JAZKEV010000382.1:0-4714 GCA_040386765.1 Verrucomicrobiota bacterium | reverse complement strand
GCCGCCGCGCCCTCGGGGGCCGAATATCCTAAGCGGCACGGTGGCGACAACGCTCCCGCCCGCCCGGCGTTTTTTCGTGCGCCCGCATCCTTCGGTGTCACACTTTCGTCAACCCCACGTACTCCCATGCTTCGTATTCTTGGCTTCTTCCTGCTCGCGTTTCTTGCCGCCCGTCTCTCCGCCGCCGATGTGGGCGTGCGTATCCGTTTTGGCCTTACAGATACCGGCAACACCGTCTGGGACGGCAAGGTCTCCGTCACGCCCGGCACGGTCGAGCGGATCGACGGGTGGCGTTTCGAGCAGGGCGACAAGGTGCTCGACGGTTCGAGCTGGCAGGCCTCCACCCGCCCACTGACCCAGCGCCGCGGCAACAATCCGAAGAAGAACGCCAAGAAGAAGGGCGCAGCCGCCGGCAACATGGCCGACAACGGCATCTTTCTCGTCCTCACCGGTGTCGAGGATTCGTCCGTCGTCAAAGTCACGACCAAGCAGGGCGATTTCTCGTTCCGCCTCGCCGAGATCCCGTACGGCAAGGTCATCGAGCACTTGAAGGGCAACGTCGATATCGAGCGCGTCGCGGCCACGCGCACGCTGACGACCCAGCGCGATGACGACGATTTCCCCGCCATCGCCGTTGCGCCCGATGGCACCACCGCCATCGCGTGGGTCTCCTTCACGCCCGGCATCGATCGCGACGAGCGCGCCCGGTCGCTCAGCGCGGCCATCACCGACTTTGCCCCGCTCGCCAAGCCCGTCGGCGGCGACCGTATCTGGTTCCGGCTGCAGAAAAACGGCGCCGCCGGCGAGCCTCTCGCCATCACCGCCGCCGGCCGCGATATCTACAAGTGCGCCGTGGCCATCGACGGCAAGGGCCGCCCTGTCGTCATCTGGTCGGAAAACACCAGCTTCCCCAGCAAGCCGCTCGCGAATTTCGAGCTCTTCGCCGCCACGGTCGTCGACGGCAAGGTCTCCGCACCCGTCAAGCTCACCGACAATGCCGGCACCGACATCTGCCCTGTCGCCACGACCGACTCCTCCGGCCGGGTCTGGATCGCCTGGCAGGCTGCGCGCAACAACGGGTTTCGCATCCTCGAGCGTCACCAGACTTCGGATACGGCTTGGTCCGCCGAGCGCATGGTGAGCACGCAGGCCGGGAACTGCTGGCTCCCCGCCATCGCCGCGAGCGCGCAGGGCCGCGTCGCCATCGGCTGGGATACCTACGACAAGGGCGACTACGATGTCTGGGTGCGCGAGGCCGCCGCCGACGGCACGCTCAGCCCCGCCGCGCCCGTCGCCACTACGCCCGACTACGAGGCGCGCGCCGCCCTCACCTACGACCGCGAGTCCCGCCTCTGGATCGCCTACGAGCGCAGCGGTCCCACGTGGGGCAAGGACTGGGGCGCCCTCGATCGCGCCGGGAACGGCATCGGCCTCTACCGCGACCGCCAGATCGGCATCCGCATCCTGGCCGACGGCAAGTGGATGGAGCCCGCCGGTGACTACACGACCGCCCTGCCCGGCAGCCGCACGCGCCGCGGCCCGCGGGCCTTCCCGGTCCGCCGACCCGAGGCCGACTCCGCGACGCGCAAGGCCGGCGAAGAGGCCGAGACCGCTCCCGCCCAAGCGTACAACAATATCGCCCGACTCGCCTGCGACCGCGATGGCCGCATCTGGCTCTTTGCCCGCAGCCGCGAAGGCACCTTCCAATCCGCGCTCGGCGGCGTGTGGACGAACTACGCCGCGGTCTACGAAAACAAGACCTGGACCGGCCCGACCATCCTCCCGCACTCGGACAACCTGCTTTATAATACTCCCGCGGTCGCCGCGCATCCCGCGGGCGGCTTCATCGTCGCGCACTCCAGCGATCACCGGCAGGATCGCAGCGTCACCCGCGGACCCGGTGGTCTCGCCCAGCCTCCGAGCGGCGATCCGTTCGACAACGATATCTTCCTGAGCCGGCTCGAGATTCCCTCCGCGAAGATCTCCCTCCAGCTCGTCGCGGCGAAGGCCGCACCCGCCGATGCGGGCCCGAGCCCCGCGACGCTCGAAGAGCGTGCCGCGGTCGAGCGCTCGCGCGCCCAGCGCATCACTTACGAGGGCAAGCCACTGCAGCTCCTCCGCGGTGAATTCCATCGCCACACCGAGATCAGCGGCGACGGTGGCAACGATGGTCCCCTCGAGGACATGTGGCGCTACGCGATCGACGTCGCCGCGATGGACTGGCTCGGCAACGGCGACCACGACAATGGCGCCGGCCGTGAGTATATGTGGTGGCTCACGCAGAAGACCACGGATGCCTTCCGCATTCCGGGCCGCTTCGATCCGCCTTTCACCTACGAGCGCAGCGTCTCGTACCCCGAGGGCCACCGGAACGTGGTCTTCGCCCAGCGCGGCATCCGCACGCTGCCACGTCTGGCCAAGACCAATCCCGAGCCGGTCGTCTCCGCGCCCGACACCGAGATGCTGTACGCCTACCTGCGCCACTTCCAAGGCGTGTGCGCCTCGCACACCAGCGCGACCGACATGGGCACCGACTGGCGCAATAACGCCCCCGACGTCGAGCCCATGGTCGAGGTCTACCAGGGCGCACGCCAAAATTACGAGCGCCCCGGCGCTCCGCGCTCGCCCACGGAGAATGACGCCATCGGCGGCTGGCGGCCCAAGGGCTTCATCAACCTCGCCTTCAAGCGCGGCTACCAGTTCTCGTTCCAGTCGAGCAGCGACCACGGCTCCACGCACATCAGCTACGCGATGGTTTACGCCGAGGATACCTCGCGCGAAGCGCTCCTCCGCGCGATGCGTGCGCGCCACACCTATGGCGCGACCGACAATATCGTGGCCGACTACCGCTGCACCGCCGGCGGCAAGGAGTACATGCTCGGCGATGCCTTCACCACCGCGCAGCCGCCCACACTGCGGCTGAAGCTCGGCGGCACCGCGCCCTTTGCCAAAGTCACGCTCGTGAAGGACGACGAGGAGATCCACGCGATCACGCCCAACAAACCCGACGTCGAGCTCACGTGGACCGACCCCAAGCCGACGGCGGGCAAGACGAGCTATTACTACTTCCGCGGCGAGCAGGCCGACGGCGAGCTCGTCTGGGTCTCGCCCATGTGGATCACGTACCAGCCCGCGAAGTGAGGCGCGCTTTCGCGCTTACCTTTCCCGCACGGTGGAGGCGCGGTGCCCCCACCGCGCGGGTTGCCGCACCTGCTCGCGTGATCGATAGCCTGAATGAAGGCGTATCCGCGGGGACGCGGGTTGCTCGTCCGGCAGGTTATCGATTTCGGGCGGCGTGGGGCGGAGCGTCCCGATTCTTCCGAAGCGGGCTACGTGGCACCGTGCTGTCGCCGTTACGGTTCCTTGACCTCGCCCTGCTTGCTCTCGCTCTGTTTGCGACGCTGCCCGCGCTGCGGGCCCATACTGCCGATACGAGTTACGCGAAGATCGCCATCGGCCGCGAAGAGGTGGCTTTCACTTTCACCTACGATGTTCTCACGCTGACGCGGATGACCGGGGTCGATGCGAACCGCGACGGCAGCATTACGCGCACCGAGCTTCTCGCCGCTGCGCCGGCGATCGATTCGTTTCTCCGCCACAGCATTTACCCTGAGATCAACGAGCGCGAGGCGGCCTTCGGCCCGCTCGATCCACCGACATGGCCGGCCGATGCGGGCGAGGCCATCGCGGCCTCCGATTTCGGGCAGCGCCTCGTCGCGCTCACCTTTCGCAACGCCGTCCTGCACGCGCCGGACTCCGTCGCGGTCACCTTCGATTTCTTCGGTTCGCTGGGCGAGCGGCACACCATCCTCGGCAACTTCCATTGGAACGGGCAGGAGAACCCGGTCGTGTTCACGCGCTTCGAGCCCGACTACCTGTTCGATACGGGCTACCGGGTGCCGGCGCTGGAGCAGTTCAAGCAGTACCTCGTCGTCGGCATCGAGCATATCTTCCGCGGCTACGACCACATCGCGTTCCTGCTCGCGCTGCTCTTCGTCAAACGCTTCCGCGACCTGCTGAAGGTCATCACCGCCTTCACGATCGCGCATACGCTCACGCTCGCGCTCGCGGCGCTCGGACTTGTCGCGCTGCCCTCGCGCCTCGTGGAAAGCGTGATCGCGATCAGCATCGTGTACGTCGCCGCGGAAAATATCTGGCGCCACACCGAGGGCGCGCACCGCTGGCGCATCGCGTTTGGTTTCGGGCTCGTGCATGGCTTTGGCTTCGCCTCGGTCTTGCGAGAGCTCGGCCTGCCCTCGGAGGGACTCGTGCGCTCGCTCCTCGCCTTCAACCTCGGCGTCGAGGTCGGCCAGCTCGCCATCGCGGCGGCCTGCTGGCCGGTCCTCCGCTGGGTCAGCCGCCGGACGTGGGCCGGACGTGCGCGCGCTGTCGTGTCGTGGATCCTGCTTCTCTTTGGCGCCGCGTGGCTCGTGGACCGGGTCTTCGCGCTGGGATTGATGCCGTTTTAAGGTCCGGGCGCGGGATCAAGCCGCAGTGATGCACCGGCGCGGCGTTGGACTAAGAGGCCCGACCTGAAAATTTTTTGGGAATGGACGGAATGGGCGGAATGGACGGGATGACAGGAAGAACCCCCGATGGTATCGTAGGGCTCGAAGCTGTTTGGAAAATGGCAGCAGCCGGGTAAGCCGCCAGCTTGCTGGCGCTGGCAGGTAGACGGACGAGCGCCTGCAAGCAGGCAGCCTACCTCTGTGGC
>JAZKEV010000381.1:0-11652 GCA_040386765.1 Verrucomicrobiota bacterium | reverse complement strand
CTGTGGGATGCCGTCGCCCGCGACCTCGCCGCCGACTGGAAGCTCACCACCCTCGCCCGCCGCTGCTCGCTCAGCGCCGAGCACTTGCGGCGCGTGTGCCGCCGCGAGCTCGGACGCACGCCGATGGAGCACGTCACCTACATGCGCGTGCAGCGCGCCCAGGAGCTGCTCGAGACCACAGACGACAAACTCGACGCCATCGCGCCGCGCGTGGGTTACCACAGCGCCATCGTTTTCTCGCGCGCCTTCGCTCGCTGCGTTGGAATGACCCCCTCGGCCTACCGCGACCGCAAAATCTAGCCATGCACCCCGCCCGCCTCGTCTCGCTCGTCTGCGCCTTTGCGCTGGCCTCCACTGCGCTTGCCCAGTCGCCCTCCGGCCCTGTGCCCACCCCGGTGCCGAAGCGCATCCCGATCCCGGGCATCACGCTCACCGATGCCGAGCGCGACGAACTCACCGCCGGCGCCGCTGCCCTGCGCGCCGAGATCGACGGCCTCAAGCTCACCAACACCACACCTGCCGCCCTCCTGCCCGATGTGGAGATCTTCCACAAGGCCGTCGATTGGGCGCTGCGTTACGACGAATTCATGGCGCCGAAGGAGATCGCCTACGCCCGCACGCTCCTTGCCAAGGGTCGCGAGCGCGCCGCCCAGCTCCGCGAGGGCAAGGCTCCGTGGCTCGAGGCCCGCGGCATCATCCTCCGCGGCCACCGCTCCAAGCTCGACGGCTCCGTGCAGCCCTACGCGCTCCTCGTGCCCGAGTCGTGGCCCAACCCCCACCGCCAGGCGATGGTCTGGCTCCTCGGTCGTGGCGAGAAGCGCACCGAGCTCGCATTTCTTTCCGAGCGCGAGGCCGGCCCGCCAAACTTTGTCCCAAAAGACACGCTCGTCGTCATGCCCTACGGGCGCTTCTGCAACGCCACGAAGTTCGCGGGTGAGGTGGATGTGTTTGAGGCCCTCGCCGCCGCGCGCGCGCAATACAAGCTCGACGAAAATCGCATCGCCGTCGCCGGCTTTTCCATGGGCGGCGGCAGCTCCTGGCACCTCGCCTCGCACTACGCCGGCATGTGGGCGGTGACGTCGCCGGGGGCGGGCTTCGCGGAGACGCCGATCTTCACGAAGTCTCTCGACCCCAAGAAAGAGCAGCGTCCCGCGTGGGAGCAGCTCATGTGGCGCCAGTTCGACGCCACCAGGATCGCCGGTAATTTCTCGATCCTGCCCACCCTCGCCTACTCCGGCGAGATCGACGGCCAGAAGGAAGCCTCCGACCTTATGGAAAAGGCCTTCGCCGAAAACGGCCTGAAATTGGAGCGCTTCATCGGACCGCAGACAGCGCACAAGTATCACGACGAGACCAAGGCCGCGCTCGCCAAGCGTTTCGAAGAGCTCCTCGCCAAGGGTCGCGACCCGAATCCGCGCGAAGTTCGCTTCAGCACTTACACCCTCCGCTATCCTGAATCGAGTTGGCTCCGTATCGAGGGCATGGAGAAGCAGTGGGAGCGCGCCGACATCACGGGCCGGATTGAGGGATCGAATGCGGAAACGAATATCGTCATCAACACGCGAAACGTGACCGCGCTGCGCATCGCTGGGGAAGCCACCGGCGAGCGCCTTCCTCCCGGTCTCATAACGATCGACGGTCAGGAAATTCTCAATCCCCACAGACATCGGAGCTATCCGTTCGCCAAAATTGACGGGCGTTGGAAGTACACCTCTTTGCCCGCAGCGCCTAGGAAAGGCCCCGGCCTCACCGGCCCGGTCGACGACGCCTTTTACGAGCCCTTCCTCTTCGTCCGTCCCACGGGTAAAGCGCTCCACCCGGAGCTCGGCACCTGGGTCGAGTCCGAGCTCACCGCCGCGCGCAACCTCTGGCGCGATGTCTTCCGCGGCGATGCTCGCATCAAATCCGACAAGGAGATCACCGACGCCGATATCGCCGCGCACAATCTCATCCTCTGGGGCGACGCCTCCTCCAACGCCCTCATCAAGCGCCTCCTCCCTCAACTCCCACTTCAGTGGGACGCCAAGGCCCTCGTATTCCGCGGCAAAACCTACGATGCCAAGACCCACGCCCCCATCCTGATTTTCCCCAACCCGCTCAACCCGCAGCGCTACATCGTGCTCAACAGCGGCATCGATTTCCGCGCCGACGGCTACGGCAACAACGCCCTCCAGACTTCCAAGCTCCCCGACTACGCGATCATCGACCTCCGCACGCCTCCCGGCCCGCGCTGGCCCGGCAAGATCGTCACCGCCGGCTTTTTCGACGAGAGCTGGAAATAGAAATCGCCTCGCTCACCTCTCCTCGACCTCCTCCCGCCTAAACCTTAGTCATTCCTCATTGGTCATTGGACCTGGGGGTCGCTGGTCATTTTCCCGCCCATGCGTCGCACATTCACCGCCCTTCTCGTCTCCTCACTTCTCGCTGCCGCCGCCACTGCCTCCGCGGCCACGATTTCCACGTTCGCCGGCACCGGCGCCAAAGGCTTCTCCGGCGACAACGGCCCCGCCACCTCCGCCCAACTCGCCGATCCCAACGGCATCGCGCGCGGTCCCGATGGCGCGCTCTACATCTGCGACACGATGAATCACCGCGTGCGCAAGGTCACCCGCGATGGCCGCATCGTCACCATCGCCGGCACCGGTGAAAAGGGCTACTCCGGCGACGGCGGCCCCGCCACCGCCGCCAAGCTCAACGAGCCCTACGAGGTCCTCTTCGACGCCGCGGGGAATATCTGCTGGGTCGAGCGGCTCAGCGCAGTCGTCCGCAAGCTTGAGGTAAAGACCGGCAAGATTTCCACCCTCGCGGGTACCGGCACCCCCGGCTTCTCCGGCGATGGCGGCCCCGCGGCCCAAGCCCAGCTCAACCAGCCGCACAGCCTCGCCTTCGACCGCGCCGGAAACCTCTACATCGCCGACGTGACCAACAACCGTATCCGAAAAGTGGATGCGAAGACCGGCGCCATCACTACGCTCCTCGGCAACGGCAAGGCCACGCAGACGCCCGACGGCGCCCCGCTCGATGGCAATACCCCCTCCGCCGGCCCCCGCGCCCTCGATTTCGCAGCAGACGGCTCGCTCTGGCTCGCGACGCGCGCGGGCCACACCGTCTTCCGCCTCGATCTCGCGAAGAACACTGCGCACCTCGTCGCGGGCACCGGCAAGAAAGGCTTTTCCGGCGACGGCGGCCCCGCCAAAGACGCCACGCTCAACGGGCCCAAGGGCATCGCGATCGCACCCAATGGCCACGTCTACGTCGTCGACACCGAGAACCACGCCATCCGCGTCATCGATCCCAAGGCCGGCACCATTGCGCTTGTTGCGGGCACCGGCGCGAAGGGCGACGGGCCCGAAGGCGATCCGGTCGCCTGCGCCCTCGGCCGTCCGCACGGCGTGTACGTCGATGCCGACGGCGCCGTCTTCATCGGCGATACGGAGACGCATCGCGTGCGCGTGGTTCGGAAATAGGTCGGACACTCTATCCCTGAATCGCCTCACCCTTGGGGTGCGAACTTCCTGAGTCCCGGCTCTTCTGAGCGGGGCTATATAACGGCTGTAGCCCGTTCCCGAGGAAGCGGGATCGGGCTTCGGCCCGTGTGCCTTCCACACCGATTCCCACCTGTCTGGCGCCTAAATATTCCGTACCGAAAAACGCGTAGAAGGTAGTCACGGAGCATTCCGCCGCCGAACGAGGCTCCTTTTCCAACTTACATCCCAACAGCACCTTGGAACCTTGTAGTTGCAAATCATAAGCGTATCCGCTCAGCAATCACACCCACTTTCGCGTAGCCGGTGGCTACGCTTTCCTAGCGGGTGCGTTCCGCGCTTTACACCTGCCCTGTACGAATGCACTCACTGGGTAACTCGAACTGCTGATGCGCTCCAGTCCGCTCCGCGATTCCCTCCCCGAACACGCCATGATTCCTGGCGGTGCTTCGGTGTCGCCTACGTGGCCGACCCTGCTCGTGGTCGACGACGACGAGGCGATGTTGCAGACGTTGGCGTGGTATTTCGAGAAGCGCGGTTTCCATGTCGCCGCCTGCGGGACGCTCACCGAAGCCAAGGCCTTCTTCGACCGCCGCAAGAGCTGGACGCTCGTCATCTCCGATTACCACCTGCCCGATGGCACGGGCATGGAGCTGTGCTGGTGGATGCGCGATCAGACCCGCGTGGCACCTCCGTTCCTACTCATGTCGGGCAGCGTGAATGTCTCACTCCTCTACACGGGTGACGTCGATTTCCTCGCGAAACCCTTTCCGCTCGAGGCGCTCGAAGCCCGCATCCGCGCTATCCTGGGATCGCGCGCGTAAGCTCGGCGAGCTGCGCGCAGCCATTCCGCGCGCCTGAGTTTGTAGTCCCGCCTTCTGGCGGAAGGTCTTCAGATTCCGCCTGAAGGCGGAACTACAAACACCGCAGAATGCTCCCATGCGGCCCGGTCGCTCCCGGCGCTCAGCCTCGGCTTTTCTCTGGCGTTTGCCCCGGTCACGTTTGGGATTTGCTCCATGCGTCCCCTCGCCCTCGCGTTCACCCTTGGCCTCGCCTTCACGCTCCCCGCAGCAATCACGGCGCAAACGCCTCCGCCGCCGGCCAAGCGTCTCCCGCCCGCCGGGGTCGCCATCCCCGAGGCGGCGCGCACCGAGCTCACCGCCGCCGCGGCCGCGCTCCGGGCGGATATCGATGCCCTCACGACCGAGCTGGCCGCGCCGGGCAAGACACGCTTCGCCGCGCTGCTTCCCGATGTCGAGGTGTACCACAAGGCCGTCGACTGGGCGCTGCGTTACGACGAGTTCTTCGACCTCAAGCACGTCGAGGTCGCCCGCCGCCTCCTCGCCGCGGGCAAGGAGCGCGCCGCCCAGCTGCGCGCCGGCTCCGCGCCGTGGACCGAGGCCACCGGGACCGTGATCCGCGGCTACCGCTCCAAGCTCGATAACTCCATCCAGCCTTACTCGCTCACCCTTCCCGCCGATTGGAAACGCACCGGCCAGCCGGCACGCCGGCTCGATGTCGTGCTGCTCGGCCGCGGCGAGAAGCGCAGCGAACTCGGCTTCATGGCCGAGCGCGAGCGCTTCAACCGCAAGGAGGATCTCGCGCCGGCCGACGCCATCGTCCTCACGCCCTATGGGCGCTTCTGCAACGCCACCAAGTTTGCCGGCGAGGTCGATGTTTTCGAGGCGCTGCAGGCCGTGCGCCGCGCGTGTCGCGTCGACGACAGCCGCATCGTGCTGCGCGGTTTCTCCATGGGCGGCGCGAGCACCTGGCACCTCGCCACGCATTTCCCCGAGGCGTGGGCCGTCGCCGCGCCCGGCGCGGGTTTTGCCGAGACCGCCGTATACGCCAAGGTCTTCGGTGCCGGCAAACCCGAGCGCATGCCGTGGGAGCAGACGCTCTGGCGCTGGTATGATGCGACTGGATACGCCGCCAATTTCTTCAGCCTTCCCATCGTCGCCTACAGCGGCGAGATCGATCCGCAGAAGCAGGCCGCCGATATCATGACCGAGGCGATGGCGCGCGAGGGCCTGAAGCTCGAGCACCTCATCGGCCCCAAGACCGCGCACAAGTACCACCCCGAGACCAAGGTCGCGCTCGCCAAGCGCCTCGATGCGATCGTGGCGCCCGGCCGCAAGAAGTGGCCCGACGAGGACCACTTCACCACCTACACACTCCGCTACGCCACCTCCGGCCGCATCAAACTGATGGAGTTGGAAAAGCCGTGGGAGCGCACCGACGTCCACTACAAGTTCGTCACGCCCGAGCGGCTCGAGGCGACCACGAAAAATGTCGGCGTCTTCACCCTTACGCTCGACAAGGTCGAAGGCCTCACCCTCGTCGTCGATGGCCAGACCGTACCCCTCGCCGCCGATCTCGATCCCGGCTACTACTGGCTCGTGAAGGAAGACGGCCGCTGGGTCGCCAAGGACAAGACCTTCACCGCCAAGCGCTGGCGCGGCGAGTCGCCCCGCAAGATGCCCGGAATGAGCGGCCCGATCATGGATGCATTCATGGAGCCGTTTATTTTCGTCCGCCCGACCGGCCAGCCGCTCAATGCCACCGTCGCCAAATGGACCGAGTCCGAGCTGCGCCACGCCACCAAGATGTGGCGGGATATCTTCCGCGGCGACGTGATCGTGAAGGACGACACCGCCGTGACCGACGACGACCTCGCTACGAAGCACATCGTAGTCTGGGGCGATGCCTCCTCGAATCGCCTGCTCGCCAAGATGCTCGCGACCAAAAAGCTCCCGCTCACCTGGGATGCGAAGCAGCTCACCTTCCGCGGCCAGAGCTACGATGCCGCGCACCACGCGCCCGTGCTGGTCTTCCCTAATCCCCTGAGCACGCAGCAGCGCTATGTCGTGCTGAACAGCGGGGTGGATTTCCGCGACGAAGCGTACGGCACCAACTCGCTCCAGACCGCGAAGCTCCCTGACTACGCGATCATCGATCTCAACACTCCGCCCGGCCCCCGCTGGCCCGGCAAGATCGTGACCGCCGGATTTTTCGACGCCGCCTGGCGGTGAGGAAAAGTCGGGCCGGTTTCAACCCGCCTTTCTCAAACCGTTTTGAACAGGAGCCGAACCGAGGACAAACCGAGGAAAGGCAGAGATTTTAACTCGGTTCGTCCTCGGTTCGGCTCCTGTTCAAAAATTCCGGCCGCTGTGAGCCTCATTCCCCGCTCGCGTGGAGGTATAGCGAAAGCGCATGCGAACACCTTTCAGTTTTCGCTCACGTAAAGCACGACGGCCACAGAGGACGGTTCGCCCTACCCTCAGAAAAAGGCCCGCGCTCGTTACAGCGCGGGCCGGTTGAATTCAGTTTGGTTTCGAAGCCCTCACGGCAGCGCGGCCGCGATCGCTTCCTTCACCGACTTGGTGCCGATCACCGGAACATTCTTCGGCGCGTCGACGCCATCGCGCGGGATCTCGTTGGCAAACTGGCCGGTGTCTCCGAGCTGCTTCTGGAGGCGGACGATCTCCGCCTTCAGCTCGGCGATCTTTCCGGCCTGCTTCGGATCGGCGATGAGGTTCTTCTGCTCGGTCGGATCCTTCACGAGGTCGTAGAGCTCCCACATGTCCTTCTTCCAATAGTGGATCAGCTTGTGCGTGACGGTGCGGACACCGTAGTGGGCGCGCGTGTTGTGATGGCCCGGGTCGTGATAGTAGCGGTAGTAGGCCGACTCGCGCCAGCCGGCGGGCTTCTCGCCACGGAGGAGCGGCACGAGCGATTTGCCGTGCATATCGGCGGGGGTTTTCACGCCCGCGAGTTCGAGGAAGGTGGGAGCGAAGTCCGCGTTGAGTGCAAAGAGTGCGGTGCTCGAGCCGGGCTTGATGCCAGGGCCGCGCGCGAGAAGCGGGATGTGCAGGCCGGGCTCGTACATGAAGCGCTTGTCGTACATGCCGAGGTCGCCGAGATACCAGCCGTTGTCGGAGCTGTAGATGACGATGGTGTTCTTCGCGAGGTCGTTGCGGTCGAGGTAATCGAGCATCTCCCCGACCGAGTCGTCGACGCCCTGCACGCACGCGAGGTAATCCCGCATGTAGACTTGGTACTTCCATTTCACGAGCTCCTTGCCCGTGAGCGTCTTCTTGCTGCCGTTGGCCAGCGTCACCTCCAGTTCCATCGGCTTCTCGTTATTCCACTTTTGGAGGTCCGGGCCGGCGAGGCCGGTGGGAGGCGTGAGCTTGAGATCGCGGCGCGTGAGATCGTTGGCGACCGTCTGCTTGTTTTCCGGGAGCGCGGCGGGCCGGGTGGCGTAGTCGTCCCACAACGTGGCGGGCTCGGGGATCACCTTGTCCTTGAAAAGCGCCTTGTTCTTCTCGTCAGGGTCCCAGGCGCGATGCGGCGCCTTCTGGTGCAGCATCAGGAAGAACGGCTTGTCCTTCGGACGCGTATTGAGAAATTCGATACCGAGCTGCGTCGTGATCGGTGTGCAGTGGCCCTGCACCGTCACCCGGCCATGGGGCGTGAGAAAGCTGGGGTCATTGTAGACACCCTGCCCCGGGAGGACGATCCAGCGGTCGAAGCCCGTCGGATCGCTGCCGAGATGCCACTTGCCAATCATGCCGGTGTGATAGCCGGAGGCCTGGAGCATCTTGGCCACGGTGGGTTGCGCGCCATCGAAGACATTGAAGACCGGCACGCCATTGGCGTGGGAATACTTGCCCGTGAGGATCACCGCGCGGCTCGGGGTACAAATCGAGTTGGTCACAAAGGCATGGTCGAAACGGATGCCGCCCTTCGCGAGCCGGTCGAGGTGCGGGGTCTGGTTGACCTTCGAGCCATAGACGCCGATCGCGTGTTGCGCGTGGTCGTCGGAGAAGATGAAGAGGATATTCGGGCGCTGCGCCGGGGCGGCGCGGACCGCGAGCAGCGAGAACGGGGCAACGACAAGGAAGGCGAGGAGGTGTCTAAGATGTCTCATAGGTGGGGTTACGCGGCGAGCCGCCGGGAAACAAGGAGGTGGCGAAAAAACACCCCTACCGCCAGACGGAATACGGCGGGGACGGGACTTTGCTTCTCGAGCCGTTGCGTAAAGGTGGGCCGAACCTTGTCTGACAGGAGTGTCAGGCTCGGCCACTTGTGAATCCGACTCCTTGGACTAGGGTGATTTCCCCGAAACGCGATGGACCTTACGGAACAGGTCGTTGTCACACCCCGCCGGTCCGACGTTCGTGCCCCACACAGCTGACAGGAAACCTTAACTCGACTCCAATATGTGGCAGAAATTCAAGGAACAGCTCCCGGCAGTCATCATCACGGCGGTGTTGGTCATCGCCGCGGCGGCAATCATGGTCCAAAGCATCGCCAGGCGGCAGCAGGCAGAGATCGCCCCGCTGCGCGTGCAGAACGAAAACCTCGCCGCCCAAGCCGAGGAAAACCGCCGGCAGATCGCGGCCACGACAAAGATGCTGCGCGACGCCCTCGCGCAGAACGGCGGCTCGTTTCAAGCCGAGGCCAATGTGGAGAAGCTGAATGACGAGCGGCTCACACGGCTCGCTGAGGTGATCGCCAAGCGCGTGATCCCCGCCATTCCGGCCCCGAAAACGCCGTCCGAGCTCGAGGCCGCCGAAAATGAGCAGGTCGACAAGGTCGCCGGCCGCCTCGCGGAAAACATCAAGCCCGTCCTCGCCGGCGCGATCGCCGAGCAGCAGGCCGCCAATGCGATGCTCGGGAAGGAAAGCGAACGCCGCATCAACCAACTCAACGTGGGCCTTCTTGCGACACAAGCCGCCGCACAGGATGCGCTCAAGCTCTCACGCGAGATCCAGGCGCTCTACTCCGACTCCGCCAAGGATGAGGGCGTGCTCGTCCGCCTCTTCTCGCTGCCCGCCGGCCTCGTGATGGATGCGGCGAGGATGGACTTTGTCGGCAGCGAGCGCGCCCGCGTGCAGCGCGAGCTCGCCGTAAAATCCGCCGAGATCGAAAAGCGTCTGGCCGAAGTCCGCGCGCTCGCCAGCGACAGCGGCGCCAGCACCGGGGTCGCGGGCGGCACCGGCAAAGGTAACGGAATCTGAGGCTCTGAATCTGAAGCGGTCGTCCGTTGCGATCGCAGAAGAGAGCAAAGGCCCTGCGCGCAAGCGCAGGGCCTTTCTGCTTTTGAGCTCCGCTCCTTGTCCTTTGCCCCATCACCTCCATGGAGCACTCGAGACGGAGCGGATATTCAATGATCGGCTAACAACGAGAGTATCATCAACACCAGCATCAGCCCAAGCAGGCCACGCTGGAGATGCGCTTTGGAAACGCGGAATCTTCTACCAGGTCGCTCCGCGCGGTAGCGGTTCAGATCGCGGGGGGAAAGGGCCGGCGATGGTTCGTGCGAGTGAGGAGCTGCGTGTTTTGTTTTCACCCGCGCAGTATCGCAGAAAATCACACGCTCCGTAACGGACGGGCCCGCGCCCCGGACAGGCGGGGTCGTGGCGTGTCCGGGAGACCATCCGTCGAATGTACAACGCTGCATGAGTAGTGCACCGAGGTAGGGCGAACCGTCCCCGGGGGAGCCGTCGCGCCGCACAGGTGCGAACGCCCAGCGACTCTCGCCACCGATCTCTTATTGTAGCGGCGGTCTATGACCGCCGATCGAACGGGATAGCGCTTCCGTACGCAATCGGCGGACCGCCGCTACATAAGGCGAGTCTAACCAGGGGCAACTGCCTCCGCGCTTTGCACCCTACCCTGCCGTCACTCGTTTCCGCCGCGTCTGCTTCGCGCGAAAACTCAGCCCGATCCGATTTGCGAGCTTCCGGATGCGCTCATCCCAATGGGCGCCCGCGATATTCTTGTTTTCCGAGAAAAAGGGCGCGAGCGCCCGCGCCACATCACCGATGCTGTCGAGCTTGGAAATCTCGGGCCAGTAGAACCACAGGATGAGATAGATGCCCGTCGCATCCGTCGTCCCGCGACGCGCCTGCGAATCGAGCAGCTCCGGCAGCCGGTTGCCGATCGCGAGACCCTCGATGAAGGCCAGCCGCGCGGTGGCGTCGGGCGCGAAGAGGCGCTGCATCACCTGCGTCTGGAGGGCCTCGGGGGCGTTGAACGTTCCCGCCTCCACCTGCGCCGCGATTTCCTGCGAGGTTGGGTCCATCTCGAGACGGCCCGCAAGCTGCCGGGCAAAGAGCCCTCCGCCGGTCGCGTTGCCGGAGAGGCGCACGTCGCGGGCCTTGGCGGCGAGCGCGACGGCGACGCCTTCGGCAAAAATCGACTGGTCCGCGGTGAGGAGAAATGCGAACTCCCGCGGGACCAGTTGCTCCTTCAAAATCTGCATCACCCGCTGTGTCCAGAGCGGGAATTTTTTCAGCGTGTCCGGCGCGCGGGCGACAGTCATCGCCTCCGCGATCCGCTCGACCAATCGATCGGGCGTGAAGTCCGGCAGCGAAACGGAAATGGCGCGACGCACGGGCACAGCCCGCACGGTCAAACGAGCGCCCGGCAAGGGCAAACGGAAATAGCGACAGAAGGGGGACAACCTCTTTGCCCTCCTGTCCCTATGCGCCACTCTCCCCTACTTTTTCGCCGGCATGCTCCGTTGCAGAAACTCGCGCACCTTAACCCGGATCTCCGGCGCATCGAAGGCTTTCCCGCCATGGCCGGCGCCCGGCAGCACGTGCAGCTCGGAGGGAACGCCCGTCTCCTTGAGCCGCACGTGGAGCTTCTGACTCTGGTCGAGCGGCACGGAGGTATCCTTGTCGCCGTGCAGGATCAGAAAAGGCGGATCGTCGCGGGAAACCTGATACAGCGCGCTCGCCTCCCTGGCCTTCTCGGGGCGGTCGCGGACGATGCCGCCGAGGAGCCGGGCGCCGTTGGCCTTGGCGAGGTCGGCGTCGGTCTTATTCGGCCCCGGCAGATTGGGCGGCATCGTGAGCAGATCGGAGGGGCCGTAGAGATCGACGACCGCTGCCACGCGGCTCGAGGTCTTCTCGCCCGCCGGAGCGGAGGTCGTCCCGACCACTGCGGCAACGTGGCCGCCCGAGGAGCCGCCCGAGATCGCGATACGCGCCGGATCGAGCCCGTGCGTGGCGGCATTGTCGCGCAGCCAGCGGATCGCGGCGCGCGGGTCGTCGATCTGCGCGGGCCACTGCGCGGCGTGCAGGAGGCGCACGTCGATGCTCGCCACCGCGAAGCCCTCGGCCGCGAGCCACGTGAACGGGCAGTTGAGATA
>JAZKEV010000380.1:3442-7229 GCA_040386765.1 Verrucomicrobiota bacterium | reverse complement strand
AATTTCGCCGCGTTCGCGCCCGGCAAACGCAAGGATTACGTGGAATGGATCACCGACGCGAAACGGCCCGAGACCCGCCAAACCCGGCTCGCCACGACGATCGAGTGGGTGGCCGAGGGGAAATCCCGGAACTGGAAATACGAGGCGTGCTAGCAGGGCACCGCGAATGAATCTGCAGCAGATTACGCCTTTCATGCACGTGCCGGATATGGGCAGGGCGCTGGCATTTTTCGAGCTGCTGGGCTTCGAGACGCTTTACCGCGAGGCGAACTACGCCTACGTCGCACGAGAAAAAGCTGCGATTCGCGTCCTGGAAAACGAGGGCTCGGGTGGCGGACTGCCTGGAAATCGGCGCTATGCCTATTACGTGGATGTGCGCGATGTGGATGCGCTCTACCGGGAATTGCAGGAAAAACTGGAGACGCTGCCAAAAGGGGATGTCTGCGGCCCGTTCGACCAGGAATACCGGATGCGCGAACTCACGATCGTCGCGCCAGACGGAAATCTGTTGGTTTTTGGTCAGGCAATCCAAGGCGCGACGAACGCGGATAAAGAATCGCGGCCATAAAGGCGGACGCACGCCGTCACTGGAACAGGGACCGCTGAAGGTGAGAACTTTCGGGCAAGGGGGAGCAGTGGGGGGACTCAAGCAAACGAGCCCATGCGACCATAACGCCGGCCAGCATTTCACCAAATCTTAACTTAACATAATCAACATTGTGCTAAATAAGTAGGAGGTAAACTGAGAGGTGGCGCGCTCGGACGCATCAACTGCGATGCGCCTCGTAATATCCTTCCTCAGCCGTATTTGCCCCGTCGCTTATCCGCCCAGCGAATACGCTCAATTTGCTGTGACGGTACTTCGCGGAAATGACTTTAGTCATGACGGCTGACAGCTCCTTCTTGATCTCCTCAGCGTCAGTTGACTTACCATTTCGGAGCACCTCGAAGGCTTCAGTGAGCCAGCACTCAACCAGTTGGTAATCATCTTCCGCCATCCCCTACATTAGCCGGGATTAACCTGACAAGCCATCAGGCTAACTCCCATTCAACGCCTCCGGCCCCTTCGAAGACACATGCAGCTTAACGGCATGTAGGCTTGGAAGTTCACCCCCGCCTCAACCGCACCGCTTTTTGGCCCTTTCACATATCCTTACTGCGCCGGTCCCCAATGCTTCGTAAACGGATAATAGACGAACAGCGGCCGGCCCACGACGTCTTTGCCCGGGACAAAGCCCCAATAGCGGCTGTCCTGGCTGTTGCCAGAATTGTCACCCATCGCGAAAAACTTCCCCGGCGGGATCGTGAGTTTCTCACCCGGATTCAAATAACCGCGGACATACGGCGGCGAATTGAAATAGCCCGAGTATCGCTCCTCGCGGCTCGCGTTGTACGAAAATGCCTTCGCGCCCGTGATCGGCTGGCCATTGCGATAAAGCACCGGTTCGCGGATCTCCAGCACGTCGCCAGGCGTGCCGACAAGCCGCTTGATGTAATACTGATCCATGCCGATTCCGGGGATGTTGCCGGTCCGGAAAACGAAGCCGCTGCCCACGCTCGGACGCACAAAATGGTAGCTCATCCGGTCGACGAACAGCTGGTCACCCGTGATGATGTCGAAACTCAAGACCCGCTCTCCCCGCTTCACGTGCTTGCCCGTGCGCAGCAACGGCGAGCTGCCGTCGGTGATCCTGTCGGGCTGGGCCATGATCAGCCGGCGCAAGTCGGCGCTACCCGTCGTCCGTTGCTTGAGATTGGGGAAAAACGCATCACGGACCGCCCACTCGAAATCGAAATCCATCGGCACGCGCACTGACGTTTCTGCATTGCCGACGATCAGCCGATATTCCTTCAGCTTGGTCGGGAAGACGAGCCATGTGCGGCCCGGCACCACCTCAAACTTCACCCGATCGCCATTCGCCTCGAGCGGCAGCATCACCTCGCCGTCGGCCGGCGCATCGACCCTCTTCGCATCGGCACCAAACGCCAGCAATCGCGCCACGCGGGCCACCGGGCTCGGCTCATCCGCTGGCTTCACAAAAGCCTCCGGCGTCATGCCATTGTAGGTCGGCCACATCGAGTTGGTCGGGATCTTGAAGGGCTGCACGAAGTACGTGCGAATGCCCAGGATCACGATCGCCGCGACGAGGAAAAATTCCACGTTCTCCACCAGCGCGCTCTTCGGATAGATCGCCCCGCCTGTCCGGCGCAGCACCTCTTCGAGGCGCTCGATGCTGAGCTTCAGTTTCTCAGCGCCCGCGCGCTCCTTCACGAGCCCGCGCAATTCACCGCTGCGGCCCTGCAGCTCGCCGATCTCGGAATCGGTGAGCCTGTCGCGCCGGTAGTGATAAACTTTCTCCGCGAGCTCGAGCCAGTTGCCCGCATTGTCGCGCATCTTTTTTTCCTGGGAGGCGAAGAAGCCGAACATGGACGGAAAAGCGTGAAGCGGTGGGTTTGTTGGACGTAGCGATCGACGAAAATCGGAAACTGAGGACGAAGACCGACTAGTTGTTTTGGAGGACCTTGATGAAGGCGTCGGGCGGGATCGAGACTTTGCCGATCTGCTTCATCTTCTTTTTGCCCTCCTTCTGTTTGTCGAGGAGCTTGCGCTTGCGGCTGATGTCACCGCCGTAGCACTTCGCGGTAACGTCCTTGCGCATCTCGCGCACATTATCGCGCGCGATGACCTTGCCGCCAATCGCCGCCTGGATCGCGACCTTGAACATCTGGGGCGGTATGATCTCCGCGAGCTTTTCACAAAGCTGCCGGCCTTTGCCCTCCGCCTTCTCGCGGTGCACGATGCTGGAAAACGCGTCGACGGGATCGCCGTTGATCATGATGTCCATCTTCACGAGGTCGGAGACGCGGTACTCGCCGAGCTCGTAGTCCATCGAGCCGTAACCGTGCGTGATGCTCTTCAGCCGGTCGTTGAAATCGACGAGGATTTCGTTGAGCGGCAGCACGCACTTCAACATCACGCGATTCATGTCGAGTGTGTCCGTGTGGTCGCACGAGCCGCGCTTTTCCATGATCAGCGAGAGGATGTCGCCCATCGACTCGTTGGGGATGATGATCGAGGCCGTGATCGTCGGCTCGCGGATCTCGAGGATCGTGCCGGGGTCAGGGAGGTTCA
Source organism: Verrucomicrobiota bacterium (assembly GCA_040386765.1). Taxonomy (GTDB): domain Bacteria; phylum Verrucomicrobiota; class Verrucomicrobiia; order Opitutales; family Opitutaceae; genus ER46. The sequence continues at coordinate 4,096 of JAZKEV010000380.1, read as the reverse complement.
CCGGATTGTCGATTTCCAGCAACGCGCCACCATGCGGCACGACGTGGTATACAACACTTGGATACGTCGAGATGATCTCCACGTCGTGCTCGCGGCGGATGCGCTCCTGGATGATCTCCATGTGCAGCAGCCCGAGGAAACCGCAGCGGAAACCGAAACCGAGCGCGAGGGAACTCTCCGAGGAGTAGACAAACGCCGAGTCGTTCAACCGCAGGCGGCCGAGCGCCGCCTTGAGCTTCTCGTAGTCGTCGCTCTCGAGCGGATACAGGCCGCAAAAGACCATCGGGCGCACTTCCTTGTAACCGGCGAGCATATCGGTCGCGGGCTTGTTCGCGATCGTGATGGTATCGCCGATCTTGATATCGGAGGTGGTCTTGATGTTGGAGACCACGTAACCGACATCGCCGGCGCGGAGCGCATCGCGCTTCTCCATCTTGGGGATGAAGACGCCGACTTCCTTCACATCGGACTTCACGCCATTGCTCATCAGCAGCATCTGCTCGCCGGCCTTGATGGAACCGGAGAAGACACGGGCATACGAAATGACGCCGCGGTACGAATCGTACAGCGAATCGAAGACCAGCGCGCGCGTCTGCGGGTACTCGGTCCAGCGAGGCGGCGGCACCCGGGCCACGACCGCCTCGAGGATATCCT
>JAZKEV010000380.1:0-3432 GCA_040386765.1 Verrucomicrobiota bacterium | reverse complement strand
TCTGGTCCGGCGTGGCGAACTGGGCCGGGATGATGACGTCACCCTCGTTCTCGCGGTCCTCGGCGTCCACCAGGATGTAGGGGCGGCCATTGCGGGCGTCCTCGAGGATATCCTCGATGCCGATACCCGACTTGCCGCTGGCGAGGATCGCCTCCTCGGCCGGAATCGTGAGGATGTCTTCGAGCTGCTTCATGCACATCTCGAGATTGGCGCTCGGCAAATCGATCTTGTTGATCACCGGGATGACCTTGAGCTTCTGCGAAAAGGCCAGGTGCGCATTGGCCACCGTCTGCGCCTCTACGCCCTGCGCCGCATCGATGAGGAGCACCGCGCCCTCGCACGCCGCGAGGCTGCGCGAGACCTCGTACGAGAAGTCCACGTGGCCGGGCGTATCCATCAAGTTCAGCTTGTAGACGTGCCCGTCCTTCGCGCGGTAATTCATCGTCACCGGGTGCGACTTGATCGTGATGCCGCGCTCCTTCTCGAGGTCCATCGCGTCGAGATGCTGGTCGGTCATCACCCGCTGCTCGATGGTATTGGTAAACTCGAGCAACCGGTCGGAGAGCGTCGTCTTCCCATGGTCGACGTGCGCAATGATACAAAAATTACGGGTGTAGCGAGCAGGCATTCTCAGTTCAGTTCGTAGCCGCGGCAACGTCGGCAAATTCAGAAAAACTCTTCCCACAGCACCGACGAGACGACCTGCTTCACCAGCGCAGCCTTGATCGCGAAGGGATCGGAGATCGCCGCGCCCGTCGTATTCGTAAACACGGCAAACTTCGGCGCAGAAAAAGGAACCGTCTCCAGGTACGCTGCAAACGCCGCCCGCGCCGGCTCCATCAGGCGCGAATGATACGCGCCCGCGACATTCAGCGGCATCACTTTCTTCATGCCGCGATCCTTGGCCGCCGCGACTGCCGCGCCGACCTTGGTCTTCTCGCCCGAAATGATGATCTGACCAGGGGCATTGAAATTCGCCGCCTCGATGTCGAAGTCCCGGCAGAGTTCCTGTACCTTGGCCCGCTCCTCGCCGATCACCGCGGCCATGCCGCCCGTCGTCTGCTCGCACGCCTGCTGCATCAGCCGGCCGCGCTCCGCCACAATCTTGAGGCCCGTCGCGAAATCGAAAACCCCCGCCGCGCAATACGCCGTCACCTCGCCCAGGCTCAGGCCCAGCGCCATCGTCGGCTCGCCTGCCGGCACTTTTCCGGCCTCCTGCAAAGCCGCGAGCAACGCCAGACCATGCACGAAAAGCGCCGGCTGGCAGGCCTTGGTCTGCGTCAGCTCGGCCTCGGGTCCCTCGACGCTTAACTTGGCCAAGTCCCAGCCCAGCACGCGGTTCGCCTGCTCATAGAGGCTCCGCGCCGCAACCGAGTTTTCGACCAACGACTTGCCCATGCCCACTTTTTGGGCTCCCTGTCCTGCAAATAGAAGTGCCAATGCCATGCGTGAAACGGCCCATACAACAGGCCGCTGTCCCTCAATCCAAGCCCTAAAAACGTTTCAGCTGCTTGAAATACTTTTCGTCCTGCGCGGGCCTGGCGAAGTCAGGAATTTGGGGCTTGGCGGGAGCGACAGGAGCGGGCACCGGCACTGGGGAAAACGCCCCCGGACCCGGCCCGGCTGGACTAGCTTGCGGCAGCGGCGGCACCGGCGGCGTGAAGCTCGGCAGCGCCCCAACGTTGGCACCCCCGCCGCCACCACCTGCTGTCGTTTCGAAGCCCTGCAAATAAGGATTCTCGCGCGCACCACCTCCGCCGCCGCCGATGCTTCCGCCAGCCGAGCCGCTCCCGGGAAAGCCGCCACCTCCGGGCATCAGCGCCTCGATCCCTCCCGGCAACATCAGACCGCCGCTGCTTGAAATCGAAAGGCCCGAAGAACTCGTCGGCAGCGCTCCGCTATTCGCCCCGCCCGCACTCCCGCTCGCGGCCTCGTCCAAGCCCGGCTTCAATACCGCATAATCGCGCGGCGTCATCCACTCACCGAGGAAACGCGTCAACGGATTCGACGCCGCCGCGGAGGCTGCGTTGGCCGAGCGCTCCTTCTCCCCGGCGTGCTGCTCCGCGCGCGCTTCCTCCGCCCTCGCCCGCGCCTGCGCCAGCTCGACGGCCACATCGACCTCGTCCTTCCCTGAAATTGCCAGCAACCGGCTCTCCTCCGCCGTCGCATCGCCCTCCCGCTCGCGCGCCGACGATAGCCGTCGGTCACCTCCTTCGCGCCCCGCCCCGCCCCGCTGCTCACCTGAGTCCCCACGCCGCGCATCGCGCTCCATCGCCTCGACGAGCCAGTTGCCCGACCTCGAGCCAGCCGCGCCCTGCTGTTTGCCGGCTTTAGCCGGCGCCAGCGGCCTTGGATCGCTCGACCCCGTCTGCAACTCCGGCATCGAAAGCCGCGGCACCGCCGCGCCCTTTTGCTGCTGCCCCGGGTCGCGCGCCGCTTTGATGGCGTCGAATTCCTTTTTCGCGTCGCTCAATGCGGCCCCGGCTGCCGGTGCCGTCCGCGTCGTCGCGCCCGCCCCTGACGGCGCAGACGCCGACTCCGCCGCCCCTGCCACGCCGACCAGCAACGCGGCCGCGGCCACCCTCGCCGCTCCCCTCGCCCACTTCGAGCCTGCCCGTCGCTGCATCATGATCCGCCCATAGAAGCCGCATAACGCGGACGAGTCCACCCAGGATTGAGTCCGCCTCGAACCCGCGCCCGACCCCGAAGCAGCGTCTTTGAAGTGACGGGAACCCTGCGCGTAGTTCGTCTCCATGCCCGGCTTTCCCCTCGACGAAATGCCGCCCGCGGGTAGCATCGCGCGCAAAACACCCCCATGCGTACCTTGGCAAAAGTGCTGCCCATTCTGCTCCTAATGTTTTGCGGTTATGCGTCGCTCGGGCACGCGGCGCAGCCACGGCCCGAACGACCGGCGCTGCCCGTCGCACCCGAGAGTGAGGACACACTCGAGGCGCAGCTGCTCGGCACGTGGGTGCTGATGGAAGCCAAGACTCCGGGCAAGCCCTCTGGTATCGGACTGCGCCGGCAGACCTTCACCTCCAGTCGTTGGGAGATTATTCAAAAGGACCCTGAAACCGGCAAAGTCATCTTCCACCACGGTGGCACGTATCACTTGGACGGAGACATTCTGGAGAAGACGGTGGAATTTGCCGGCACGTCGACGAAGAGCTATAAAGGCCGGACCCATAAGTTCAGAATCAAGATCGAAAAGGGCACCTATACCCAGATCGGCATCGGCAATCCGTTCGACGAGGTGTGGCGGCGCGATGGTATTTAGGTCGAACCTGCTTCCGCTTGTTTCGAGTTCCATGGGTTTCGCTAGCCCTCCGAGCCCCCAGATCCGAGACCCGAAACCCCAGACCCGAAACCTATCGCCGCAGCGTTAGGTTTATCGCAGCCAACCCCAACTGATCCCGGAAATAGAGGAGGATT
>JAZKEV010000379.1:2112-3294 GCA_040386765.1 Verrucomicrobiota bacterium | reverse complement strand
CTGGCACTCCTGGCGACAACGAAGTGGTCACGCTGAAGGAATTTTCGGTCACGGGCACCCCCACCAACGACTACTCCGCCGCCGAATCCGTCACCGGCACCCGCGTCGCCAGCAAGCTCGTCGATCTGCCCTTCAATGTGAATGTCGTCACCGGCGACTTCATCGAGGATTTCGCGGCGTACGACCTGAAGGATCAGTTTGCGTACGTCAGTTCGTTTTCCCCCAGCGAGACACAGGGCGACTACCAGCTCCGCGGCTTTGTATCCGGAAATCAGTTACGCAACGGCTTCCGCCGCCTCGGCCTGATCGACAAGGTCAATGTCGAGCGCGCCGAGGTCATCAAGGGCCCCGCCGCCTCCATCTACGGCAAGATCCTCCCCGGTGGCGTCATCAACATCGTCACGAAGAAGCCCCGCACCAAGCCCCAGCACACGCTCAGCCTCGCCGCCGGCACGAGCGATTTCTGGCGCGCGCAGGGCTCTTCCACCGGGCCCGTCGGCAACAGCACCACGCTCTTCTACCGCCAGGATCTCGCCGCCACGGGCCGCAAGTACGAGATGGACTTCAAGGAGAACGAGCAGTGGACCACGGCCACGCAGCTCCTCTGGAAGCCCAATGCCGACACGAGCCTGAGCTTCGAGGTCGAGTATCTTTATCGCCACGAGCGCCGCGGTAATTCCGTCCCGCCCTTCATCCAGCTCAACGTCCCCGATCCCTACCGCGTCGCGTCGCAGAATCGCACGTACAACCGCTGGGCCCGCCTCGCCACGGAGGTTTTCAATTTCAATCACCAAGGCCCCAAGGAGTATAACAACCGCGAGGTCTTCACGCTCACCGGCACCTTCGAGCGCCGCATCAACGCCCACTGGTCGCTGCGCGTCGGCGCCAACTGGTTCGATCGCTCCTTCGACCGCATCAACATCTCCGGCGACGCGTATCGCCCCGAGTTCGCCGCCATCGCCAATGGCTCGACCGCCGCGCCCGGCCCGCGCATCCCTGTCTGGCGCCCGATCGACGAGGGCGCCACGAGCGTCCAGACCGATCTCCTCGGCTCCTTCACCACCGGCAATATCGCCCACAAGCTCCTCTTCACCGTCGATTACAATCGTACCACTGAGGATGCCTACGAGGCCCGCATGACGACCGCCGTCGCGTCGCTGCCCGGCAGCATCTCGCCGCGCC
>JAZKEV010000379.1:0-2102 GCA_040386765.1 Verrucomicrobiota bacterium | reverse complement strand
CCATCGCGAATCCCGACTACAATTTCATCTCGTTCATCGACAATCGCAGCCTCTACACCGACGAGCGCGAGAACCTCGCCAACCGCGTCGACAACTGGGGCCTCTTCGTCAGCGAGCGCGCCGCCCTTTTCAATGGCCGGCTCATCGCCCTCGTCGGCGGCCGTTTCGACACGGTGCAGAACAAGGTCACCGATCGCCTCAACTCGCAGGCCCTCGACTACAAGCTCGACGACACCACGTACCAGTTTGGTCTCAACTTCCACCTGACGAAGCAGATCACGCTCTTTGCGAATACGAGCACGACGTTCCTGCCGCAGGCGCGCTTCAATATCGACGGCACGCCACTGCCCAACGAGGAGGGCGCGGGCGCCGAGGCTGGCTTGAAGTTCCTCGCGCTGCACGACCGCTTCAGCGTCACCGCGACCTACTACGACATCGTGCGCAAGAACATCGCGCGCGAGACGAGCGATCCCATCACCGGCAGCCGCGTCGTCATCCTCTCTGGCGAGGAGTCTTCGCAGGGTTTCGAGGTCGATTTCAACGCACAGCTCACGGGTTCGCTCCAGATTCTCGGCGGGTACGGCTATGCCGACGCCATCACATCTTCCAACGAAGAGTTCCAGTTCCTCGTAAATACGACGCCCCGCCGCGTGCCGCAGCACACGCTCGGGATCGCCGCGCGCTACGAGTTTCACGAGGGGCCGCTGAAGGGGCTCTTCTTCACCGCGGGCGGGAATTACTACAGCGAGTCCGTCGTGAATCCCGGTTCCGGCCGCACGCTCACCGCCTCCGCGACCAATCCGATCGTCAACAACCGGATGCCCAACGGTCTCCTGCCTTTCCCCAACTCTGCCGAGGGCGCGGTCCTCACCGTCGGCACCGTGCGCGTCGGCGATGGCCGCGAATCGCTGATGAACGAGGCGTACGATCTCTACGAAGCCGGCGCCGGCTACCGCTGGCGCGCGGGCAAGCTCAGCCACCGCGTGCAGGTGAATGCTAAGAATCTCTTCGACAAGCGCTACACTTGGGGCTCCGCCGCACAGGGCGATCCCTTCACCGTGATCGGCACCTATACGCTTACCTTCTGACCTCGGATCGTGCTCCTCCATGTACTCGCGCTCCTGATCGTACTCGTGCCCGTGATCGATTCCTCATTCACCACTACGCCGATCACGAGTAAGAGCACGAATCACGAGCACGAGTGAGCACTTTCGCCTCCATGTCCCACCGCGGCAAACTCATCCACCTCCCGCCCAATCGTGTGTGGCGCACCTACCCGGGCGGCCGCATCCTCGACGAGCTGGCGGGCGCGCCCGCGCCCGCGGATACGCACCTGGCCGAGGACTGGATCGCCTCCACCACCCGCGCGATCAATCCGCCGCAGGCTCACCTCTCCCCGCTCGACGCACAGCTCGCCGCCACCAAGCCGCCGGGAATATCCGCCGTGCGTATCGGCTCCAGCCCTACGCTGCATAATTTCTCCGAGCTCCTCGCCAGCGATCCGGAGTATTTCCTCGGCGCCACACATGTGCAGACGTACGGCGCGCAGCCCCAGCTCCTCGTCAAGTTCCTCGATAGCGGCACCCGCCTCCATTTTCAGGCGCACCCCACGCGGGAATTCGCCCGCCGTGTGCTCGGCGCGCCGAGCGGCAAGACCGAGGCCTACCACGTGCTCGCCACCCGCCCCGTGGCCGGAGAGGCCAGCGGCTACATCTACGTGGGATTCCAACGTCCGCCGACGCCGGACCAGCTCCGGGACTACATCCTCACGCAGGACCTCGCCGCCATCGAAGCCTGCTTCGACAAGATCGCCGTCCGCCCCGGCGATACGTTTATCATTCCCGGCGGCACGCCGCATGCACTTGGAGCCGGCGTCTTCATGGTCGAGATTCAAGAGCCCAGCGACCTCGTGATCCGCTTCGAGTTCGAGCGGGCGGGCTTTGTGCTACCCGAGTCGTCGCGGTTCATGAACCGCGATGTCGATTTCGCCCTCACGGTCTTTAATTTCGCTCCGCTGTCTCCCTCCGACCTCGATCGCCGCGTCCGCTGCCACCCACGCCGTATCCGGGATCTGGGTGCGCACTCGTATCAGGATGAGTTGG
>JAZKEV010000378.1:8201-17216 GCA_040386765.1 Verrucomicrobiota bacterium | reverse complement strand
CTTCAACTTCAAGGGCACCGACCAGCAGAAGAAAGTCGGCGTGCTCTCCGGCGGAGAGCGCAACCGCGTGCACCTCGCGCGCCTCCTGAAGAGCGGCGCCAACCTGATCCTGCTCGACGAGCCGACCAACGACCTCGATGTGAATTCGATTCGCGCGCTGGAGGAAGGCCTGGAAAACTTCGCCGGTTGCGCGGTGGTGGTCTCGCACGATCGCTGGTTCCTCGACCGCGTGGCGACGCACATCCTGGCCTTCGAAGGCGACAGCACCGTGCAGTGGTTCAACGGCAACTACTCGAGCTACCTGGAAGATTTCCGCCGCCGCAAGGGCAAGGACGCCGACCAGCCGCACCGGATCAAATACCGCAAGCTCGGCCACGGCTGAGGCGCGGGCGGGTAGGATCGAGACAAGCGGAGGCGCCCGCGAATGGCGCGAATAAACCCGAATCCCATCCCGCTTCTCCCGAAGTGGGCTACAGGAATGTACTCCGCTGAAAAGGACCCACGCTTCGCCGATCAGGCGAAGCCTGCACGGCCGGATCGCCCGTCGCTTCTGAAAAAATTAGCGCAGATTAGCGTTCTCCTCCTCTGTCTTTCCGCCCTCCTTCGCCCCCTCCGCCATTCGCGTTCATTCGCGTCCATTCGCGGGCGCCTCTGCCCCTTCCGCACCTCCGGCAACTCAACCTCAATCTGCGCGGTTGCGGAATAAACCACTTTGCGCAGACTCTCACAGCCATGAACCGCTCCCTCTTCGCGGGCCTTGCGGCCCTGGCCCTTTTCCTCATGAACTCCGCGTCTGCTAAAACCGAATCGCTGGTCGTCGGTGGTGGCTGCTTCTGGTGCACGGAAGCGGCCTACGAAATCCTCCCGGGCGTCAAAGACGTCGTGAGCGGCTACGCCGGCGGTCATATCGACAACCCGACCTACGAGCAGATCGGCACCAAGAAGACGGGCCACGCCGAGGTGATCAAAATCGATTACGACCCCGCGGTGGTCTCGCTCGAAAAGCTGCTCGAGTACTTCTGGCAGGTCCACAACCCCACGCAGGTCGGCGGGCAGGGCAATGACCACGGTCCGCAGTACCGCTCGATCATCATGTTTTCGAGCCCCGAGCAGAAGGCCGCCGCCGAGAAATCGAAGGCCGCCGCGTCGAAGGTTTTCCGCGATCCGATCACGACCGAGATCGCGCCGCTGACGAAATTCTGGGTGGCGGAGAAGTACCACCAGGACTACTTCCGCCTGAATCCAAATGCTGGATACTGCTCCTACGTGATCGCCCCGAAGGTGAAGAAGCTCAAGGGGCAGATCGCGGACGAGAAGGCGAAGTAAGGCGACGCCCGTTGGCGCTGCGTTGGACTGCGGCGGTCGTCCCGAACGCCGCATCCTGACTCAGACCTTAGGCGCGACGCCGACGATAGACTGCGAGACCGAGCACCGCGATGCCGGCGAGCGCGGCATAGGTGGAGGGCTCAGGCACCGCGCTGGGGGCGATGGTCAGTCCGGTGGCGCCGTAGACGAGGCTATGGGTGCCACCAAACGCACCGAAGGCGGTCGGATTGGACACGGTATCGCCATTGAAGAGGACTTCCGCAAACGAACCGCCGGTAATACTCGAGTAAGTGGCGAGGACATACGTGCCGTCGAGGGTGCCGGCATCGAACGAGAGGGTGGCGTTGGCCAGGATGTTCAGGTTGCCCCAGATCTTGATCGAATTCACCTCGTTGCAGCTGCAGACTTCGATCAAGAGCAGGCTGTTGGAGCCGAGAGTCACCGTCGTGGTGTCTCCTGGGGTCCCGAAAGTAAGCTGGTCGTTGTCAAAGTCGCCGGGGTAGAGAGTGCCGTTGACCGTGACGGTGTTCGACCCGGTCGGAGCGATGGTGCCCGCACCGCTAAGTATGCCGAAACGCGTGACGGTGATGGAGCCCGTGCCCGTGCCGGAGCCGCTGGTATTGCTGACCATCAACTCGCCGGGGGCGAAGATGGTTCCGCCGATAGTCGTTCCACCCGCGTAGGTGTTGGCTCCGGTGACGACCATAAAGGAGTCCGCTTCGATGCGAAGAGAGCCAGCGCCGGAGATTACTCCGCCGAAGAAGGCACCTCCGTCGATGGTAAGCTGCGCGCTTCCTAGCTTCAGGCTCGCTGTCACAGGGGCATCCGGATCGAAAGCGGTATCGTCGAGCAGGCTGCCGAGGGTGACATTATAGCCGTTTAGATCGAGGGTCCCGTTGAGCCGGCCTCCGGCGAACTCCGAGATCTGGCCTGTGGCCTGCAATTTTACCGTGGCGCCGTCGAAGATATCGAAGCTGCCGATGGAAGCGCCACCGCCTTGGTTCAGCTCGACGGTGCCGGCCTGGACCTCGAGCAGGGCCAGCTCATTGGCGCTTGAACCGGAGAGAGTCAGTGTCCCAGTGCCCGTTTTGCCCAGGGCGCCATCGCCAGAGAGTGCGCCGGAGAACGTCAGCGTGCCCGTGCTGGCGACCTCGACCTGGGTGTAGGTGACAAGTTCGATGGCGTTGGAGACGGCGACCGAGCCGGTGCCGAGTTGCGCGATGAAGGCGTTGCTGCCATCGATCGCGATCGGAGTGCCCGCGAGGGAGAGAAGGCCGGTAGAGCTGCTGTTGAAAATGATGCTGCCGACGACAAAGGAAGAGCCCGCGTCTCCAGTCAGATTATTGGTCGCGGTGTAGCTGCCGGTGCCGGAGCCGCCAAACTCGAGGAACGTCGAGGGGGAGCTGAGCGGGACTTCGGCGTCCTCCCAGCTGGCGGCTGCACCCCAGTTGCCGCTGGCGGGCGTGGTGGGGGTGCCGCCGGTGCCTTGGAAGTTGAAGGTCCCATCCGCCGCCGATGCCGTGAGGGGGAGCGAAAGCGCGAGCGAGATGCCAAGCAGGCGTGCAATGAGGGCGCGGACAGGCCGCAGTCGAAGCGGAGAGGAAGCGGACATGCCTATTGCAAGTGACGACTGGCAGGCAGCTGGGCAAGCCACTTGCGAGACGTACCACAGAAAATTACAAAGCGTTATATAGGACACGGACCTATCGAAGCCGGCGCGAAAGCAAGGCCCGGCCTACGGGCTTTTGGTTTCGGGAATGTCGTCGGAGACGGAGAATTTCATCGAGACCTTGTCGCCGTTCAGGGTGAGTTTCATGTCGTGAAAGAGCCGGATCTGGTTGACGGGCTTGGCCAGATACCGGGCGAGCTGCGCGGGGTCGGTGGGGCGCTGCCCATCGTGCTCGCGCATGTATTCCAGCGTGGCGAGGATGGGGCGGGCTCGGGCGATCGCCTCCTCCATTTTTGGAAAGTAGGGGATCAAGTCGGCGAAGCTCGCAGGGGCTGCACCGGAGCGCTCGGCGACAAAGCGCTGGGCGGCGTTTTTCATTTCATCGCCGATATCGGCCGGGAAGAATTCCTTCATCATGGGCCCGAGATGCTCGAGCATTTCGCGGAATGTGGTCAGCTTGAGAAACTCCTTGCTGGAGTCGCTGGGGCCGTAGCCCTGGATGCCCGCCTCCAGGGCGCTCAGGACGCGAGCCATGGTGGCGGCGCTGCCCTCGTTGGGCACCGCGCTCCAGTCGGGATTGTTCACAAAGTCGAGGCTCTTGGCCCAGACGGTCATGATGAGGTCGGAGAGGGCGGTTTCGCGGAAGAGCGCTTCGTCGCTCGCATCGAGCCGGCCGGTGCGGAGCAGGCTGTAGCGCTGGAGCATTTCAAGATCGGTCGGAGGGGTGAGGTAGGCTGCAAGCTGACTGATGTCGCTGGGCAATTCGCCGCCCGACTGTGCGGCGTAGCGCTGCACGGCCTCCTGGAGGGCCTCGCCAAACTTGCGCCGGCCGACCGCCCGCGCCGCCGCCATCGCGGTCCGGATAGCCTCCGGCGAATCGAGCTCGCGCGTGCGGACGATCTGGATCCAGTCGAGCGGCGCCAAGAGCCTCAGCTCTGGGAGCGACTGGCCCGGCATCTCATCGAAGAGGCGCTTCAGGAGGGCGATGCGACCGGCCCAGAGCTTCATCGCGGACCCCGCTTCGGCGGCGGCCGTCGCGGCACGGGCGGCCTCGGCCTCCTGTTCGAGGTCGCGCAGCCCGCGCTCGGTGGCGGAGAGTTGCAGCCGCGCGCGGCGGAGGGCGGCGGCGAGTCGTGCGGACTCGGCCTCGAGCTGGGTAAGCGCAGCGCGTTGCGGGGCGAGGTATCGGTGCTCGACGAGAGCGCCGGCGGCGACCAGGAGCGCGGCGAGGGTGTAGAGGATGCGGCGTGAGCGGGACATGGCGGGGGCGGTTGGGCTCACAAGTCTTCGACGCCGAACTTGCTGCGGTTCACGTAGACGCGGTCGCCGCGGGCGCGCGCCGCCTCGAGGCGCTCGGCGAGGAGCCGCGCGTCGGCGGCAACCTCTCCGAGCTTCCCCTTCTGCAGCATCTCGAAACGGGTAAACAAGTCTCCCGGCAGCCGCTGGGGAATGAAGGCCGCGAGGGCGATCGGCTCCGCCGGGAGCAGGCCCTCGTGTGCATCGGCATGGGTCTTGAGCGCGCGCGAGAAGGCGAGGGCGAGCGCCTTGCGCGCCGTGGTGTGGACCTGTCGGAAGGTCGCCTGCGTGTCCCGTTCGCTGTCGAGCTTGGCGTCGCGCGCGGTGGCAAACCACTCCTCGTCGGTGAGGACCGCGAGCTCGGGGATGGCGAGATCGGCACGCTGCGCGACGAGGGTCTTGAGGCGCTCGAGCCGCTGCAACCAAGCGGTGATCGCGGCTTCGACGGCCGGATCGGTCTCGCTCAGGCGAGTCATGCTGGCGAGGTGGGTGCGGGTTTGCTGGATGCGGCTGGCCGCGGCTTCCTGCGCGGTGCGGAGCGAGGCGAGCGTGGCGCGATGCTGCGCGAGCTGGTTGCGGGTCGCGGAGATTTCGTGTTGCTGTTGGACGAGTGCCGAGGCTTCGAACGCCGCGAAACCGAGCGCGCCGACCACCACCGCGGCCGCGACCGCATGGGAGAGCAGCGTGGTGGCCGCAAACGGGGTGCTCGCGCCAACCACGGAGCCGATCGGCACGGCTGCGACGATGGCGGAGCCGAGGATCGCCGGCGCGCTGTGCACCGCGTGCGCGGAGAGGTCGGCCGCGAGACCGGCGGAGCTGACGACCACGCCGCGGCGCACGAGCAGGTCGCGCAGGCGTTCGAGCGCGCGACTCACGCGCTTTTGCGCAGTATCCTCGGAGATGCCGAGGGAGGCGCCGACCTCGCGGAGGGATTTGTTTTCGAAGAAACGGAGCAGGAGGGCGGAGCGCTCGGCGTCGTTGAGCGTGGAGAGCGCCTCGTCGATTTCGTCTTTGACGCGGAGCCAGGTGGGCGAAGGCGTTTTCATGGCGGCGATCTCGGCTGCGGTGTGTTCGCGGGCCTGGCGGCGGGCTTCGGAGCGGATGGTATCGACGGCGGTGCGGCGGGTGACGACGAAGAGCCACGCCGCGAGCGGCTGGCCGGGGCGGAGCTCGTGGGCGCGGCGCGCGAGATCGAGAAAGACGGACTGCGCCACATCCTCGGCGAGCTGGCTGGAGCGCACCTGCCGCAGCGCGGCCGAGTAGACGAGATCGACATGTCGCTCGACGAGCGCGGTAAACGCGCTCTGCGAGCGGGTGCGGGTATAATTCTGGAGCAGATCGAGGTCGCTCATGGTTTCCCTGTTATCGGCGCCGATGCGGAAGAATCCGACAACGGGGGCGGAAAACAAGCGTCGGGTCGGCCTTCAGGTGTGTTTTAATAAGTGCTACGGATGTCCCGGCCGCGAGGGGGCGCGACGGTCGTTCCTCCCTCCGCGCCTGAATGTCACCGTAGCCCTGCCAGGGCGCGCATGACTTTCTCCTCCCAGAAAATCACGGCTGATCCCAGCTGATCCCAGAATATCCCGGATAACCCCGGAATATCCCGGAAATAGAGGGAAATCTGGCGCCGCCGCCCCGCCACCTCCTCGTCCGAAAGTGCACAAAAACCCCGCGCTTCGTTCATGATTGATCGATCCTTGCTTTAAGATTTCCACGTCCGCCCCGTCTTGCCCGACCCCGTTACTATACCTTGGGCAGTTCCTCGTGTCATCCCCTCTATTCCGTCCATACCGTCCATTCCGAAAAATTTTCTGATCAGGCCCCCGGTCCAGCGCAGCGCGGTAGCTCCGAGTAACGGAGCTGCCATGGGCACCCGCTCCTCCGCGGCCCGGCGCTTGTAAAAAATAACAGCCCTCGGAAACCGACCGCGGATAACGCCAATAACGCGGATAGAGGCCGGTCCCGTCGCGCCAGCCTATCCGCTTCATCCGCGTAATCCACGGTCAGAGCAAAACGCCTCCCGTGGAACGCCCGCGCAACCGTCTCTCCCCTTGACATACGAGGGGAGCCGCCCTTCCCTTTGTATGTCGTAAGAAGACTCATGAGCAAAATCGATCTTCTCCAAGGCACTCTCGACATGCTGATCCTGCGTGTCCTCGCGCGCGGTGAGATGCATGGTTGGGGCGTGGTTGATCGACTCAGCCAACTTTCGAAAAAAGCCTCAAGTTGGGCGAAGGCTCGGTTTACCCGTCGCTCTATCGCATGGAGGCGAAGGGTTGGATCAAAGCGACGTGGGCGCAGACCGACAACAACCGGCAGGCGAAGTATTATTCGCTCACCATGGCTGGACGGAAGCAACTCGAAGCCGAACGAGACAGCTGGGATCAACTTTCAGCGATCATCGCCGAGATCATGCAGAAGGCTTAACCCTCCTCCGCGCGCGCGATTCACCCCAGCATGAAAACGCTCCTCGGCAAGCTCCGCGCCTGGTTCCGCCGCAAGCACCTCGAAGACGAGATGGCCGAGGAGATCCGCCAGCATATCGAACACCGGACGCAGGAAAAAATCGCCGACGGCCTTGCGCCCGAGGAGGCCCGCTACGCCGCGCTGCGGGAGTTTGGCGGTATCGCGCAGGTGCAGGAGCAGTGTCGTGACGAGCGCCGCCTCGTCTGGCTGGAGCAGCTCGCGCAAGACCTGCGCTACGCGGCTCGGCAGCTGCGGCGCAATCCCCTGTTCGCGACTACGGCCATCGCGACGCTGGCGCTGGGCATCGCGGCGGCGACGGTGGTCTTCAACCTCACCTCCGGGCTGTTCCACGATCTACGCTATCCCAATCCCGCGGAACTGGTCGCACTCGGTAATCAAGATGCGCGCGGCGGGTTTGAGCCCGATCTCTCGGGCCTGCATCTGCGGATGTATCAGGAGCAGACGACGGCTTTCGCGGACTATGCCGCCGTCGAGGCGAGGACGGCAAATCTCGTGGTCGACGGCGACCCCGGCACGGTCCACCACGTCAGCATCTCGCCGGATGGCTTTCGCATGCTTGGCGTCCAGCCAGCGCTGGGTCGCGGCTTCCTCCCGGAAGAGTATCGCGCGGGCGCCGACGACGTCGTCGTGATCACCGACTATCTCTGGCGTACGCACTTCCACGCCGATCCTGCGGTGCTCGGTCGGGAGGTGCTCATCGACCGCAGGCCTTGCAAAATCGTCGGCGTGTTGCGCCCCCGGCAGGTCTTCCCGTTCAGGTTTCAGTGGGATGTGTTTCGCCCGCTGCTCATCCCCACCAGCCCGGAGAGCGTATTCGGGCCGGGCATCCACATCGTCGCGCGCCTCCGCGCTGGCGTGTCGCCTGATCAGGCGGGCGAGATGCTCCGCGCCGTGAAGTTTCCGGCGTCGCTGCCAGCCTGGGCCGTGAATCTGCTGGCCAACGAAAAGCCCGTGGCCATGCCGCTGAAAAAAACTGAGCCGCCTACGCGCTCCTGGATCATGTTTGCGGGCGGCGTTTTTCTTTTCGTGATCGCGTGCCTCAACGTGATGAACCTGATGCTCGTGCGCCTGCTCGGTCGCGGCCGCGAGTTGAGCGTGCGCCTCGCGCTCGGCGGCACGCGCTGGCAGCTTGCGCGCCTCCTGCTGGTCGAGAGCGCCGGGCTGGCCCTCGTCGCCGGAGGGCTGGTGATGCTCGCGGCCCACCTGTGGTTCCCGTCGTTGTTCAGGCTGATCTACGACACGCCGCGCGTGCAGTTCGATGTTTTCGCCGACGCCGTCACGACCGTCAGCGTGTTGTCGCTCAGCTTTCTTGCCGTGCTCGGCGTCGCGCTGGTGCCGATCCTCCAACTGCGCAACCTCGGGGTGGCCTACGGCCTCAAGACCGGCGGCGCGCCCGATATCCGCAGGCTGGGGACGGTGAGAAACGCGCTCGTGATGCTCCAGTCGGCCCTGGCGGTCCTTCTGCTGGCTGGCACGGGGCTCATGATGCGCTCGTTCCAGAAATTGCATCAGGTGGATCTCGGTTTCGATCCGGTGGGAAAGGTGAAGGTGGCGATCGCCTTTCAGCGCGGTTTCGAGCCGGAGGAGGAGGCGCGGCTCCCCTATTTTGAGCGGCTGCGTGACCGCGTCGCCACGCTCCCCGGGGTGCGGAGTGCGTCGTTCGGGTCGGACGCGCTGTTGATCGGCTTCTTCTCCGGCGTCTCGCAGTTGGAGATGAAAGACGGCACGTATCGCGCCATGGCGGAAAGTCATGTGGCGGCAAACTACGCGGAGACTGCCGGCTTGCGCCTGACGCGCGGGCGCTGGGTATCGGACAGGGAGGGCGATAGGGAAGTGGTGCTCAACGAAACCGCCGCACGGGCGCGTTTCGGCGAAGGAGATCCGATCGGACAGATGATTCGCGTAAAACACACGGGCCGGCGGACGTATCAGGTCGTCGGCGTCGTCGGCGACGTGCGGGAGACGGTGCGCTCGCCCGCGGGCCTTCGGCTCTATTTCCCCAATTGGGGGGCGCCGGGCCGTGCCGACACGCTCACGCTCCGGCTGGAGCGTGAGCCGGGCAAGGAGCTTGCCGGCATGCTTCGGCGCGCGATCTACGAGTTCGATCCGGCCTTGATCACGGCTCACATCACGACGATTCGCGGCGCGGTGGATGGGTCGATGGGCGCCTGCTGCTGCCCCCCCTGCCCCGCCGGCTAAAGCTGCGGCAGGTGGGGCTCGCCCCGCCGCTGCTGCTG
>JAZKEV010000378.1:5000-8191 GCA_040386765.1 Verrucomicrobiota bacterium | reverse complement strand
GGCGGTTGCGTTTATGCTGGCGGGCGTGGGGCTGTTCTCGGTGATCTCCTACACCGTCAACGCGCGCACGCGGGAGTTCGGCGTGCGTCTCGCGCTGGGGGCGCAGCCGGCGAATCTGCACCGACTCGTCCTGCGGCGCGGCCTCGCGACCGCGGCGGGTGGTGTCGTCCTCGGGACGCTCGCCGCGGTCTGGCTGACCCGGTTTATGGAGAGCATGCTCTTCGAAATCGCGCCCTACGATCCGGGCGTTTACCTCAGCGTCGCGGTCGCCTTGCTCGCAGCCGCGTTGCTGGCGTGCTGGCTGCCCGCGCGTCGCGCTGCGAAAGTCGATCCGATCGTGGCGCTGCGCTGCGAGTGATACGGCGCCGAACGCTTAATGTAGCGGCGGTCTATGACCGCCGATGGCGTACGGAGGCGTTATCCCGCTCCTCGGCGGTCACAGACCGCCGCTATAGCAAGAGCCCATTTCTCAAGCAGCCCTACGCCGCCTGCGCGGCCGCCGAGGGCTGGAGCGTCGAGAGAATCTGCCGCGCGAGCGTGAGCTGCGCGGTCGAGAGCGTGATCTTGCGTGGCGTGTGCCAGCCGATGAAGGCAAGACCGTGGATTGTTTCGCCTTCGGTGAGCGGGACCAGGACAAAAGCCCCCCGGGCGCCAATGCTCTCGCGCTGCCAGTCGGGCAGATAGGGAATGGTCGTGGATTCCGCGGCGTCGTGGATGACGACCGGCTCGCGGCGGGCGAGACACACGCCGAAGACCGTGCGCTCGCCCGCGCGGATTGCGGCGCGCGGTTGGGCGAGCGGCCACCAGTCGCCGATCCCGCAGGAGCCGCTGAGATTGGTGGCGCCCGGAGCGCGGTGAAAGAGCCAGCACTCCTGCGCGCCGAAGCCATCGCGGATGAGCGCGAGGGCGGCGTGGCGCGGATCCTGGGCAGGTTCCGGAGCGACGCTTGCCGCCATGGCGAGCTCGAGTGGCACCGCAGGCGGGAACGGCGTGAGGCTCGCGGCCGTGGGTGGAATGACCTCGGAGCGGGCGGGCGGCAGTGCCAACTTAATGCTCAGAACCGGCACAGCCACTTCGAGAACCGGCGTCGGCAATACCACCTCGACCCCTTCGACGAGCGAACCGGTTTCCACGTCCGGAGGCCGCGCAGCCGGCGGTGGCGTGGAATGCTCGAGTGGCGGCTCGGCGGCGGAGCCGGCGAGGCGCGGCGGGGCGAAGATCGCGCCGATGCTGCCGTCGCCCTCTTGCACCACCGCGGGATCGACCGTCTCCAGCCGCTGACGGACGCGGCTGAGACTGAATGTGGGAAGTGACGACACGCCCTTGCAACGGAGGTAGCTGCGGAGGCGATCGTCGGCGCAGCGGAAGGCGGGCTTGAGCGTCTCGGCGGCGTCGGGGATCAGACGCTCGTAACGGCGGGCAAGGAGCCGGGACCGTTTGACGAAGCTATCGGAGCTGGACTGCGAATCGAGGGAGAGGGCGGCGAGGCGACCGGCAAAATCGGCGATGCCGAGCAGCCGCGTCTCGTGCTGGGTGGCGGTGCCGCCGAGCGACTCGGGCTCGCAATCGCGCAGGGCGCCGAGCACCTCGGGCGCGATGCGTGCGGAGGAGAGGATGCGGCGGCTGAGATCGAGCGAGGTAAGGCCGAAGCGGCGGCGGAAACAGTTTTCTTCGGGTGGCTCGGTCTTCGCGAGCTCGAGAGCTTCGCGATAAAGCTCGGGCGAGATCGCGGCCATGAGGATGCGGCCAAACTGGCGGAGCGCGGCGCACGCGAAGGCGAGTTCGGCATCGTGGGTGCCGATCGCCTCGGCGGCGCCCTGCGCGAGGAGTCCGGCGCAGAGGGCGCGGGCGGCGGCGTCGCGTTGCTCGGGCGGCGTGGAGGCGCCGCCGGCATTTTCGAGCAGGAGAAGGGAAACGGCCATCGTGCGTACACGCTGGTAGCCGATCCGGTGGACGGCCTGCGAGAGCGTGCGGATGGGCGCGATGCCGGGATTGTGCGCGACGGTGTTGGCGAGGGAGAGGACCTTGCCGAGGATGGCGGCATCCTTCTCGATCAGCTCGGCGATCTCCGGCACGCTGGCATCGCTGGTCGAGAGTGTTTCGATGAGCGTGAGCAACTCCGGCAGCGCGACGCTGCGGCCCGATTGGAGAAGTTTTTGGGCGCGCTCGAGCGTTTGCTGAGCCGGAAGCGGGGCAGACATCCCCTTATCTATCGGATGCGGGGTCGGAAGGTTTAGGCGGGAAATGGAGCGAAGACCATGCGTCCATTTCAAAAGCCACTGAGCGGCGACGAAGCACGCGAAGCGCGATTGATGAGAGGCGGCGACGTGGTAGAGAGGAGCGCGTGGGCAATCAGCCTTTGATTTCGGTGGTGCTTCCGGTGCGCGATGGGGCGCAGGTCGTGACGCGCGCGGTGGAGAGCATTTGCGGGCAGACACTGCGGGATTGGGAACTCGTCGTGGTGGACGACGGCTCGCGCGATGGCACGGCTGAGATGCTCGCCCGCCTCGCTCAGAGGGATCCTCGCGTGCGTGTCGTGACGCAAGGTCGAGAGGGAATTGTCGCTGCGCTCAATGCCGGGATCGCCGTGGCGAGGGGCGAACTCATCGCGCGGATGGATGCGGACGATGTGGCCATGCCGGAGCGGCTGGCGGCGCAGGCGGAGTTTCTGCGGGAAAATCGAGACGTGGGCGTGGTGAGCTGCCTCGTGGAGTTTGGCGGCGACCGGGCCGCAAGCGCGGGCTACGCGCTGCATGTGGATTGGATCAACTCCCTCGTCACGCCCGAGGAAATCATGCGAAACCGCTTCGTGGAGGCGCCGCTGGCACATCCGAGCGCGATGTTCCGCCGCGACCTCGTGGCCCGGCTGGGCGGTTATCGGGCGGGAGACTTTCCGGAGGACTATGAACTGTGGTTGCGCTGGATGGAGGCCGGCGTGCGCATCGCAAAAGTGCCGCGCGAGCTCCTCCGCTGGAACGACGGCGCGGAGCGTATCTCACGGACGGATACACGTTATGGCGCGGAGGCGTTTTTTCGCGTGAAGGCGGAGTGGCTCGCGCGCGAACTCCAGCGAATCGCGGTCGGCCGCGAGATCTGGGTCTGGGGCGCCGGCCGCCCGACGCGAAAGCGCGCGGCCCACCTGGAGAACTACGGCATAACGATCTCCGGCTACATCGACGCACACGGCGACG
>JAZKEV010000378.1:0-4990 GCA_040386765.1 Verrucomicrobiota bacterium | reverse complement strand
TCCATCCGAAGAAAGCGACCCCGGCGCTCGGCGGCACAGGCCGACCGGTGATCGTCGCCGGCTCGCTGCCGGTCCCAGGAAAAATCTTCGTGCTAAGCTATGTCTCCAAACGCGGCGCACGGGAATTCAACACCGGCCAACTCCAGGCGCGCGGCTACGTGGCCGGGCGGGACTTTCTGCTGTGCGCGTGAACGGCCGTGGGCCGGGCACGCTGACCTGCTCTCATGGAAGAGGGAATCGGGCCCCGAGGGGGCGGGCGCCAATTCCACGGATGTGCTTTCTCCGCAGCGTCCAAACGAACCCGTGGCAATTGGCGTTGATCGGTGGAGGTGCGGGAGTGTTAGTTAAGAAACCACGATGCCCTCTGCGGAAACCGAGAATCACATCCGTCTGAAAACCCTCGCGCTGGCGTGGGCGCAGGCGAATGGGTTTGCGATCGCGGGGCTGGAGGTGCGGGTGCCGAAGAGCGGGTACCGCGCGGATGTGGCGGCCTACGCGCGCGGCGGCGGCTGGGGCAGCCGGAGTGAGGTGCCGCGGACCGCCGTCTTCGAGTGCAAGCAGTCGCGCGCGGATTTGCTGAAAGACGCGCACGCGGAAGCGGAGACGCGGGCGCGGCTCGCCGAACTCATAGAGCGGCGGAAGTGCCTCGAGGAAATGCTCGCCGTGCACCGCCCGGACCTGCGGCGCGGCGAGGCCCTGTGGCCGGAGTACGATGCGTGGGATTTTTCGTCGCTGGAGCATCAGGCCTATCGCGGCGTGCTCGACGAGTTGGAGACGATCCAGCGGCGCGTGCTGCGCGGGACGAAGTTTGCCAAGATGTTCCGCTACCGATGCGCGGACTTTTTGTACCTTGTGGTGGAGGATAATATCTTCGCCGAGGCCGAGGTGCCGGCGGGTTGGGGCCTGCTGGTGCGGCGGGTGACGGAGGCGGGTGAGGAACTGCGGGTGGCCCGGGTGCCTGCCGCGCTGGAATCGAGCGCGGCGCAGCGTGCGGCGTTGCTCGAGAGCATTGCCGCTGCCGGTACACGCGCGACCAATCGCGCCGCAGGCGTGGTGCTCGCGCCGCCGGCCTGGGCGGAAGCGAAGACGGACGAAGAACGGATCGAGGAGATGCGCGATGCCGGCTGAGCCGCAGCGCGAGGTGGTGTGCGCGGATGCGATTCCCTGGCTGCGCGAGCGGGGCGCGGTGGCGGGGACCTGCGTGGTGACCTCGCTGCCCGATGTCTCGGAGGTGAGCATGGCGCTGCCGGCATGGCGTGCTTGGTTTCTGGATACAGTGAAGCTCGTTGTGGACGCGGTGCCGGACGAGAGTGTGGCGCTCTTTTTCCAGAGCGACATCAAGCGCGACGGCGCCTGGGTCGACAAAGGCGCGCTCGTGGTGCGCGCCGCCGAGGACGCCGGGGCGCGCGTGCTCTTTCATAAGATCGTGGCGCGGCGCCCGCCGGGCATGCTCACGATGGGGCGGCCGGGTTTCACGCACTTGATCGCGGTGTCGCGGGCGATGCCGTGCCCGGAGGTGCTGCCGATCCCGGATATCATCGTGGATGCCGGGCGGCAGCCGTGGGTGCGGGCGATGGGCGTGCGGGCCGCGGCCCACGCCGTGCGGTTTGCGCGTGATCAGGTGAAAGCCCGCGTGGTGCTCGATCCCTTTTGCGGAGTCGGCACGGTGCTCGCAGTCGCCAATACGCTGGGACTGGAGGCGCTCGGGGTGGAAAAGGCGCGCAAGCGGGCGGAGCAGGCGCGGGAGCTGGTCGTGACCGCGGCGGAGTTGGAGTAGGAGGGCCGGGATTGCCGATTCTCGATGGGCGATTGCCGATGTAGCGGCGGCCTACCGCCCTACCACAGATCGAGATATCTCAGATATCTGTGTGCATCCGTGATATCTGTGGCTCCAACCAAGGCATTTTAAGCAGGAGACGAACCGAGGCCAAACCGAGAGAAGACCCCGTCATTGGATTGGTCTCGGTTTGGCCTCGGTTCGCCTCCTGTTCAAACCAGTTTGGTCCGGTGTCCGGCCACTTTCTATCCCGATTGCGCGGTTAGGCGGCTCCCTCCCCAGTCATCCTGACTTACTTAATTTAGCGCATCCAAACGGGTTGCGGGATCGGTTTGCCGCTGATCCACGTACGAAAGCTCTTGGTGAGCCAGCTCGCTTCGGGGATGACCTCGAAGGAGATGACGATCGCCTTGGCGGGGACATGCATCTCGCGGGGGAAGCGGAAGGTAGCGCGGCGCGCAGGAGTTGAGGAGAGGGGGAATCCGAAGGTCGCGGTGGTAGGCAAGCAGTTCATACGGTGTGCCATTAAGTTGCCCGAGTTGGCGGGCGGCGGCTATCGGGCGGATTCCGGCTTGGTGCCTCCGGGTGGCCTCCCCGGCAGGGGTGGGAAGTTTGAGACGGACGGGAGCGAAGATTGAATCTATTTGGGTTCCGGAGCGTCAGATTAATTGGTCCGCTTGGGTCATTGACCTCGACGCGGACAGGTGACCTAATCGTATCCGCTTTTTCTTCCGACCCCGCCGCTGCCCGGTTGCGCAGCAACCTCATCCCCCCGAATCAATCCTCTATGAATAACTGGACACGCAAAGAATTCCTCAAAACCACGCTCGTGGGCGGCACCGCCGCGCTCGCCGCCAGTCGTGTTTATGGCCAGGCGCCGGCAGTGGCGCGTTCGGGTAGCGCCAACGGCGATATCCGCGTGGCGGTCGTGGGCATCAACGGCCAGGGCGCCGGTCACATGCGCAACTACATCCCCGGTCAGAAGGACACCCTGGCGGGTGCGCGCCTCGTGGCCATCTGCGATGTGGACTCCGCCGTCCTCGGCAAGCAACTCGCCGTGTGTGAAAAGGCCGGCGTCAAGCCGCAGACGTACTCCGACTACCGAAAGCTCCTCGAGAACAAGGAAATCGACGCCATCGTCCTCGGCACGCCGAATCACCAGCACTCGCTCCAGTCGATCTGGGGCCTGCAGGCGGGCAAGGACGTGTATTGCGAGAAGCCCCTCTCGCACAACGTGTGGGAAGGCCGCCAGGTCGTCGAAGCCTCGAAGAAGTACACGAAGAATATCGTGCTCGCGGGCACCCAGAATCGCTCCTCCGAAGACATCATGGAGGCGATCCAGTATGTACGCGCCGGCGAGCTCGGCGCGATCAAGTGGGTGCGCGGTCTCTGCTACAAAAAGCGCGACAGCATCGGTAAGACGACGGCTCCGACGGCGGTGCCCGAGACGGTTGACTACAATCTCTGGTCCGGCCCGGCAGCCCTCAAGCCGCCGCATCGCAATTCGAAGGCGCGCGGCCCGATCCACTACGACTGGCACTGGTTCTGGAACTACGGTGGCGGCGACATCACCAACCAGGGCATCCACCAGATGGATGTCGCCCGCTGGTTCCTCGGTGAGAAAGGGCTGCCCCCGACCGTGATGAGCTTCGGTGGCCGCTTCGGCTACGACGACGATGCCGAGACGCCCAACACGCTCGTGAGCGTGCTCGGCTACCAGAAGGCGCCGCTGATCTTCGAAGTGCGCGGCCTCCCGATGAACGCCAAGGTGCAGGACGCCATGGATGCCTATCGCGGCTCCAAGGTCGGCGTGGTCGTGCAGTGCGAAAAGGGTTTCCTGACCGTGAGCGAAGGCGGCACCGTCAACGTGTTCGACAACGAGAACAAGAAGATCAAGCAGTTCGCCAAGAGCACGAACGGTGCGCACCGCGCGAACTGGATCAAAGCCGTGCAGAGCCGCAAGGTCATCCACGGTCTCGTCGAGGAGTGCCATTATTCCTCGTCGCTCTGCCATCTCGCCAACGTCTCGTATCTCGTCGGCGCCGATAAGAGCACCGCGGCCCTCGCGGACTCGATCAAGGCCGATGCGGACACCAAGGACTCGCTGGATCGCGTGCTCACGCACCTGAAGGCGCACAACATCGATGTCGAGAACACCAAGATGGTTGTCGGCCCCAAGCTGAAGCTCGACGGCAAGACGGAGATGTTTGTCGGCAGCGAGGAATTCGTGAAGGCCGCGAACAAGAACCCGCTGCTCAAGCGCGAAGGCCGCGGCGAGTTCAAGATCCCGGTGATGCAGGGCAGCGCCGTCGCTCGCTCGTAAGGAGACCGGCTCGTCCCAGTAAAATTCAAAGCCCCGCGGATCGCCGCGGGGCTTTTTTGTGGGCGGGATTTGAGGGTTATACAGATGTTGCGATTGTGTATCCGTATTTGAAATACGGAATGAAAGATGAGAAGGTCGGGAAGGCTGAGAAAGACGGAGGGTGATGTTTTGGGGCAGTAGGTCATCCGGAACGACCGCTGCTGCCTGGTTTGTAGTTCCGCCTTCAGGCGGAATCCGGGCACAAAAAAGGGCGGGCTTTTCAGCCCGCCTTTTTTCAGTCCGCCTTCTTGCCCTTCTTTTTCTTGGCCGCGCCATCTTCACCGCCGCCCTCGCTGCCCGCGATGGGGCCGCTGAAGGGTGGGCGATCGAAGGTGGTGCCGTCACCCGTCACGCGGGGGTCCTTGGCTTCCTGCAGCGTCTTCATGAGCTGGCCGCTGAGCTCGGTTTTGATCTTCGCGTAGGCGGGATCGGCGGCGACGTTCTTAATCTGATGGCGGTCCTTGCGCAGGTCGTAGAGCTCTTCGCCGGGACGCTTGGCGAAAGCGTGCTCGAAGTGCCACTTCCACTGCGCGTCGTCGCGGTGCGCGATGAGCCACGCCTTGGTCGGGCCGGCGTCCATGTCGGCATAGCCGAGGCGGGTATTGGTTTCGTGGGCGAGGCTGGCGATGGCCTCGGGGAGCGCGGAGCCCTTCGGATCTCCGAGCGGCATGCGGTCGGGTGCGAAGTTGCGGATGTAGACGTAGTCCTTCGTGCGCAGGGCGCGCATCGGGTAGGGCAGGTAGCCCTCGCGGGCGTCCTCGACGTGGCGCTCGCGGCCCGTGATCACCCACGTGCGGGTGACGTCGATCTGGCCGCTCTTGTCGGAGCGGAGGATCGGGAGGAGCGAGCGG
>JAZKEV010000377.1:0-1881 GCA_040386765.1 Verrucomicrobiota bacterium | reverse complement strand
TTGTCCGAGAGAAATACATCGAGGTCGCCGCGGGAGGGCGGCAGGCCGGTGAGATCGAACGCGGTGCGGCGGAGCCATCGTTCCGGAGTCGCTGCCGGGGCGGCTTGGAGCGATTCCTTTTCGTGCCTTGCCGCGACGAAGCGGTCGATCTCAGTGCTGGCCCATTTGGCGAGCGCGCTGTCCGCGACCGCCGGCGGCTTCGGGTTGGAGAGCGGGCGGAAAAACCAGTACGCGCGGTCCTCCGCGGTGAAGCCGTACTGATCGCGCGGGCCCTTCGCATCGCGCGCAACCTCGGTCGCCGGCCAAGGCGCGCCAAGCGCGACCCATTTTTCCAACACTGCCACTTCCGCCGCGGGCAGCGGGTCGTCGGGCGGCATCTGCAAATCTTCGTTCTTCCGGCGGATCGCCATCACGAGCATCGACTTCTCGACCTCGCCGCGCTCAAGCGCGGGACCGCCTTCGCCGCCCTTTAGGATATGCTCGATGTGATCGAGCCGCAGCCCGGCCTTCTGCTTCTTCTCCCCGTGGCAGTCGTAGCAACGCTGTGCGAGGATCGGGCGCACCTCGTTCTCAAAGAACTGCAGCTTCGCGCGCTCGGTCTCATCGGGCGTCGCCGCGAGGCCAAGCACCGCGAAGCCTAGGGCGAGCAGAAGAATACGTGAGGAGTACGAAGGGGTCATGGGGCTTGGCGGAGCCGCAGCGTGGGGGGATGCGCGGTCGGATGTTCTTTGGAAGCGAAGGCATGCACAAGCCCGGAGGGGTCGGTCTCCCCCGTCTCGCGCACGATCACAAAGGTCGCGAGGCCGTTGGTATCGGCGCGCAGAAACTCACGAAACGCGTCGCCGCGGATCGCCAGAGGGGAGCCCGAGGCACCGCGAGCGAGCACAAACTCCGCAAGACGCTTCAACTGCGCGGGATCGAGATCGTCGCCGCGGCTCGGGGCGCTTTCCCACGCCAGCGAAGTCTCGCTCCAGCCATCGAAAGACTCGTCGAGCACACCATACACGGCGAAGCGCGAATCCGGCACCATCGTCGCAAAGCCCAGGCCGCTCGGCTCGGGATCGAGCACCAGCTCCGCTTCCACGATCGTATCGGCCTGCACTTCCGAAAGATCGAAGGTGATGATCGCCCGGCGCTCGTTGCGATAGCTCAGCTCGAGATCGGAGTGTTTCACCATCAGGAGCGGCTGCGGCTCGCTGATCTGGGAGCCGCGACGCGCAAAGCCGTCCTTGCCGTCACCGAAGGCCGTCGAAAGGGAAATCCATCCGCCAATCTGCTCCAGTGGCGGCAGCCGCGAAGGCTCGAGGTTGCCGGCGCCTACGGAGCCCGACTGCACGTTAAACGCTTTGCCCGCCGTCAGGCGTCGCAATTCCCGGCCCGAGGGATCGTCGAGCTTCACTTCGCCCTCGAAAACAAAGACGTGCGCGTTGCCGGTCGAGCTCGCCGTCACCCCGAAACGCGTGCCGAGATCGACCACTTTCAGGTCCGCCGTCTCGATGGTGAAGCCATGCGCCGCCGAGGGTACTTCCGCCGTGATCGAGCCCTCGATGAGCCGCGCGTGCATCGCATCCACTAACTCGATACGCGTCGGGGCCTCGAGCGTCACGGTCGCACCGCTTGCGAAGCGCACGGTGGCAATGCCCTCCAGCAGCGCCAGGGTGCCGGACCCAAGCGGAGACAGCTCGGCGGTGGGCAGCGTGGAGCCGGCCCATTTGGTATTCTGCGCCTGCGTGAGCGTGGCGATGGGAGCCGGCGCGGCCTTGGCCAGCAGCGCGGGGGTGGGCTCGGGCGTGGCGTTTTTCCAGAACGTAAAGGCCAGTGCCCCGCACGCGGCCGCCGCGGCGAAGAGGCTCACGATCGCCGGCCACCGGCTCGGCTGCG
>JAZKEV010000376.1:0-3016 GCA_040386765.1 Verrucomicrobiota bacterium | reverse complement strand
CCGACCGCCTGGTGATCCTGAAAAAGCCCTTCGATACCATCGAGGTTCTCCAGCTCACCAACGCCCTCACCGAGAAGTGGAATCTCCTCATGCAGACGCGCGCCCACGCCGCCCTGCTCGAGAATCGTGTGCGTGAGCGCACCGCCGCGCTCGAGGCCACCAATCTCACGCTGCAGGATGAGATCACCCGCCGCATCGAGGTCGAACTCGACCTCAAGCGCGCGAAGAACTCCGCCGAGAGCGCCGACCGCGCCAAGAGCGCGTTTCTCGCCAACATGAGCCATGAAATCCGCACGCCCATGAATGGCGTCATCGGCATGGCCAATCTCCTCCTGTCCTCGGAGCTCACCGCCGAGCAGCGCGACCTCGCCGAGACGCTCTGCCAGAGCAGCGAGTCCCTCCTCACGATCATCAACGACATCCTCGATTTCTCCAAGATCGAGGCGGGGCGCCTCGCGCTGGAGTCCGTCGACTTCGATCTCTGCACGCACCTCGAGCTCGCGCTCGACCTCCACGCCGACACCGCGGCGCGCAAGCACCTCGAGCTCGTCATGCACATCGATAGCGCGGTGCCTTCCCGCGTGCGCGGCGATCCGATCCGGCTCCGCCAGATCGTGCTCAATCTTCTCAGCAACGCGCTCAAGTTTACCTCGCACGGCGAAGTCGCGCTGACCATCTCCGCGGTCGGTCAGCACGAAGGCCGCTCGATCCTCCGCTTCGAGGTCACCGATACGGGCATCGGCATTCCGCAGTCGGTGCTGCCTACGCTTTTCCAGCCGTTCGTGCAGGCCGATACCTCCACCACCCGCCGCTTCGGCGGGACGGGTCTCGGGCTCGCCATCTGCAAGCGCCTCGTCGAGCTCATGCACGGCGAGATCGGCGTGAAGAGCGCCACGGGCAAGGGCTCGACGTTCTGGTTCACCATCGCGCTCGAGGCCCCGCACGACCCTGCGCCCATCCTCACGTGGACGCCCTCGGTCCTCGACCGCCATCACGCCCTTATCGTCGATGACAACGCGACGAACCGAAAGCTGCTGATCCATCTCTGCACCGCCTGGCGCCTGCGCCACCGCGTCGCCGACGGTGCGCTCGCCGCCCTCGAGGAGTGTCGCGCCGCCGCTCGCGCCGGCACGCCGATCGACCTCGTCATCCTCGATCATCACATGCCCGATATCGACGGTCTCGGCTTTGCCGCGATGCTGCATTCCGAGCGCTCCATCCCCACGCCGACCCTCGTGCTCCTCACGTCCCGGGGCGAACGCCTCCCTCAGGCGCAGATGGATGAGCACGGTCTCGCCGCCTGCGAGCTCAAGCCGCTGCACCCGGAGAAACTGCGCGGCACGCTCGCCCGCGTCCTCGCCCACACTCGCAACGCCGTCCAGCTCCCCAGCGGTCGCAGCGCGCCCCTGGCCAGCGCCGAGTTGCAGCCCCTGGTCCGCATCCTGGTCGCGGAGGACAATCCCTTAAACCAGAAGGTCACCCTGCTCCAGCTCCGCAATCTCGGCTACGCTGCCGACGTCGCCGTCAATGGCCGCGAGGCCATCGAGGCGCTTCGTCGTCGCGAGTATGCGCTCGTGCTGATGGATGCCCAGATGCCCGAGATGGATGGGCTCGAGGCCACCCGCCGCATCCGCGCCGCCCAAGCTGCTGGCGAGCCTGGCTTCCCCGCCACGCTGCACATCGTCGCCATGACCGCCAACGCCATGTCGGGCGATCGCGAGATGTGCCTGGAGGCCGGCATGGATGACTACCTCGCAAAACCCGTGAAACCTGAATCGCTCCGCGTGCTGCTCGCGCGCTACCTTCCACCCGCCAGCGTGGCCCAGCCCGAGCCCGCTTGCGCTGCCGTCTCATGAGTTCTGCCGGCACGATAGCACCATTCGTCGCGCAACGCTCGTCGAATCTCGACCGGGCGCTCGTCGCGGCCTTTCTCGAAAACATCCCCGACAAGGTTTTCTTCAAGGATCGCCGCTCCCGCTTCATCGCCGTCAGCCGTTCTTGCGTGCAGAATTTCGGCGGCGCCACCGCGACCCAGATCATCGGCCGCACCGATTTCGATTTCTACGCCGCCAGCCACGCCCGCCCCGCCTACGAGGATGAGCAGCAGGTCATCCGGACGGGCGAGCCCATCCTCAACAAAATCGAGCGAGAGATCTGGACCGATGGGCGCGTCACCTGGGCGCTCACGTCGCGTCTCCCCCTGCGCAACTACGACGGCGTTATCATTGGCACCTTCGGCCTGAGCAAGGACATCACCCGTCATCGCGAGCTCGAGATGGCTCTCGACAAGGCCCACAAGGAGCTCGTCGACGCCTCCCGCCTCGCCGGCATGGCCGAGGAGCAGACCCAGTTCGTCGGCTACTGGACCGGCCAGGCGATTGCCGAGTTGGAAAGCGGACGTCTCGACGAAGCGACTGCCGCCGCCCGCCAAGTGCTCGAAAGGTTTCCGGCGGAAAAGGAAGCCGCCGCCATTCTCGACCGCATCGCCACCGCCCGGATCAGCCAGTCCCGCGCCTCCACCATCGCCGCCGCCCGCGAGGCGCTCGACCAGCGGCAATGGAACCTCGCAATCTCCACCATCCGGACAATTCTCGCCACCACCCCGGATGATCCGGATGCGAAATCCATCCTCGCCGATGCCATCGCCGCCCTCGAAAAATCCGCCGCCGACCAGGCGAAAGCCGCCGAGCTCTTGAAAATGGCCGTCGCCCGCGATCAGGGCCAGTTCGACCAACAGGCACTCGACTGGCTGCGGGAGGCCAGTTCGCTCGACCCCGAGAATCAGGAAATCACCTCCCGCCTCGAAAAGCTCTCCAGCTACACCCGCACCCTGAGAGTTCCCGGCGATTTCGCCACCCCGGCGGAAGCTCTCGCAAACGCCCATGACCGCGACCGCATCGTGCTCGGCGCGGCGACTTGGAAGGGCCCGCTCGTCATCAATGCCGCCGTCGAACTGCAAGGTGCCGGATTCGCCGAAACCCGCGTCGAGTGTCCGCCGGAAAGCGGCAGCGCCATC
>JAZKEV010000375.1:0-2937 GCA_040386765.1 Verrucomicrobiota bacterium | reverse complement strand
CGCGGTGGCGGTACGAGCCGTCTTCAGGGCATCGCGCACTTCATTGAAGACGCGGTTTTCGGGGATGTCTTCGACCCGCAGGCGGCGGGCCCCGAAGTAAAACGCATCGATCACGATCACGATAAATCCGCGCCGCACCAGCGCCTCTGCCCACGGGCGGCCATAGGTGCCTTTGCGGAACTCGGTGACGACCGCCGGCTCGTTCGGAGACGAGAGGATCTTTTCGTGCCCCCACGTGTAGCGACCACTGTGGCAGTGGAGCGCGAGGACGGCGGGGTGACGGCCACGCCGATTGTTCGGAATCAAGACGCGCGCGGGAATAGTATACGCAGAGGTCGCGTGGATATTAACCGCTTCCACGGTGAAGCCGTCGCGCTCCTCGCGGCTCACCAAGTCGGCGCCGATCGGCAGCGCAGTGGGGGAATACGCGAGGCGATCCTGGAGCACGGGACGCGCGGCCTTTTTCCAATCGTCGAGCGTCCGCCAGCGTGCATCGAGGAAGGAAAGCGCCGGCGCGTTTTCCCGCGCGAGCCATTCCATCATCGGGTGAAAGTTTGGGAGATCCGGCGGCAGCGGGGCGGGAGCGGGCGGAGTGGACACGGGAGTGGAGGGCGAGGGAGATTGAGCGAGGAGGCGATCCAGCGGGAGGGAGAGTGCACCGAGGATGGTGAGCGCCTCACGGCGAGTCATGCGGGGCATGGGGCGAAACTAGGGGAAGGCGTAGACTTTTCTCGACTACGATTTCTGACGAAAACGAAAGAATTTCAGAAGCGGAAATGACTTCAGGTTCCCTCGAAGAAGGTCGGGTTTTAACCTACCTCCCATGGGTTTAGAAGTCGGTGAATATTTTCCAAATAACGGACGTCCCGCTTTCCTAAGTCCCCGATGGCGGTCTGTGACGGGAATGACAACACCCTCCATCTCAGCAAACCGCGTCATCCTCGCGGCTGACGACGACCGTGATGATCTTGCGCTCTTGCAGTTGCTCCTGCGCAAGGCGGGAGTCGATTATCCCCTGCAGCTCTTTCACCGTGGCGAAGACATCGTCGCCGCCTTGTCCAAGGCCATGGAAGCCTCGGTGAATGCACTGCGGCCTCTCATTTGTTTCCTCGATGTAAAGCTGCCGCCCTTTGACGGACATGAGGTGCTGCGCTGGATCCGTGCGCACTCCGCGCTGAATAACGTGCCGGTCGTCATGCTCACGGGTTCCGAGGCGCCGCGCGATGTCACCACGGCCGTGCAACATGGCGCGCAGTGTTACCTCACCAAGTATCCCCAACCTGCGACTCTGCGCGAAGTGGTCAGCGAAGCGGAGCGTTTCGCACTCGGCGCCCCCGCCGACGAATGCTTCCGCATGCCCACGAACCAACTCCTCGTGCGCTGCCGCCGGCTGTCGGACAAACGCTAGGTGATGAAAGTGTTCCCGCGAAAAAATTTCGCCGCGAACGTTCCGCTGAAGGCAACGCCGGTCTACTCTCTCCATGCAAAACTCCGACTCAACTTCTTCAAAAACCATGATCGTCGCCGCCGATGACGACGAGGACGACGTCAACCTCCTGCGCATGCTCTTTCGCCGCGCCGGTGTGACGCACCGCTTCGAAGTCTTCGGCCGCGGCGAGGACGTGATCACTGCCCTCGCAGCTACCGTGCAGCGCCTTGTCGCCTCTGCCCAGGCGGCGCTGCCCCTCGTGTGCTTTCTCGATATAAAGATGCCCGCGATGACCGGCCACGAAGTGCTGCGGTGGATACGCTCGCAATCCCGGCTCGATCCCATGCCCGTGGTCATGCTCTCTTCCTCCGAACATCCCTCCGATGTCCGCCAGGCGGCGGAAAATGGTGCGCAGTGCTACCTCATTAAGTACCCTCGCCCCGAGGTGCTGCAGCAGGTGATCTCCGATGCCGAGCGGATCGCGAGTGGAACGCCGGCGAGCCAGTGTTTCGCGATGTCAGCGAATCTGTTGCGGGTCGCAGGCGCAGAGGCGTGACGGAGTCCGGTGTCCTGTCACGTAAGTGCGCTTCATAAATGGCTTGTTGTAGCCCGCCTCGGAAGAGGCGGGGTCGTACGCGCCGTGAGTGTGGCAGATCCCTGCTCTCCCAAGCAGGGCTATACGGTCCAGCGAGAGGAATTATTAAACGAACTTGAATGACGGGACACTAGCGCGTGAGGTGTGAGGTCGCGGGCCTTTCGTAGCGCGGAGCTCCGCGCTACGGCTGGGCTGTCTGCGCGGGTACGGATCGTATCGGAAACTAAAGATCGAGTTTCAGCTGATCTTCCTCGCCGGCGATTTCGTGGCGGAGGGGGAAGCGTAGCGGGGCGGTACGCTGTTTGACGACGAGGCGCGCGAGGGCGGGGGTGTGGACGCGGGCGATTTGCTCGGGGGGAGCTTCGTTGAGGATATAGCGCTCGTTGCCCAGGCGATCGATCAGGTGGGCGTGGTAGCGGCGGACGGCTTGGGAATCGCGACCGGTGTCGGCGATGCCGGCGAGGATGTGGGAAAGCGGGAGGAGTTGGTGGACGGACGGCGACTCGGAGGCGAGGGGCGGGAGATCGCGATCGGCAAGGGCGGCGGCGCGGTCGCGGGAGCCTTGGATGAGGGGCGTGCTGCACTTCGGGCAAGTCGCGAGACGAAGATCGGGGATCGGAGATGGAAGATCGGAGGTAGCGCGGCCGGTGCTGGGGAAAGAGGCGCCGCAGGTATCGCAGCCATTCCAGTAGACGCTGACGTGCTCGACGGGGAACTTTACGAAACCGCGCGCGCTCTCGGTGGTAGGTTTGCGGAGGGCGCTCATCAGCGCGGAGTAGGTCAGCGGGATGTCGAGCAGGGTGTACTCGCGGCCGATGTTCTCGAGCGAATGGGCGCCGGAGCTGGTGAAGAGGCCGTGGTGATCGAGCGAGGAGAGGCAACGGCACATTTCGGGCGTGGCGGAGAGACCCAG
>JAZKEV010000374.1:0-2485 GCA_040386765.1 Verrucomicrobiota bacterium | reverse complement strand
ACGAACGGGGTAGTCATCCCTCTGGAGGAGACGTCTCCGGTTCTTGCGCCGCCGCCGGTTCCGGTTCCGGTTCCGGTCGCGGCAATAACGCCCTCCGGGGTGCCTGGGGTCACGGTATTTACCACGGGCTCCGCATCCCCGTCCGGGTGGCGTCCCGATGGCGCCTTCTTGATTCCACTCGGGTTGGTCATCGGGTTCGCACGTCCGGCGGGATCGCCCTCGCTTGGTTCGACGGGCGGCAGCACCGTGCCGCCAACGCTGACGCCACCGACCCTTCCTCCCGATACCACGCCGCCTGGCACCACGCCGCTTGGCGACAACAGTATTCCCAGCATTCCCGAGACCGCTCCTGTCCCCGAACCCTCGGAGTGGCTGGCACTCGGCATGGCGGCACTATCCGTGACAGGGCTGATGGCACGGGCACGCTGGCGCAGAGCCTGAGGATCAACGGAGGGGGCTATCCGCACGCAGGCCGCGCCGTAAAATCCGTCAGAATGCGAACTTGATGCGCGATTTCTCGAACTTTCTCGTCAATTGGGTACGGTTTGGGGTACGCCTTTCCCCTACAATCTTTCTGTACACACCGCCGGGTGCTCAACGAATCCCGCTCTCTTCGAAGAGTATCGACGGTGACGCCTATCGGGGGCAGGTGCTGTTGGCCCCCGGCTCTGCTTCAGCCGATTCGTCTCGCCGTCAGACGGGGAGGTTAGAAACGCCCCTCCCCTTTCATTAAGCAGCGGTCACGCCTGTCGCCTCAGCCACTCCTCAATCAGGGCATCATATTCCGTATCGATGCCGGTAATCCCCGCCCGCGCCCGCCGCACGTAATCCGCGGGGTCCGAAATCGTCTCCCGAAAGAGGCGGCGCGATCCATCGGGCAGCTTCTCGCCGACGATCACCCACCCTTTGTTGCCAAAGTCCAGCACCGTCGCGAGAAAGCGAGGACTGTTGTGGTTGAGGAAATCCGCAAGGGATGTCGCTGTGTCTAGAAGCATAAGAGATCCATGAAACCGGGAATTCAACAGGGAACTGTTCAACAGGGAACTGTTCAACAGGGAACTGTTCAACCCTATTATGTCGCTGCCGTGGGGGATCTTTTAGTGGTGTTTTTTCTGTCCTTCCACGGGATTTTCCCGGCAGCCACCGCCAATCCCCCGTGTTCTTCTGGCCTGACAGGAAAAACACCACGGGTTTTCCAAGGAGGCAATACGGTAAGGTGTAAACTGAAAACCGTAGACAGCGAACCGTAAATCATGAACCAACCCTCGCAGCCTTCGAATTCCCCACGGGAGCCCTCGCCATCCGTTCCCCCGGTTTCGTCCGTTTTGCCGGAGGAGGCGACGCTGCTGCGCCTCCTTGTCGAGGCGGCGAGAGACTTCGGTATCTTCGCCCTGGAACCGGACGGCACCATTCTGACGTGGAATCCCGGTGTCCAGAACATCACCGGTTACGAGGAAGCGGAGTTCGTGGGGATGAACTGCGACCGGCTCTTTACACCCGAAGACCGCGAGATGCGCG
This sequence comes from Verrucomicrobiota bacterium, assembly GCA_040386765.1. GTDB lineage: Bacteria > Verrucomicrobiota > Verrucomicrobiia > Opitutales > Opitutaceae > ER46. The sequence continues at coordinate 967 of JAZKEV010000374.1, read as the reverse complement.
CGCCCGAGCAGGAGCGGGAGACGGCGCTGCGCGAGGGGCAGGCGCTCGATGAGCGGTGGCACATGAAGAAGGACGGGACGCGCTTCTGGGGCAGCGGCTTCATGCACGCCCTGTATGACGACAGCGGCCGCTTTACCTGCTTTGCCAAGATACTGCGCGACATGACGAAAGAGAAGCGGCACGAGGAGGAGATGGAGGCACGGGTGCAGGAGCGCACCGCCGCCCACCTGGAGGTGCAGCGACGGCTGAATACGGCGGAGGAGGATGAACGCCGCCGCATCTCGCGCGAGCTGCACGACCACAGCGGGCAGTATCTCGCCGCGCTAGGAATCGAGCTTGGCGCGATGGAACAGGCGGCGGGCGTCATCCGAGAGGCTGCCCTGAAAGCGCTGCACGTCGCCGGTGAGGCGGCTCGCCGTGCCAATGAGGCGGCTCAGGTGGCGGAGACCACCGCGACCGCGGCGGCAAAACAGGGATCAAGCGAGGAGGCCGCACGTCTTGCGCGGGCGGCGTCGGAGGCGGCTCGAACAGCGGCTATCGCGGGTACGGATGCACAGGCGGCGGCAGCAGCAGGGAATGCGGCACTAGGAGCCGTGGACGAAGCGGCACCGCGCCTTCAGCGTCTCCGGGAGCTGACGACAGAGCTCAGCCGGGAACTTCACCGGCTTGCGGTCGACCTTCGCCCTACGTCGCTGGACGACCTGGGGCTGGTGGCGGCGCTGCGCACCCTCGCGGAGGAGTGGCAGGAGCGCACCAGTGTTTTGGTGGATCTGGAAACTGTCGGACTGGATGACAGCCCGGAGAAGCAGCTTCCCCCGGAGGTGGTAACGGCGCTGTACCGAATCACTCAGGAGGCATTCACCAACGCAGCCAAGTACGCCGTGCCGGGAGGGGCAACCCGGATGAGCGTGACGCTGCAGCGCAGGGACAGCATTGTTCTGGCGACGATTGAGGATGACGGACCGGG
>JAZKEV010000373.1:1169-5289 GCA_040386765.1 Verrucomicrobiota bacterium | reverse complement strand
GGTGTTTCCTGCTCGGCGGAATCTTCCTGTGCGGGGCGATCTTCTTCGACGCGGCGCCGCGCGGCGGCTGGTTCATGTATCCGCCGCTGACGTCGGCGTATCAGCCGGGCATCGGCGCGGATATCTGGCTGCTTGGATTCTCCTTCATCGAACTGGCGGCAATCGCGGCGGCGGTGGAGCTGATCGTCGGCGTGCTGAAATGTCGGCCGCCCGGCATGCGGATCAACCTGATTCCGATGTACTGTTGGTACGTGCTCGTGGCGGCGGCGATGGTGCTCTTTGCATTTCCCCCGCTGATCGCGGGGAGCTTGCTGCTGGAGCTCGAGCGGGCGTTTGGCTGGCCGTTCTTCGATCCGCGTGGCGGCGGCGATCCGGTACTGTGGCAGCACCTCTTCTGGCTCTTCGGGCACCCGGAGGTCTACATCATCTTCCTGCCCTCGGTGGCGCTGATCGCGATGATGGTGCCGACCTTCGCGAAAGTCCCGATCGTCGGCTACGGGTGGATCGTGCTCTCGGCGATCGGGACGGGCTTCTTGAGCTTCGGGCTGTGGGTCCATCACATGTTCACGACGGGGCTGCCGGGCATCTCGCTCGGGCTCTTCTCGGCGGCCTCGGAGGCGGTGGCGATTCCCACGGGCGTGCAGATCTTCTGCTTCATCGCGACCTTTGCGGCGGGGCGGGTGACGCGCTCGGTGCCGATGCTCTTCACGCTCGGCGGACTCGCGATCTTTGTGCTCGGCGGCTTGACGGGCGTGATGGTGGCGCTGGCTCCTTTCGATTTTCAAGCGCACGATACCTTCTTCGTGGTCGGGCATCTGCACTACGTGCTGATCGGCGGGGCGATCTTTCCGATCATTGCGGCGTGTTACTATTTCTTCCCGCTGATCTCGGGGAAGAAGCTTTCGGACAAGCTGGGGAAGATCGCGTTCTGGCTGATGTTCGCGGGTTTCAATCTCACATTCCTGCCGATGCACATCACCGGCCTGCGCGGGATGCCGCGGCGAGTCTTCACGTATCAGGCGGGGTTGGGTTTCGATATGTTGAACATGGTGTCGACCGTCGGCGCTTTCGTGCTCGCGGCGGGTTTCGCCGTGATTACGTGGGACATGATCCGGTCGAAACGAAAGCAGCCGCTGTCTCCGCGGAATCCCTGGGGCGCGGGTACGCTGGAATGGCTGGCGGAGATCCCGCCGAAATCGTGGGGCGTGCGCTCGATTCCCGAGATCGATAGCCGGTATCCTCTGTGGCAGCAGCCGAACTTCGTCCGCGATGTCGACGAGGGGCGTTTTTATCTGCCCGACGCGGATGATGGCTGGCGCGAGACGATCGCGACCTCCGTGATCGATGCGCGACCGACGCAATGCATCCAGCTACCCGGGCCGAGTTTCGTACCTCTGTGGGCGGCGCTCACGCTCGGCGGCTTCTTCATTTTCGGCACGTATCACTGGTGGTGGGCGGCGATGCTGAGCGCGGTCGCGGCGGTGGGTGTGATCTGGTATTGGCTGTGGACGGGGACGGCGCGCATCCCGAAACGGGAAAAGAAGAACGTAGGCCTCGGCCTGGAGTTGCCGCTCTACGCCTCCGGCTCGGGGTCGGCGGGGTGGTGGGCGATGTTCATCACAATGCTCGCGGATATGACGGCGTTTGCGTCGTTGATTTTCGGATACTTCTTCTACTGGACGAATCACCCGGACTTTCCGCCGAAGTCGGCGACGGAACAGCCGGGCCTGTTCTGGCCGATGCTAGGGGCGGGATTATTGCTGAGCGCGTGGGTGCTGACGCTTCTGGCGCGGCAGTGGAATAGCCGCGACCGCGCGGTGCCGTTCTATGCCGGTGTGGCGATGGCCGGGCTGCTGGCGCTCGGGGGCGGGGCGGCGCTGGTGGCAGGGCCGCTGAAGACGGGACTTGATCCCAGTGCGGGCGTGTATGGGGCGATCGTGTGGGTGCTCGTGGCGTGGACGGTGTTTCACGTCGCGGTGGGCGCAATCATGCAGGCGTACTGCCTGGCGCGGCGGGCGGCGGGGCGGATGACGGCGCGGCACAATATGGATATCATAAATGTGGCGCTCTACTGGCACTTCGTCGCGCTCATGACGGTCCTTACGGTGGCGACCATCGCCGGATTTCCCCTTGTACGATGAGCGCGCACTTCGACAGTCCACCGGAGAAAAGGGAAAACCTCTGGCTGCTCATCGTTTCGCCGATGATCTGGGCCGGGCACTTTCTGGCGTGCTATGCGACAGCGGCGATCTGGTGCGCGAAGTTCGCCGGCGGTGCGCAAGGCTCGGCGTCTCCGGTGCGCTGGGCGATCGCGGCGTCCTCGGCTTTGCGACGGTGCTGCTCGCGGGGTTGAGTGCGGTGGCGACGTTGTTTGCGGCGCTGGTGGTGGTGTTTTTCGAGGACTGCCGATGATGCAACGCGCGCTATTCTTCTTCGGATTGCTGGTGCTCGCGGGCTTGTGGCTGGGGCCGCTGCCGCGGATGGCGCAGCATTCTTTCTCGGCGCATATGGCGCTGCACATGGGCGTGGTCGCGGTGGCGGCGCCGTTGCTCGCGCTGGGCTGGGCGGGACGGGCGCTCGATCCGGTGCGGCGCTGGCCGCAATGGTTTCCGGCCGTGCCGCTCTCGCTGGTGGAGCTGGCGATTGTGTGGGCATGGCATGCACCGGTGCTGCATCATTTCGCGCGGCACACCGTGGTGGGATTTGTGTGCGAGCAGGGCGCGTTTCTGGGCGCGGGGCTACTGGTGTGGTTATCCGTACTGGGCGGCGATGCTGGCCTGCGGCGGCAGCGGGCGGGAGCGGGGGTCGTGGCGCTGTTGTTGACGTCGATGCACATGACGCTGCTCGGTGCGCTCCTCGCGCTCGCGCCGCGGCCGCTTTACCTGCACGGCGCGCATGCGGGGGTGGGGGCGCTCGATCCGCTCGATGATCAGCATCTCGGCGGCGCGATCATGCTGCTCGTGGGCGGCGCGGCCTACTTGATCGGCGGGGTGTGGCTCTCGGCAGATCTGGTGCGCAGTGGAATCGCGAAACGAAAGGGCCTCGCATGAAAAAGCCGCAACGACCCTGGTGGTGGTGGGCTGCTTTGATCGGCGCGGCGCTGGCGGTGGGAGGGTTTCTCTTCGTGGCCAGTGGCGTGATTTCGCTCAAGGCGAGCTCGGGGCACTGGAAGATCACGGAATGGGTGCTGCGCTTCGGCATGGATCGCTCGATCGCCACGCACAGCCTCGCCATCAAGGCCCCCGATTTGCGCGACCCGCGGCTGGTGGTGCAGGGCGCGGGGCACTTTGAAATGGGTTGCCGGTCGTGTCATGGCGCACCCGGTCTGGCGCAGTCGCGCGTCGCGAGCGCGATGCTGCCGGTGCCGCCGGAATTGTGGGAGCGGATAACGGGGTCATCGCCCGAGAAGCTGTTTTACGCAGTGAAACACGGGATGAAATTCACCGGCATGCCGGCGTGGCCGACGCAACAACGGGACGACGAAGTATGGGCGACGGTGGCATTTCTCCTGAAATTTCCGACGATGGATGCGGCCGAGTATCGACGACTGGCGGGACGAGGCGTAAACGATCCTGGCACCGGCAGCGCGAGCGCGCCCGCTGCGATTCGTTCCTGTGTGTCGTGTCACGGCGCGGATGGGATGGGCGGCCTGGAGCGGGCGCATCCGCGACTCGCGGGGCAGCGGCGCGAATACCTCGAAGCCGCGCTGCAGGCTTATGCGATGGGCCGGCGCCACAGCGGCACGATGGGCGTCGCCGCGGCCGAACTCTCGCCCACGGACCATGCAAGGGTGGCGGAGTACTTCACGAATCTCAATGTGCCTGCGACGACATTGCGCCGAGACGCAGGGGCTGCTACGGACAACGCGGCGATCGCGCGCGGGAGAGCGATCGCGCACGAAGGGCTGCGCGAGCAGAAGGTGCCCGCGTGCATCGAGTGTCACGGACCCGGAGCAAAGCGCGGGAAGCCCGAGTACCCGCTGCTTGCCGGACAATCGGCGACGTACCTCGAGCTGCAGCTCACGCTTTTCAAGGAAGACCGGCGCGGCGGCTCGACGCATGCGCATTTGATGCAGCCGATCGCCTCGCGCCTGAGCCCCGAGCAAATGCGGGAGGTGAGT
>JAZKEV010000373.1:0-1156 GCA_040386765.1 Verrucomicrobiota bacterium | reverse complement strand
AGCTGCACGGGGTAAGATGGAGGGTGGATCTTTTCGACTCGATGCGGACCTCCACCCCGATCAATCCGCGGGCGACTACGGGCGTGCGGGACACTTCGACTCTATACGACGGCGCAAAAAAATACCTTCTAGGAAAACAAGGCCCGGTCTGTGGCTTCAGTCTGTGGCTTCAACCGGAAATGGACCGTCAGCGACCCCGGAAAATATCTCCGCTTCAGCACGAAGCCAACATTCGAGAGAAAGAGGTGCCTCCATCGAGGAGGTGCGGGTGAGTTCATCCGCCCGACGTGCCACCCGAAGCTCGAGCTCCATCAGTGTGTCGGGAGTGGAGTCGGTGGAGGAGTACGGATTCATCGCGAGCAAAGAAGAACAGAAATGCGCTGAGGGCGCCTGTTCCACCAATCCGTGAGATTGATGAATCTTTTTCCTGCCCGCACCCTTTCTCTGACTCAATGCCGTCACCGGGGCTCGGGAAACTGCTCGCGGATGATCGCGAGGGCCGGCTTGTGCAGCCCGGACGAACTCCAGCACATATCCTCCTTCAAATGGCACTCGATGCCGTTGTCGAAGAGGGAGAACATGACGCCCAGCACGCAGGCGTCGGTATCCAGCCCGCAAACGGTGATGCGACGGATACGCCGGCGCTTGAGTTGGGCGATCTGCCGGGGCGAGAGGCCGTATTTGGCGCGTTTGTCGAAGACGAGATCGTTAGGCTCGGGTTGGATCACGAGCTGGGTATCGCGGGAGCCGGGCGCGCAGCACTTCTGTTTCAGGAGCCTGCGGAAAAGGGAACCCGCAGGGTTGATATACCGCGTAAAGATCCGGCACGGGAAACGACGCGAATACCGGCGGAGCTTCTCGATAAAAGCCGGCGGCGGCTCGAAGGCGCGCTGCACGTCGACGATCAGGAGGGCGCGATGCGGGGCCATACGCCGATGGACACGCTCGGGGGCGGATGAGTGCGATGCGGGCGCACTAAAACGGGGGAAAGGTGTCTAACACGATTCATCCCACCGCTTTTCAAAAGCGGTGAACCCTTCCCATCCAACTCCATTCCGCCATGCCCGATACCAAACCCATCTCCCGTGAAGAAATGGTCCGCCTGCTCAACGAAGACCTCGCGCGCGAATACCAGGCTGTCATCGCCTACGTCGTC
>JAZKEV010000372.1:0-11936 GCA_040386765.1 Verrucomicrobiota bacterium | reverse complement strand
AGGATCAGGTACGCCATCTCGTAGTTGCTCCAGTGGCGGTTCGAACCGCGCCAGCCCATGGCGAACAGACCGTAGAGGAACGAGCGGAATTTGTTGCCGGCGGCGAAGAACCGGTCGCGGAGCACCGCGAGGTCGGGGATCAGGCCGATGTACCAAAAGAGGACCGACACGGTGCCGTACGTCGAGACCGCGAACACGTCCCACTCCAGCGGCGAACGGAAGTTCTGCCAGATGACGTTCGAATTCGGGATCGGGAAGAGGTACCAGGCGTACCACACGCGACCGACGTGAAAGACCGGGAAGATCGCGGCGCAAACGACCGCGAAGATCGTCATGGCCTCGGCGGCGCGATTGATGGACGTGCGCCACTTCTGGCGCAACAGACACAAGATCGCGGAGATCAAAGTGCCGGCATGGCCGATGCCGATCCAGAACACGAAGTTGACGATATCCCACGCCCAGTTGACCGGATTGGCGTGGCCCCACACACCGACGCCCGTGGCGACGAGGTAGGTGATGCCGGCGACCGTGAAGGACGCGATGAAGCAGGCGAGGATGAAGCAGACCCACCACCACGTGGGCGTCTTGCCCTCGATGATGCTGCAGATCTTCTCGGTGATCCAGGCGAAGCTGCGGTTGTTCTCCACCAGGACGGCGCGCGGGAGCGATGCGGGTTTGACCTCCCGCAGGATCGGGTGCGCGTCGGCGGCGTGTTCAGCGTGAGCCATTAGGAAAGTCCTCCAGAGGAAACGTTCATCTTAGTGCCCACCCTTTTTGGCATCCTTGGCCTCGGGAGCATGGCCGTGGCCGGCATGGTCGTCGTGGCCGTGGTGCTGCGGCTCGTTCTTCTTCTTGTACTCGATGCGGCTCGCGGGGAGATCGCGGTAGTCGGGCATCTTGGGATTCGGATTCCGCAGCTTGCCGGAGTAGGTCGTGCGCGGGCGGATATTGAGGTAGCCGAGCACCTCGTACTCCTGGTCGCGGGCCTTGGCCTTGGAGACTTCGCTGTTCGGGTCCTTGATATCGCCGAACGCGATGCCATCGACCGGGCAGCTCTGCTGGCAGGCCACCTTGAAGCTCTTGTCGGGCACGTTGACGTTGCCCGGCGTGCCGGCCTTCGCCATCGCCACCTTGTGCTGGATCTTCGCGTTCTGGATGCGCTGCACGCAATACGTGCACTTTTCCATGACGCCGCGCATGCGCACGGTGACCTCGGGGTTCTTCCCCATCGCGACGATCTCGGGCATGCCGAAGCTGGCGAGCTGGCTCATGTAGAGCTCGTCGAGCTTCCGCTGATTCCAGTCGAAGAAGTTAAAGCGCCGGACCTTGTACGGGCAATTGTTCGCGCAGTACCGCGTGCCGATGCAGCGGTTGTAGGCCATCGTGTTGAGGCCTTCGTCGTCGTGGACCGTCGCATTGACGGGGCATACGGTCTCGCACGGGGCGAGCTCGCACTGCATGCACGCGATGGGCTGCACGGAAATCTGCGGGTCCTCGGGGAGGGCCTTGTTGCCCTCGCCACCGAAAGCGGCGGCGTCGATGTTGCCGTCCGAGTAATAACGATCGATGCGGATCCAGTGCATCTCACGGCCGCGGGCGACTTGTTCGCGACCGACGATCGGGATGTTGTTCTCCGCCTGACACGCGACGACGCAGGCGTTGCAGCCGATGCAGACGTTCATGTCGATCGACATGCCCCACTGGTGGTGGCCGTCGAACTTCGGCGTGCTGTAAAGCGAGTTGCCGCGCGGCACCTGCGTGCTGATCTCGGCCTGCGCCTTCGCCCGCTGCTCGGGCGTCATCTTGTTCATCGCCTCGATGGAGTACTTCTCGCCCAGATTGCTCGGGGCGTGCGACTCCATGCCGAAGGTGTCGACGAAGGTCGGGGTCTTCTCGTACTCGTCGAGGTTGGCTTCGCGAACGATATCGCGGCCTTCCATCGACCAGTGCTCCTGCGTGTTGGCGAGGAGCTGGCGCTCGTCCAGCTTGGTGAGCTTCGCACCCGTGGCGACGTGCAGCGCCTCGGAGGTGCGGATCGGATAAGCGTTGTAACCGGCGCCCTTGCCGACATGGCCCGTTACCGTGCGCCCGTAACCGAGCGAAACGACGACCGTGTAATTGGCGAGGCCGGGCTGGATGTGGACCGGACCCTTGATCTTGCGATTGCCGACCGAGAGCTCGAAGACGAAGGCCTTCTCCTTGCCCATCGTGTACTCGGCGTTCTCTTTGCGCGCGACCTGGATGAGGGAGCCAGCGGGATCGATGCCGAGCTCTTTGCCGAGCTTCGGGCTGACCATGATGACATTATCCCAGGCGATCTTCGTGATCGAATCCGGACACTCCTGCAGCCAGCCGTTGTTGGCGAAGCGACCGTCGTCCATCTTGCCGTCGGCAAGGATGCGGACCTCGAGGCTGTCCTTGCTGAAGGTCGGGAGCGTCTGGCCGGCGCGGAAAAGCGAATCGCCGCCGGAGCGGTTGAAGCGAACGGTAGCCGCAGGATAAGCCGAACCCGCGAGCATGCCGTCGTGCAGGAACTTCTGCATCGTCTTCTCGGCACTGGCGCCGGCGCCCGCGAGACCCGTGATCGTATCGACCACGAGGGCATGGGAATCGGTCTTGGCCTCGCCCGCGATGCGAGCGATGACTTCGTTCTGCGTCAGGCCGCCGAAGAGCGGCAGAATCATCGGCTGAATCGGCAGCACCGTGCCATCGAAGGCCCGGGCATCGCCCCACGACTCGAGATAGTGCGCGCCCGCGATGTGCGTCGTCGCCGACTGATTCAGCGCCGAAGTCTCGTCGACATAGTAGCCGTAGCGGATGACCTCCGGAACCTTCGTCTGCGCTGCTGCCCAGCCGAGATCGGCGGGAGCGTTGTAAACCGGATTACCGTCGAGAACGACGAGCGTCCGGATCGCGCCGCGATTCATCGCAGCCACGAGGTCGGCGATCGGCGCGGCATTCGAAGCCGGCGTCGTGACGTAGCGGACCGTCGAACCGATCGCGTTCAGCGCGACATTGATGCCGTGAACGATGAAGTGAACCGAGGCCGGGAGGTGCGCGCCCGCGACGACGACGGCGGAGCCGGCATTCGCCTTCAGGTCAGCCACGCACTCTTCGAGCCATTTGCCCGGCACCTGCAGACCCTGCGCATACGGCGCGAGCGAGGTGGCGACATCAGAGGAGATCAGGGACGCCAACTGCGCCGTGAAGGCGAGCATGTGGCTCGAGGCGAGCCGCAGGCGGTGATCGGCCATCATGCCGGTGAGCGACAGTGTGCTCTCCGCGACATAAAGGCGGTTCATCGGGTCGCCCTTCTTCTCGACGCGACGGCTCTTCGAGAAGCTGCGCGCATTGGCCATGCTCGCCCCATCCGCGTGAAGGAAATCCGCATCGATCGAGACGATGCGCTTGGCCTTCGAGAAATCGTAGAGCGCCTTGACCGGCGAACCGAAGGCCGACTGCGCCGCCGCCGCCGGGGCCTCGTCGACGACGGGCTCGAACTCGGACCAGATGGCGCTCGGGAACTTGGCGCGGAGCGCCGTCACGAGACGGGCGCGCGTCGGCGACGACGACTCGTCGGCGAGAAACGCGAGGCCCGCGCCGCCATTGGCGGAATACGTGCGATTGATGGCCGCCAGCACCTCGTTGAGGGCCGCGGCATCGATCGTCTTGCCACCCTTGGTGTGCGCCGTGGCGCGATCCGGATCGTAGAGATCGAGGACGGACGCCTGCGCGTGCAGCGAGGAGCCACCACCATGGGGGGTGAAATCGGGATTGCCCTCGAGCTTGGTCGGGCGGCCCTGATGCGTCTCGGCGAGCAGCGGCTCGGCCGACTTGCGGAGAGGCATCGCGGTCGCGTAATACGACGGCAGGCCAGGGATGATACCCTCGACGGACTTGCCGTAGGGAAGGATGAACTTTTCCGGACGACGGCAGCCCGCCAGACCCACGCCACCGAGGGCGAAGGAGGCTGCCATGATCTTCATGAAATTCCGGCGGTCGACACCCTCCATCTCGGAGGCGCCTTCGGGGAATTCGCGGGCCACCTGGGCCTTGAAGCCAGGCGTACCGGCGAGCGCGTCGAGGCTGCGCCAGTATTTCGGGCCAGTGAGCTGCTCCTGGGCAGACGGAGCGGGATGATCAAATTTGCGTTTCATCGATGGCAGCCGGAACAGCTCTGCGGGGGCATCAACTTCCAATCGTTGTGGTAGCGGGCAGCGGCGGCTTTGCCGGCGTCGCCCTGATCAACGAGGCGTTGGGAATTCAGATTGAAGACGTCCTTGGGGTCGCGGAGGCGCGACGTGGGATCACGGTGGCACTCGATACAGAACGCCATGCTCAGCGGCTGCTTGTGGGTGACCGTATCCATCTCGTTCACCTTGCCATGGCACTCCACGCAGGAGATGCCGCGGTTCACATGGATCGCGTGATTGAAATAAGCGAAGTCCGGCGTGTGGTGGATCCAGACCCACGGAACCGGCGTGCCCTTCTCGTAGCTCTCACGCACCGGCGCCAGCGCGGGGCTGTTCGCCTTGATGATCGAGTGGCAGTTCATGCACGTCTGCGCGGTAGGCACATTGGAGTGGCCCGACTTGTCGACGTTGGAATGACAATAGCGGCAATCGAGACCGACTTCCTGCACGTGCTGGGCGTGGCTGAAGGGAACCGGCTGCACGGGGGCGTAGCCCACCCGCGTGTACTTCGGCGTCATGTAGTAGGTGACGCCCGCCGTGGCTATGCCAACCAGCACGCCCAGATAGAGGATAATCTGGAGCGGCAGCTTGTTTGCCGACTTCGGGAACAGGTGCGACATGAGAGTGCGAAGGGTGACGCAATCCTCAGACCAATTCAGCGCGCCCCTGCAAAATCGAGCAAACGCTCGAAACGGCGGGAATGGAATTGGGCAGTGAGCAGATGGTCACGAGAAACAAGGGAAGTGGACAAAAAATCGTCGGTCAGCGAAGGGAGCGGGGTTTCGCTTGTAAACCAAAAATTCGGAGGGAAATTCCCGATGACGAGTAATAAGCGAACACACGGCGGCGAGTTGGCGGAGCTAATTGGCAGATTGCAACCAGCACCGGCGGGCTAACGCGTTAAAGTCGCAGGGGTGCGATAGGCTGGGGTCGGACCAGGGAAGAGGGGGAGACGGTCTGCATGTTCCGAGGGAGGCGGGGTGCCCTTTCGGGTGAAACCCTCCCTCAGACCCCCACCCGACCCCCGATGCGGCGGCCTGACGTGGCGGGAAGTCTTAGCCAGGCACCCTTCGAAACGAGCCCTTCTGCTCGCGATGCCAAAGGCCGCCTTTGGTGGAAAAGATGATCGCGCTTCGCCGATTAGGCGAAGCCTGCACGGCCTTCTGCGTCCACCGCCTCTGAAATTAGCGCAGATTAGCGTTCCTCCGTCTCAGCCGGAAACAGCCGACTGGGAACGACACGAAGTAATGGCCTTTGGCGCTTCCCGTCCTTCCCGCTCTTCCTGTTCCCATTCACTCTGCCCCGCGCTTTCCATTCCCGGCGCTCCTCCCTATCGCCTCTTTCGTTTCGTAATGGGTATTAGCCCGCGCCGCCTCACACGAAAAGCCCATCCCGCATCGGCCGGGTAAAGTCGCACCGCTGGGCGATCTCGGGATTATGCGTCACGAGCACGACCGCCTGGTCGTTTTCCTTCGCCAGCCGGGTGAGCAGGTCGAAAACCAAAGCAGAGTTCTTCACGTCAAGATTTCCCGTGGGCTCATCTGCCAGGAGAATCGTGGGCTGGTTGGCCAGCGCCCGCGCCACCGCCACGCGCTGCTGCTCGCCGCCGGAGAGCTGGGTGCCGAGGCGGTGGGTCTTCGCGCCGAGGCCGACCGACTCCAGGAGCGAGTGCGCACGGGCCTTCATCGCCTCGGGCGGGAGCTTTCCGAGCTTGCGCATGGGCATCATCACATTCTCGAGCGCGGTAAACTCGAGCATCAGGAAGTGAAACTGGAAAACGAAGCCGATGTGCTCGCCGCGCGCCGCCGTCCGGGCAAGATCGTCAGTATTCGACATGGTCCGGCCATTGATCTCGATCTGGCCGCCATCGGGCTGGTCGAGTAGCCCGAGGAGGTAGAGCAGCGTGCTCTTCCCGCAACCGGAAGGCCCCACGATGGCATACACCTGCCCGCGCCGCGCCTCGAAGGAGACGCCTTTGAGCACGTGCACGCGACCATCCCCCTGACCGAGGTAGCGTTGGAGGTCGGAGCAGCGCAGCGCGATGCTCGAATCGGGAGAAGGGAGAAGGGAGGAGGGAGAAGGCATCAGGCGCCGAAATCTTTACGCCGGACTTCCATGAGGCGTGCAATACGCTTCGAGAGCCGCTTCGCGTCCGCAATCAGCGGATGCGCGTTCTGCTCGGACAGCAACTTCACCCGCAGGCCGAGATAAGCCTGCGATCGCACCTCGCCGCACGACCCGCGTGCGATATCGAGAAAGCGGATAAATTCCGCATTCGAGCTACGCTCGTAACCTTCGGCAATGTTGTTCGAAATCGATACCGCCGCACGTTGAATCTGTCCGCGGAATTCCCAATCCTTGCATTCGCGGAAGAGTTCGTAGACCTGCGCCCCTAATTCGATCGCCTCCTTCCACACCTCGAGATTCTCAAAAGTATCGTCGTTCATTCCGTTTCTTTCTCCGTTCTCCCTTCTCCTTTCTCCGGACCGGCGCTACTGCGCCGTCCCCCGCACGATGTCGCCAGGTTCGAGCCGCGCGGCGCGGCGGGCGGGGATGAGACTCGCAATCATCACCATCACCACGGCCGTCGTGATGGCCGCGATGTAGTGTTTGTAATCCCACGTGACGATGACGTGGTCGGCCTTGAAAATACCCGTGATCGACAGCGGCACCTGCTCGACCAGCCAAGTACCGGCGAGTCCGAAGAGCGTCCCGAGCACGGCGCCAATCACGAGCACGATGACGGCCTGCCAGAGGAAAATCTGCGTGATGTCCTTCCGCTCGTAACCCATCGAGCGCAGGATCGCGATGTCCTTCGCCTTCTCGAGGACGATCATCGCGAGCGTGTTGAACATCGCGAGGCTCGCGATGAGCGTGAAGACCGAGACGGTGATGCCCGTCGAAATACGCAACGCCTTGAAGACCTCCAGCCAGGTTTTCTCGCGCTCCTGCCAGGGCTTCGCGCCATGCCGCAACACCTCCTCCATCTTCCGCGCATCGAGCACGGCGCGTGTGGGATCAAAGACGCCGATCTGCAGGAGGCTCGCCCCCGACGGCCGTTTCAAAAGCGACCGCGCCGCCGGCATGTGCAGGTAGATGTTGGTCTTGTCGACTTCGCGATAACCCGTCTCGTAGATCGCCGCGACATGCATCCGGCGCGTCTCGCCGCCACGCACGGAGATACTGATCGACTGGCCCGGCTGCAGCTGCAACCGGTCCGCCAGCACGCGGCCCACCATTATGCCCGACATGGAACCTCGAAAGGTATCGATACTCCCGCCGGTGATCTGCTCCGCCAGATCCGACACCCGGAGGTGATCGTCGAGCACGATGCCGAAGATCTGCGCATCCTCGGTCTTGAACGAGCTCGTGATCTGCACATTGCCGCGCAACACGGCCGAGATGCCCTTGAGGTTGGGCCAGCCGCGCAACGCATTGATGAGGAGCTGCGGCTCGTCGACCCCCTCGATGTACTTCACGCCCTCGCTCTGCGCGAAATAGAAGTCGCTCGAGCCCGCCGCGGCTTGGCTGCGCATCGTATCCTGGATGCGATCCTCGATGCGAATCGCGCCATGGATGCCGAGAATCGTCTTGGTGAAGAACTGCTCGAAGCCCGCCGTCGTCGCCTGCGTGACGATGAAGAGGCCGATGCCCAGCACCGTGCACGACAGGCTCATGAGCATGGCGCGCTTCTTCGCCGTGAGGAAGCGGTACGCGATGCGAAAATTGGGCGACATGCGGCTCGGGACGAAAGGTAAACGCGGCTTACTTCCGCTCCTCCACCCGCACGCGCTGGCCGGGCCGGTGCTGCTCGATATTCTCGACGATCACAAACTCGCCCTGCTCCACGCCCTTGCGGACCTCGACGACATTCAGCGCGACGAAGCCGACCTCGAGTTCACGGAGCTCGACGACGCCATTGCGCACGACGAAAACATTGCGGCCGTTGAAGAGCGCGCGGCGCGGGATGACGAGCGCGTTGGCATTCCTCGCCACCGTGATCGTGACCTCGCCGGTGCTGCCGGGCTTCAGCATCTCGGGGTCGACCTTCACATCGAGATAGACGGTGAAGCGCTGCGAGCCATCCGCCGAGGGCAGCAGCTCCGAGATCGTGGACTCGTAGTTCTGTTCGCCGTAGGTGAGCAGCCGGAGATTGGCCTGCTGGCCGACCTTCAAACGTCCGAATTCTTCCTCGCTGATCTTGGCGGCGACGATGCGGACGCGGGAGAAGATGGTCGCGACGTGATGCCCGCTGCCGATGATCTCACCCTCGACAACATTGGCGCCCTCCACCGTGCCATCGAAAAGAGCGGGCACGCTCATCTTTTTCCGCTGCGTCTCGTAGCGAGCCAGCGCGGCCTCGTGGTCCTTGACGGCTTTCTCCTCGTCGAGCTTCGCAAAGGTCAGCTCGAGCTCGACAGCTTTGACCGCCCGCTCGGCTTTCTTCATATCTTCCGTGGAGATCGTGCCGAGCTTGTACAGGCGCGTGGCATTCGCCTCCTGCTCCTTGGCGAGCTGCAGCGAGATATCGGCTTCCTTGCGAAGCCGTACGCGCTCGCGGCCGTCATCATAAAGACGCTTGGCCTCGGTGACGTCGCGCTCGAGCTCCGTGGTATCGAGCTGTACGAGGATATCCCCTTTTTTGAAGGAGGAACCGGGCTTGATATTCGTCATCGCCACCTTGCCCGGCGCTTCGGTCTTCAGCTCCTTCATCCCGCCGTCGGCATGGATGATGACGCTGCCCGTGACGGCATCGACGGCCGTGTCGCGCCCGACAGCCTTAACGAAGGCCGTGCCCTGAAAATTGCGGAAAGCGAAAAACCCGGCGACGGCGAGCACGAGGAGCACCACACCGAGTTTTACGAGAAGGCTGCCTTTTTGGGAGTTAGCGCGCATTGCTGGCGGGAAGTTGAGTGAGCACGGGATCGTTGCCGGCGACGGCGACAAACTCGCTCCAATGCACCAGAAAAGCGACACGGTGGACGATCGTGGCCACCTCCGCATTAAGGACACCGACCTCGGCGCGCTCGATCTCGGCGCGAGCGAGCTTGCCCAGCTCTGCCTCCTCCGCCGCGCGGCGGCGAATATCCGTCGCCATGGCCTGGCGAATCTCGGTGAGCTCCATCTGCTCGCGATCGAGCTTGAGCGCACGCTGGAGGATCTGCGCATTCTGCATCAGTGTCTCCGTACCCGTGGTGCGCTGGAACTCGGCAAGCCGTCGCGCGACAAGCGCCTCGCGTTTGGCCCCCTTGGTCGCAAAGCCGTCGAAGATCGGCCAGTTGCCGCCGACACTCGCGGATTGCACGCGAACCGCCTCCTGATTCGTGCGACCGGCTTCGACGCTGGTATTATTCTGCAGGGAGTAGCTGACATTCGCGCCGAATTTCGGGAAGAGCCGGACGGCTTCGATCTTCTCCTGCTTCAAGGCTGCGCGTACGCGAAGGTCGTAAATCTCGTACTCGAGCGTGCTTTGGGCATTTTCGCGCAGCAATTTTGCCGTCATCTGGGCGGTCGTCGGCTCCGAGTAGCTGGGCTTGGCCAGAGTCGCCGGCACGTCCTCTTCGCCGAGGAGTTGGGGCAGGCCGGCGAGCCGGCTCAGGCGCCGGCGATCCGCGGCAAAATCGGCCTCGACGCGATCGACCGCGAGCTGCTGCTCGCGTCGATCCAGCTTCCTTCCCTCCACACTCGCGGGCGAGGTGAATCCCTGCTCCAGACGGATCGCCAGGACCGCGAGCTCATCGTCCAGCAGGCGGAGGGCCCGGCGGCCGGCCAGCAATTGTGCCTTCTGGATTACCAATGAAAGGTACATCTTCCGCAACAGCACGGCGAGATCGCGGGAAGCACGCACGGTATCCTTCCGTGTGATGAGCAGGCGCAGACGCTCGATATCTGCGGCGTTTTTTAGTGCGCCCCAGTGATAGATCGCCTGGTTGGCCGAAGCGTCGTAAAAGAACCCGGAGCCGCTCGACTTGCTGTCCTCACTGGCGGCTCGGGTGATGGCGCTCTCCGTGATGCCGTACCGGAAACTGCCGCCCACTTGGGGCAACTGCGGCGCGCGCGCGATGATGACCCGGGCCTCCTGGTGCTCGATTTCCAGCAGCTTCACGACCCGGTCCGGCGAAAGCTGCATCGCCCGCGCGAGGATCGGTTTCAACTGTGGCAGATAGTCCTCCGGCATCGTGCCCGCTACACTCTCCGTCTGTGCGCGCAGGAAACTGAGCGAAACAAGAGAGAATAACGTGAGTACGGCGCGCGGGAACACCCGCTGGAACGATAGGCCGGTCAACACCATGAATAGACGCAAAATTTGAAGGGTCAGACGGCGAGAATTCACGAGTGATTGCAATCCATAAGTCTTGAGCCACGCGGTGAGTACGCCCCACGCTCGTGATTGTTCCTGTCTTCGCACGTCCTGTCCCCTTCATGTCGCTCGATATTTCCGCCCTCGCCCGTGAGCATCTCGATCGCGTCCGCGCCTTCTACGATGCCGCGCCGACCGTGCCCCAGGGCGGTGCGCGGGCTTATCGGATGCTGTTGGGGCACTACTATAATCTCCTGATCCCCACGGGCGCGAGTGTCCTGGAGATCGGCTGTGGCTCGGGTGAACTGCTCGCCCAGATCCGCGCCTCGCGCAAAGTCGGCGTCGATATTTCTCCCACGCAGATCGCCGCCGCCCGCGAACGCGTGCCAGAAGGGACCTTCGTGACGCAGGCGGGCGAGTTGCTGGAGTTGGAGGAGAAATTCGACGTTATCATCGTCTCCGACACGCTGAATCTCGCCGCCGACGTGCAGCGGTTGCTCGAGCGCCTGCAAACGGTCGCGCACGCCGAGACGCGGCTGCTGGTGAATTTTCAAAATACCCTGTGGCGCCCGCTTCTCTCCTTTGCCCGCATGCTCGGGCTCAAGGCCCCGCAGCCGCAGAATAGCTGGCTCGCCTCGTCCGACGTGCTGAACCTGCTGCGCCTCGGTGGTTGGGAAGCCATTGCGAGACATGGCAAGATCCTCGTGCCCTTTTCTGCGCTCGGGCTCGGCACGCTGATCAACCGCTGGCTCGCGCCGCTGTTCCAGTGGTTTTGCCTCACGATTTTCATCGTCGCACGTCGCGAGCAGACCAAGGCCCCGAAGCCCCTGACCGTCTCCGTCGTGATTCCCGCGCGCAACGAGGCAGGCAACATCGCCGCCGCCGTCACCCGCACCGCCGAGCTCGGGGCGGGCACTGAAATCATCTTCGTCGAAGGCCACTCGCGCGACAACACGTGGGCGGAGATCCAACGCGTCGCCGCCGCGCACCCGGAGCGGAAAATCAAGATCCTCCAGCAGAGCGGCAAAGGCAAAGGCGACGCCGTCCGCGCGGGCTTCGCCGTCGCGACGGGCGATATCCTCATGATCCTCGACGCGGATCTCACGATGCCGCCGGAGGAGCTGCCGAAATTCTACGACGTGATCGCGACGGGCCGCGCCGAATTCGCCAACGGCGTCCGTCTCGTGTACCCGATGGACGAGAAGGCAATGCAGTTCCTGAACCTGTGCGCGAACAAGGCCTTCGGCCTCATCTTCACCTGGCTGCTCGGCCAGCCGGTGAAAGACACCCTCTGCGGCACCAAGGTGCTCTCGCGCGCCCACTACGAGCGGATCGCGGCCAATCGCGCGTACTTCGGCGACTTCGATCCCTTCGGCGACTTCGACCTGCTCTTCGGCGCCGCCCGGCTCAATCTCAAGATCGCCGATGTCCCGATCCGCTAC
>JAZKEV010000371.1:17910-32511 GCA_040386765.1 Verrucomicrobiota bacterium | reverse complement strand
TCTTCGCCACCTTCATCAGCGCCACCGGCATTACCGAGGTCTTGTCCGCCGCCGGATGCCGCGTGGCTCGCGCTCATTCTCCTTTCACCGCTCGCCCTTTTCGCACAGGAGCCGCGGCTGGCCAATGTCTCGACCCTCTCCCGCGCCGGCACCGGCGCCGATATCCTCACCGTCGGCTTCGTCGTCAATGGCACCACCCCCAAGCAGGTCGTGATCCGCGCCATCGGCCCCACTCTCGGCGTTTTCGGCGTCGAGACGCCGCTCGCCGATCCCCGCCTCGTCGTCTTCGGCCCGAATTCACCCACCCGCCAGGTCGCTGAAAACGACAACTGGTCCGCCGCCGACGCCCAGGCCTTCGCCAATGTCGGAGCTTTCGCGCTTCCCGCCGGTTCACGCGACGCCGCGATCGTCACCACCCTCGCGCCCGGCTCCTATACCGCCCAGGTCAGCGGCGCCAACAACACCGTCGGCACCGCGCTCGTCGAGGTCTACGAGGTCGCCGCGCCCACCGGGAAGTTCATCAATCTCTCCGCCCGCGCCCAGGTCGGCGGCGTCGCCGGCAATCTCACGCCCGGCTTCGTCGTCACCCCCGGCGGCGGCACGCGCCGCCTCCTCATCCGCGCTGCCGGCCCGTCGCTGTCTGCCTTCGGCGTCGCCGGCGCGATGGCCAATCCCCGCCTCGCGCTTATCCGCACCGGCCCTGGCGGCGGCACGCTCGCGGAAAACGACAACTGGAGCGCCCCGCTCGGCACCATCACGACAACCGCCGCGCAATTCTCCGCCGCGTTCACGCAGATCGGCGCCTTCAATTTTCCCGCCAATAGCAACGACGCCGCCCTTCTCCTCGATGTCCCGCCCGGTAACTACACTGTCGAGGTCCGCAGCGCCACCACCGCCACCGGCATCGCGCTCGTCGAGATTTACGATCTCTCGCCGCTCGATCCGCCCATCGTCACGGTCACCGCGCCCAAGCCCTCCGCCGACGAGACCGGCAGCAAGAACGGCGAGTTCTCCTTCATCCGCACCGGCCCCACCACCCAGCCGCTCACCGTCCGCTACGGCGTCGGCGGCTCCGCGGTCAACGGCGTCGATTTCGTCGAGCTCATCGGCTCCGTCACGATTCCTGCCGGCGCGACCAGCGTATCCGTTCCGCTGTTACCGAATCCCGACCTGCAGAACGAGGGCACCGATACCGTCGTCGTCACGGTCCTCGTCAATTCCGCCTACCTCGTCGGCGGCGCATCGTCCGCAACCGTCTCCATCGCGGATAGTCCGGCCACGCTCTACATCGCCACGATCCGTCCCGATTCCTCCGCGACCGGCTCCACCGCCTCCGGCACCGCCACGATCCTCCTCAGCGCCGACGGCTCGCTCGCCGCGATCAGCATTTCCGTCAGCAATCTCAGCTCCGCCATCACCTCCGCGCACCTGCGCATCAGCCCCGGCGGCGAATTCGTTTTCAATCTTCCGTACCAGAACAGCGGCACCGCACACTGGACTTTCGCGCCCTCCGGCAACTACTCCACGGCCGATCTCCTCGCAGCGCTCCGCACCGGCAATATCTACGTCGGCATCGACACCGCGAACTACCCGCAGGGCGAGGTCCGCGGCGCCTTCGTGCAGGGCGCAGGCTCGCGCACCTTCACCGCCCCCGCCGCGCCACCCGCCGTCGCGCTGACCAATGTCACCGCCCTCGATGCCGCGCGCTTCCTCACGCAGGCCACCTTCGGCCCGAAGAAATCCGAGATCGATGCCCTCACCGGCGGCAGCATCGCCGCCTGGCTCGATGCCCAGCTCGCGCTGCCGTTCACCTCGCACCGCGCCGCCATCCTCGAAGATCATCGCCTTTTCGGCGGCAGCCCGAGCGTCACCAATTTCAACGCCATCCATCCGCCCAATCGCCAGGCCGTGTGGTGGAAACTGTCCGTCACCGCCCCCGACCAGCTCCGCCAGCGCGTCGCACTCGCGTTGAGCGAGATCTTCGTCGTCTCCGAGGTCAGCCTCGGCGACGACAGCCGCACCGAGCCGCTCGCGCATTTCTACGATGTGCTCGGCAACGGCGCCTTCGGCAATTTCCGTACGCTACTGGAGAATGTCACGCTGCACACGATGATGGGCGAGTACCTCAGCCATCTGCGCAACCACAAGGCTGACCCCGCCGCCGGCACCACGCCCGACGAAAACTACGCGCGCGAGATCATGCAGCTCTTCACCATCGGCCTCTCCGAGCTGCAGCCCGACGGCACGTACGTCCTCGGCGAGGACGGCCTGCCGATTCCCACCTACAACCAGAAGACGATCGTCGAGATGGCGAAGATCTTCACCGGCTGGGCCTACCAGTCCACCGCCGCCTCGAATCTCAATACCTTCCGCAATTCCGCGCGCACCTACTTCAATCCGATGCAGCTCTACGCCTTCGCGCACGAGGACAGCGCCAAGGATCTGAGCCCTGTAATTAAAACCCTGATACCGGCCAACCAAGGCGGCGCCGCCGACCTGCGCATGACGCTCGACGGCCTCTTCAATCACCCGAACACCCCGCCGTTCATCGCGCGCCGCCTCATCCAGCGCCTCGTCACCAGCAATCCCAGCCCCGCCTACGTCTACCGCGTCGCGCAGGCCTTCGTGAATGATGGCACCGGCACCCGCGGCAATCTCGGCGCCGTCGTCCGCGCCATCCTCACCGACTACGAGGCCCGCTCGCCCGTCGTCGCCGTCAATCCCTCCTTCGGCAAGCTCAAGGAGCCGCTCCTCCGCCTCAGCGCCTTCCTCCGTGGCTTCGACGCCACCAACCAGATCGGCCGCTACTCCAGCCAGTTCAACACGCTCAACGGCGTCCAGATCACGAGCGCGACGACCTACAATACGACGATGCCCAATCCCGTCACGATCAGCGCGGGCACCACGCTCACCAACGCGCAGTCATCCTTTGCGCAGGCCGCCCTCCGCTCGCCGACGGTCTTCAATTTCTTCAGTCCCGACTACGTGCTGCCCGGCCCCCTCGCCGCCGCCGGTCTCGTCGCGCCCGAGTTCGAGATCACCGACGACAGCTACGCCACCAGCGTGCCGAACTTCATGCGCAACTTCGTCCTCGCCTCGAGTGCCGTCGCCGCCAACGCCACGCCTACGCAGGTCGCCGCGGCCACCGCCACGCTCGTGGCGGATTACGCGCCGGTCGAGGCGCTGCTCGGCAATGTCCCCGCGCTCCTCGATCACCTCGGCCTCATGCTCGCCGCCGGCAATCTCTCCGCCGGCGCCCGCGCCAGCATCACGGCCTCCCTCGCCGCGCTCCCCGCCAATACCAGCGCGCTCGATCGCGCCCGCACGGCCGTGCTCCTCGTCCTCACCTCGCCCGGCGCCGCCGTGCAGAAATAATTTTCCCATGAGCAATGATTCCGCCGCCCCCGACGTCTCGCGCCGCGAGTTCCTCGGCTCCGCCTGTTGCTCCGCCGTCGGCTACACCGGCCTGCTCTCCACCCTCGCGAGCCTCCGCCTCACCGCCACCGTCGCGAGCCAGTCCTCTCCGCCCCCCCAGACCCCAGACCCCCGCACCCAGACCCCACCGCGCGCCAGCGCGGTCCTCCCCGATTTCAAAGCGCTCGTCTGTCTCTTCCTCAACGGCGGCAACGACGCGAATAACATGATCGTGCCCATCGCCGAGGGCCCGTCTTCCAACGCCGCCAGCTACGCCGCCTACGCCGCCGCCCGCTCCAATCTCGCGCTGCCCCGCACCGGCCTCCTCCCGATCTCGCCCGCCACCTCCGATGGCCGTTCGTGGGCGCTCCACGCCGCGATGCCCGAGCTGCAGAGTCTCTTCGGCTCCGGCCGCGCCGCGCTCCTCGGCAATGTCGGCACGCTCGTCTATCCGACGACCAAGGCGCAGTATAACGCCAACTCGATCCCGCTCCCCCGCCAGCTCTTCTCGCACAGTGACCAGCAGGTGCAGTGGCAGAACAGCGTGCCCGACAAGACGAGCACCACCGGCTGGGGCGGCCGCCTCGCCGATCTCCTCGACGCCTCCAACGCCGATAACAAGATCTCGATGTCGATCAGCATCGCCGGGAAAAACTATTTCCAGGTCGGCCGCAACGTCACCCAGTACGCCGTCTCCACCGGCGGCGCGATCACCTTCACCGGCAGCACCTCGGCCGCGACCTCGCTCGACGGCATGCGCTTCCGCGGCCAGCGCGAGCTCTTCACGCGCGAGCAGCAGGGCCTCTTCGACACCGCGTTTGCCGGCATCTCCGGCAGCGCCATCACCAATTCCGAGCTGCTCACCAGCGTCCTCAGCACCGCGCAGCCGGTCAACACGGTCTTCCCCAATACGACCGCCGGCAATCAGCTCCGCATGGCCGCGCGCCTCATCGCCGCCTCCGGCAATCTCGGCCTGCGCCGCCAGATCTTCTTCGTGCAGCTCGGCGGCTTCGATACCCACGCCGCCCAGCTCGTCAACGCCTCGCCGAGCAGCGGTGCCCACGCCGATCTGCTCCGCCAGGTGAGCCAGGCGGTAAACGCGTTCTACGCCGCCACCGAAGAGCTCGGCGTCGCCGATCGCGTCACGCTCTTCAGTTCCTCCGACTTCGGCCGCACCTATCGCTCCAACGGTGACGGCTCCGACCACGGCTGGGGCAACCACCAGTTCATCGTCGGCGGCGCCGTCAAGGGCGGCGAGCTCTACGGCAGGATGCCCAACCTCACCGTCAACGGCCCCGACGACATCAGCCAGGGCCGCTGGATTCCCACCACCAGCGTCGACGAGTACGCCGCCACCCTCGCCTCCTGGTTCGGCGTCACCCCCTCCAATCTCCCCGTCGTCCTCCCCAACATCGGCCGCTTCGCCAAGCCCAACCTGGGTTTCCTGTAATAAAAGATAGGCCACGCCCCTCCGAGGTAAGGCGAGGCGTCCCCGCCAAGCCGTCGCGGCTCGCACGTAGCCCGCGTCACCCTCCCCGCCAGCCCACGCTGCACAAAATCCGTGTAGCCCTGCGCGTGAGCGCAGGGACGGAACTCCCCACATCCCACGTCGGGCCAACCCAGCGGGCCAACGCCCGCCTCCTCCCTTCGCCACGCCGAACCGTCGCGCTCCGACCTCGCCCCGCAACATCCTCCCACGCAAGCACGCTGATCTCCGTACCCAGTCCGGTTCCGTCGTGGCCCTGCGCGTGAGCGCAGGGATGGAAGTCCCCACAGCCTCACTTCGCCGAGCTAGCGAGACAACGCCTGCAGCCCACATCATCTCCTCCCGCTGCCGAGCCCACACTCTCAAGCTCTCAGCTCTCGGCTCCGATCTCTCAGCTCTTAGCTCCCCCTACCACTCCCCTCCGTAAAAATCTCGCGACATTCCCCTCTCTCCCGCTTACTTGCCCCGCCACCCCGAAACTCGCCACCCCCAGCGGCGTCTCCACCCCTGTCGCGTTTCTGGCCTGCACCACAACCCCTCCGCGTCCATGCATCTCTTCCGCACCGCGCTCTCCGTCCTCGCGCTCGCCCTCGTCTCCGCGCTCCCCCTGACCCTCACCGCGCAAGAGCCGCGCCTCGCCAATCTCTCCACCCGCGCGGAAACCGGCCCCAACGAAAACGTCCTCACCGCCGGCTTCGTCATCGCACCTGGCGGGAGCAAGCAGCTCCTCATCCGTGCCATCGGTCCCACCCTTTCCACCTTCGGCCTCAGCGGCGTGGTCGCCGATCCGTCGCTGACCGTCTTCGGCCCCAACTCTTCCACCGTCGTCGCCGCCACCAATAATAATTGGAGCACGCCCACCGGCACCGGCGCTGCCACCGCCGCGCAGCTCAGCGCCGCCTTCACCGCCACCGGCGCTTTCTCGCTCACCGCTGGCTCCCTCGACGCCGCGGTCCTCGCCACCCTCGCACCCGGTCCCTACACCGCGCAGGTCAGCGGCGCCGGCACCTCCACCGGCCTCGCCCTTGTCGAGGTTTACGAAATGGGCGCGACCGGCCCGAAGCTCATCAATATCTCCACGCGCGCCCGCGTCAGCACCGGCAATAGCGTGATGATCCCCGGCGTCGTGATCTCGGCCGGCGCGGGCCAGCGCCGCCTCCTTGTTCGCGCGGCCGGTCCCTCGCTCGGCGCGCTCGGTGTCACCGGCACGCTCGCCGATCCGTTGGTCGCCGTCACCAGCTCCACCGGCACCGTCCTCGCTTCCAACAATAATTGGGGCACGCCCGTTGGCACCGGCGCGGCCACCTCCGCGCAGCTCTCCGCCGCCTTCACGCAGGTCGGCGCCTTCTCGTTTTCGTCTGCCACCAGCCTCGATGCCGCGCTGCTCATCGATCTCCCCGCCGGCAATTACGGCATCCAAGTCACCGGCGCCAACGCCACCAGCGGCCTCGCGCTCGTCGAAGTCTACGATCTCACCGCCACCTCCGCTGCGGTCACCGTCACGCTCAGCGCCACCAAGACCAACTCCAATGAAACCGGCACGCAGGCCGGCGAGTTCACCTTCACGCGCGATGGTTCCACGCTCCTCCCGCTTACCGTTTACTACGCCGTCAGCGGCTCCGCCAGCAACGGCCTCGATTACCCCTCGCTGCTCGGCAGCATCGTCATCCCCGCCGGCTCCGCCAGCGTCACGCTCGATCTCCGTCCGCTCGCCGATACCAACGTCGAATCCTCCGAAGCCGTCACGCTCACCCTCGATACCGGCGCCGGCTACGTCATCGGCGCGCAGTCGAGCGGCACCGTCACCATCGCCGACAATCCCGGCACGCTCTACGTCGCCACGCTCCGCCCCGCGCCGGGCGCCATCGGCTCCGCCGCCAGCGGTCTCGCCACCATCGTCCTCAGCGCCAGCGGCACGATCGCGACCGTCGATGTCTCGTTCTCCAATCTCAGCTCTCCGCAAACCGTCGCGTATCTCTACCTCGGCACCGGCGCCGTCGCCGGCGAGTCGATCCGCAATCTCGGCACCGGCCAGGTCACCGGCGCGCAGTGGACCATCCAGCCCACCGCCAATTTCACCAGCGCGCAGATCCTCGACGCGCTGCGCAGCGGCCAGATCTACGTCTCGCTCGAGACCTCCCAGTACCCCGGCGGCGAATTACGCGGCGCCTTCCTCGCCGCCATCGGTTCGCAAACCTTCACCGCGCCCGCTGCGCCACCGGACGTCGCGCTCGGCAATCTCTCCGCCGCCGCCGCCGCCCGGCTCCTCACGCAGGGCACCTTCGGCCCGAAACAATCCGAGATCGACGCCCTCACCGGCGGCAATGTGAACACCTGGCTCGATGCGCAGCTCGCCCTCCCAGGCACCTCGCACCGCGCCGCCACCAACGCCGAGCGCGCCGCGTCCTTTGCCGATCCCGACGAGCGCGGCGTGAAAGATGCGAACGACTACCCCTTCTTCCTCCGCCAGCGCGCCTGGTTCCAAGTCGCGCTCACCGCGCCCGACCAGCTCCGCCAGCGCGTCGCCTTCGCCCTCAGCCAGATCCTCGTCGTCTCCGATGCCGCGTTCGGCCAGAACATGACCGAGCCGACCGCGCATTATAACGATATGCTCGTGAACGGCGCCTTCGGCAATTTCCGCACGCTCCTCGAGCAGGTCTCCCTCAGCCCCGTGATGGGCCTCTACCTGAGCCACCTCCGCAACGCCAAGGCCAACACCACCACCGGCACCAACCCCGATGAGAACTACGCCCGCGAGGTCATGCAGCTCTTCAGCATCGGCCTCGTGCAGCTCCAGCCCGATGGCACGCTGAAGCTCGACGAGCAGGGCCTGCCCATCCCCACCTACAATCAGACGACCATCAGCCAGATGGCGCGGATCTTCACCGGCTGGGCCTTCCTCAACACCACCGCCAACGCCACCAACAACGCCAATCTCTTCCGCCGCTCCCCCGCCAACTACATCGACCCCATGATGCTCTACGCCGTGGAGCACGAGCCGGGCACGAAGAACCTCGCCCCCGTCCTCTCCACCGTCATCCCCGCCAACCTCGGCGGCGCGGAGGACCTCAAGCGCGCACTCGATGCGCTCTTCAATCACGACAACACGCCCGCCTTCATCTCGCGCCAGCTCATCCAGCGCCTCGTCACCGACAATCCCAGCCCCGCCTACGTTTACCGCGTCGCCGAGAAATTCCGCAACAACGGCTCCGGCACCCGCGGCGATCTCGGCGCCGTGGTCCGCGCCATCCTCACCGACTACGAGGCCCGCTCCACCGCCGTCATCGACGATCCTGGCTACGGCAAATTGAAGGAGCCGCTCCTGCGCTACACCGCCTTTCTCCGCGCCTTCAACGCCACCAGCTCCAGCGGCCGCAACAGCCAGAACAACGTCTCGGCCGCCCTCGCCCAAGCCCCCCTCCGCGCGCCGTCCGTCTTCAATTTCTTCGAGCCCGGCTACGTTTTCCCCGGCCCCCTCGCCGCCGCCGGTCTCGTCGCCCCCGAGTTCCAGATCACCGACGACACGACCGCGATCAGCGTCCCCAACTTCCTCCGTACCGCGATCTTCCTCCAGGCCGCCGGCGCCGACGCCGATATGGACCTCGTCCCCAACTACAGCGCCGAGCTCGCCCTCGTGAGCAACGTCCCCGCGCTCATCGATCGCCTCAGCCTCCTCCTCACCGCCAATCAGCTCTCCGCTGCCGCCCGCACCCGCATCACCACCACCGTGAGCGCCCTCGCCGCCGGCACCGCCGCCCAACAGCTCGACCGCGTTCAGAGCGCCGTCCTCCTCATCCTCACCAGCCCCGACGGCGCCACCCAACGCTAACCGCCGCCCCCCTCCGGTCCCGAGACCCAAGACCCCATCCCCCAGACCCCAATTTCAACATGAAACGTCGCGAATTCCTCGGCTCCGCCTGCTGCGCCGCCGTCGGCACCACCGGTATGCTTTCCGCGCTCGCGCAACTCCGCGCCACCGCTGCCGCCGCCAGTCTCTCGTCGTTCCCGCCGTCGACCGCCGCCGCCGTCCCCAACGATTACCGCGCGCTCGTCTGCATTTTCCTCCAGGGCGGTAACGACGCCTCCAACCTCATCATCCCCACCGGCAGCGGCTACGCCGGCTACGCCAACGCCCGCTCCGTCATCGCCATCCCGCAGGCCAATGTTCTCTCGCTCTCGCCCAAGACCACCGATGGCCGCAGCTTCGGCCTGCACCCGAGCTTTACCGAGATCCACAATCTCTTCGGCCAGGGCAAGGCCGCCCTCATGGCCAATGTCGGCTCGCTCGTCGAGCCCACCACTAAGGCCCAGTACACCGGGGGCACCGTGAAGCTCCCGCCCCAACTCTTCTCGCACAACGATCAGCAGGTGCAGTGGCAGAGCTCCATCCCCGACCGCCCGTTCCAATCCGGCTGGGGCGGCCGCGCCGCCGATCTCCTCAATTCGCTCAACGTGAACAACCAGGTCTCGATGAGCGTTTCGCTGAACGGCTTTAATAATTTCCAGGTCGGCGACACCGTCACGCAGCTCGCCGTCACGCCTGCCTCCCCTGCGATTCCCAAGGGCGGCCCCGTCGCCTTCGCCAGCACCACCGGCGGCAATAACCCCGCCCGCTACGCCGCGCAGAAGGAGCTCTTCTCCGCCTCCGGCACCAACCCCAGCCTCTTCGCCTCCGCCTTCGGCGCGCTCTCCAAGGATGCGATCGACACCTCCGAGCTCCTCGGCGGCGTCCTCAACGCCGCGCCCAATCTCGCGACCACGTTTCCCGCGACGACGCTCGGCAATCAGCTCAAGACCATCGCCTACCTCATCAGCATCGCGAGCAGCCTGAACCTCAAGCGCCAGGTTTTCTTCGCGCGTATTGGCGGATGGGATACACACGCCGACCAGGTCGACGAGATCGATCGCGCCATGGGTGCGCACGCCGGCCTCCTCCAGCAGGTGAGCCAGGGCATCAACGCCTTCTACAACGCCACCGTCGAGCTCGGCTGCGCCGACCGCGTGACCACCTTCACCGCCTCCGACTTCGGCCGCACCTACACCTCCAACGGCGACGGCTCCGACCACGGCTGGGGCTCGCACCACGTCGTCGTCGGCGGCGCCGTCAAGGGCGGCGATATCTACGGCCGCATGCCCACCCTCACCGTCGGCGGCCCCGACGACACCACCAACGGCCGCTGGATCCCCACCACCAGCGTCGACGAATACGGCGCCACCCTCGCCCGCTGGTTCGGCGTCACCGACACCAACCTCAGCGTCGCCTTCCCCAACCTGGGCCGCTTCGCCAAGCCCAACCTCGGCTTCGTCTGAAGTAGGGCGGGTTTTAACCCGCCCTCCCACACCCCCGCCTTCCCCGGAACTCCCCCCTCGCCCTATCCGTCCAAGGTAGGGACGGGCGGCCCGCCCGTCCGAAAGAACTTCCAATACGCAGGCCTCGCTCCATTCCTCCGGCCCTCTCGCCGCCCCTTTTTCTCATTTCTTCCTTTCCGCGCCTCGCCCATCACTCGACCTCATCGCGCCCCGCACCCACCGCCCATCGCCCCGTGCGCCACCTCCCCCGCTTCCTCATCGCCCTCGCACTAGTCGCCTTCGTCGCCTGGTTCTTCTGGTCCGGCGCCAGCAAACCCGCCCCCTCGCCCGAGCCCACCCCCACCGCTCCGACCCCAGCCACTCCCGCCACCCTCCGCCCATCGGCCGCCTCCACCGCCACCCCCGAGCCCGACCCGGCCCTCGCCCCCGCAAGCTACCCCCTCAACTCCCCCACCACCGACATCCGCGCCGACCTCCGCCTCGTCTCCGAAACCATCGACACCTTCCGCAGCAATTTCCCTAAAGACGGCAACCCCGTCGGCAACAACGCCGAGATCACCGCCGCCCTCACCGGCAAAAACAAACTCCGCTTCCCCTTCATTCCGCCGAAGCACCCCGCCATCAATCGCCACGGCGAGCTCTGCGACCGCTGGGGCACCCCCTTCTTCTTCCACGCCGAGAGCGCCACCAAAATGGAAATCCGCAGCGCCGGTCCCGACAAAAAGCTCCACACCGCCGACGACGTCACGTTCGCACCCTAGCCTTGCCCCGCCCGCCCTCGCGTGTGATATTACCTCCATGCCGCGCGCCTTCCCCCTCGCTCGTCTGACCGCTCTCCTCCTCTGGTTGGGAGTCGCGACTCTCTTCGCCCAGGCGCCCGCCCCCATCAGCTTCGCGAAGCTCCCCAAGGGCGACACCCTGGTCATACGCTACGAGGTCATCGGCTGTTTCTCGTTTTACGGCGCTGAGTTCGTGTACACCAACCAAGCGGGTGGATCGTTTTCCGTCCAGAAGTTGGGCCTTGAGGCATCAGCGGGCGTGTGGAGCTGGAGCAAGCGTCAAGAGCCTCTTGGCGTCGTTCGTTTGGAGCGAGGCGAGGCAGTCAAGCTGGATGCGTTTCTCAACTCCTGCCGCAATCCGACCCGTTCGACCGAGGAGGTAATCCTCCTCTATGGCGGTTCATCGACATTTCATATTCAGCATCGCCGCGGTAACAAGGTCATCGCCGAAGAACATCTCAGCCTTCCTGCTGAAATTCCGCCCCAGGAAAAAGTTCTCACCTTCGACGAAATGCTGCGAACCCTCGAAGCGGTCGCCGCCAAAGCGAAGCCCCTCGCCGCCCGCTAGAACCGGTAACCCTTTGCCTGCCGCGCATCCCGGTCCAAAACTGCCCCGCGCCGCTCGCCGCCCATGTCTGATCCCATTCACACCGGCCACCTCCGCCCCCGCCGCCTGATCGGCCTTCTCCTCGCCGCGCTGCTCGCCTCCGTCGCCTTCGCCGCGGAGCAACGCCCCCTCATCCGTTTTTCCGACCTTCCCCAAGGCGACACCCTCTTCATCGCCTACTCGGCCTCCGGCTGCTTCACGTGGGAAGCCGCGGACTTCACGTACACCAGCCGCGCCGGTGGCTCGTTTACGGTCAGCGAATTTCTGCACGACCCCAATTTGCCGCGCGCGCCCTTTCGCATCTATCGAGGCACCGTCCAGCTCGAGCCCGGCGACACCGCCAAGCTGGATGCCCTCCTCGCGCTCTATCGCGCACCCGTCCCGAAGGACCATCTAACGCTTATCGGTCCCGCCATTCCGGTGCTGCGAATTCAGCAGCGCCGCGGCAGCCGCGTGATCGCCGAAGAGATGCTCCAGGACAAACAGCTCGCACCCACCACGGAAGTACTGACCTTCGATGCGATGCTCAGCTCGCTCCGCCAAGCCGCGGTCACCGCTCGCTAAAAACCGTTTGCCCTTCGCGCGATTCTCGCCACGTTCCACCTCGATATGCTCCGCCGCGTCTTCGCCCTCATCCTCGCTCTGACCTGCGCTTTTGCGCCGGGTCTCGCGGCGTTTGAGCTCGGCGCGGCCCCGGCGGCGGATTGCTGCTGCGGCACCAAGTGCCCCTGCCCGCCAACCGATTGTGCCCCGCCGCCCGCGATGCCGGTCTCGGCCAAGCCCGCCTCCAACGCCTCGGTCGAGGAGCGCGTCGCTACCGCCAAGCCCAGCGCTCGCGTCGTCACCGCCGCATTTGCCCATTTTCTTTCCGCTCGCTCCGTCGAGCCCGCGCTCGGTCTCCGTGCTGCTTCGGCGCACGCCGCGCGCCCCGCTGGCAGTGTCGCGCTGTTTCAGGCGCACTGCAGCCTCCTGCTTTAAAGGTCCCTCGTGCACACGTGAAGTGTGCCCCGACCTCAGCCCGTAGGCGTAGGCCGCCAGCTCGCTGGCGCCCCCTCGATGGCCGTATGCACGTCATCCCGTTTCTCCGTCTCTCCCTTTTTTCCTCATATCATCATATGAAAAATTTCCTCTCCGTCCTCTCCCTCATTCTCGCCGTCGCCACCGCCGCGATCGCTGCCGATTCCAAGAAGGCGGCGCCCGCCGCCGATGCCGCCGATAACTACCCGCTCAAGACCTGCGTCGTCTCCGACGAACCGCTCGGCAGCATGGGCGAGTTCATCAGCTTCACGCACAAGGAAGCCGGCAAGCCCGACCGCGTCGTCCGCTTCTGCTGCGAAGGCTGCATCGAAGACTTCAAGGCCGACCCCGCGAAGTTCCTCAAGAAGATCGACGCCGCCGCGGCCAAGCAAAAAGCCGCGCCCGCGAAGAAGTAACTCCCCGTCCATCTTCCTATTTCCGTCGTAGCCCGCCTCGGAAGAGGCGGGACGCTGCACGGACGTCTCCCTTCGCCATGCGTGGTCACCCCCGCACCCTCGCGCTCGCCCTCATTCTGGCGATCGCCCCCGCTCCGCGCGCCCAGCCCGCCCTCGCCGCGCCGATCCCCTTACCCGCGCTCGTTTCGCCCGCGCCCGCCGCCGCATCAACCGCCGCGCTCCTCAACGTCGTCAACCGCGCGCCCTCCCTCGCCGCCGCCCGCCTGCGCGTCTCCGCCGCGCGCGCCCGCACCGATTCCGCCGGCCGCCTCGCCGACCCCGAGGTCGAGGCCATGGCCTCACGCATCGCCGCCAATACCATGGGCCCACCCCGCGACGCCTTTGAGCTCAATCTCCGCCAGCCCCTCCCCAAGCGCGGCGAACGCGCCGCCGATCGCGACCGCGCCGCCGCTTCCGTTTCCCTCGCCCTCGCCGACTACGCGCTGACCGCCGGCGATCTCGCCGCCGATGTCGCCCTCTCCCTCGCCGAAGCCGAGGCCGCGCAAACCCGCGCCCGCCTCGTCGAGACCCAGCGCTCCCGTCTCGCCCTCGCGCTCCGCACGCGTCCGGCTCGCCGATCGCCTCACGCTCCAATCCCGTCTCGCCGCGCTCGAGCTCTCCCGCGAGCGCGCCCAGTCGGCCGCCGACGATGCCCTCGCCGCCGCGCGCGGCCGTCTCGCGCTCCCGCCCGACGCCCCGCTCCCCGCCTTCGCCGCGCCCTCCCCGTCGGAGATCGATCCCGACACCGCCGCGCTCGTCGCGTACGCCACCGCGCGCCGCGCCGAAGCCGATGCCCAGGGCCGCATCGCCCGCGCCAGCGCCAATCCTTCGACCTCCGTCGGCGTCCGCCTCGAGCGCGAGCGCAGCCGCCTCGGCCACGAAGACACGCTCGGCCTCGCCATCAGTTCCGATCTCCCCTTCCGCAGCCGCAACTACGCGCGCGCCGATATCCGCGCCGCCGCCGCCGATCGCGCCGCCGCCGAATCCGACGCCTCCGCCGCGCGTCACCGGATTTCCACTACGCTCGCGCGCGTCGCCCGCGCCGATCGCCTCGCCGCCACCGCCCGCCGCCTCGCCGGGGAGACCGACAAGCGCCTCGCCGCCGAGCACGATATCCTCTCCCGCGCCGTCAGCGTCGGCTCCTCCACCGGCGGCATGGGCTCCGAAAACGCCGTCCTCCACGCCGTCGATATCCTCGAGAAGTCCACCGAGGCCCAGCTCCAGATCCTTGACGCCGACACCGCCGCCCGCACCGCCCGCGCCGAGCTCTGGCGCCTCCTCCCCGTCTCTCAACTCGCCTCTCAACCATGAAACACGCCCTCACCTTCGTCGCCACCTTCCTCCTCGGCGCGCTCATCGCCCTCGCCGCCCGCACCGCCACGCACTCGCCGCACGAGCACGAGCGCACCTCCACTCCCACCGCCGCGACTCCCCAGCCCCCCTCTGCCAAACCCGAAACCTCACCCACCGCCGCGCCCGTCAACACCGTCTGCGCCATCTGCGGCATGAAAGTCGATCCCGCCCTTCCCACCC
>JAZKEV010000371.1:15951-17900 GCA_040386765.1 Verrucomicrobiota bacterium | reverse complement strand
AACGCATCGGCTTCGGCTGCCGCATGTGCCCGCCCAAGTTCAAAGCCGACCCCGACCAATACGGCCCCTACTATCTCCGCACCGAAGTGATCCCGAAGTAATAAATTGAATCAGACCTTAGACACCGAGGGCACAGAAGAAAGCAGCGAGACCACGGAGCCGATCACCCAGCAGCCCTCCGTGACCTCTGTGTCATCTCCGTGCTCTCTGTGTCTCCCGTCTTTTCCGCTTCGTAATTGGCATCACTGATTCCCTCCCGCTCCCCCTCCTTCTCCATGCGCTGGCCCACTCCCCTCACCGCCCTCTCCGGCCTTCTCGCCGGCGCGCTCCTGATCGCGCTTCTCCCCGAGCACACTCTCTTCACGTCGCGTAGTGCCCACGCGGATACAGCTTCCGCTTCCGCCTCCGCCTCCGCCACGCCCACCGGCCCCGGCACCCGCTATGCCTGCCCGATGATGGATTTCATCGGCAATCAGCCGGGCAACTGTCCCGTCTGCGGCATGAAGATGACGCCCGTCACCACCGGCGAGCTCACCCGCGAGCAGCAGAGCCGCATGGGCGTCGAGCTCACCCGCATCGCCACCGGCCCCGCCCGCGCCACGATCCGCGCCTACGGCGCCGTCCGCTACGACGACCGCACGCTCCAGGTCGTCATCCCCCGCGTCGCCGGCCGCATCGTCAAGCGCCACCCCGCCGTCCTCCACGCCGGCACTGTCGTCAAGGCCGGCGACCCGCTCGTCGATCTCTACAGCCCCGACGTCTTCGCCACCCAGGGCGAGCTCGCCGCCGCCATGTCCCTCGGCGATCAGCACAGCGTCACCGCGCTCACGCAACGCCTCGAGCGCTGGAACCTCGCGCCCCTCGCCCGCGCCATCCTCGGCGGCCGTCCGCCCGTTGATACCGTCACGCTCACCAGTCCCTACGCCGGCCAGGTGATCCTCTCCGCCGACGCCTCCGCCGCCATGGACGCCACGCGTCTCCCGCAGCTCGGCCAGGAAGTGATGGCCGATACGCCCCTGCTCCGCCTCGTCGATCCGCGCACCTTCATGCTCGTCGTCCACGTCCCCGAGCCGCGCGCCCACTGGCTCCGCCTCGATCAACCCGTGCAACTCTCCTCTGACGACCGCGGCGAACTCGCCGACATCTCCGCCCGCATCGCGTGGATCGCCCCCGAGCTCAATGCCGAGATCCGCGCCCGCGAGATCCACATTCACCTCACCGATCCCGCGCAGCGACTCCTCGCCGGCAGCCTCGTCAATGCCCGCATCGAGGCCACCCTCGGCCCCGATCTCGAGGTCGCCGCACCCGACGCCCCGCCCGCCACGTTCACGCTCGTCCCCAAATCCGCCGTCCTCTCCACCGGCGTCCGCCACGTCGCCTGGCGCCTCGCCCAACGCCTCGACGACGGCCGCGCCCGCTTCGAACTCGCCCCCCTCGCCCTCGGCCCCCGTCTCGAAGACGCCAACGGCAACGACCACTACATCGTCCGCTCCGGCCTCAAGCCCGGCGACGAAGTCGCCACCCAAGGCCTCTTCCTCATCGACGCCCAAGCCCAGCTCGCCGGCACTCCCAGCCTCCTCTTCCCCGCCGGGGCAACACCCTAAAATCCCCCACTCCACGCTCCTCCCCCCTTCGTGCTCCTGATCGTACTCGTACTCGTGATCCCGCCTTCTCCCTCCCTCCTACTCCGCCACCCCACTCAACCCGATCACGAGCAAGAGTAAGATCACGACTCACGCCCCCCCTTCTCCCTTCTCCCTTCTCCCTTCTCCGACCTCCGTCTCTCAGCTCTCAGCTCTCAGCTCCCGTCTCCTCCGTTCTTCCTTCCGTGCTCGCCCCCCTCCGCCATCCCTTCCTCACCTTCGCCGCGACGCTCCTCCTCGCGCTCGCGGGCGCGTGGTCGTGGCGCCACATCCCCGTCGATGCCATCCCCGATCTCAGCGACAATC
>JAZKEV010000371.1:12891-15924 GCA_040386765.1 Verrucomicrobiota bacterium | reverse complement strand
GGCCGAGTGGCCGGGTAAGAGCCCGCAGGATGTCGACCAGCAGGTCACCGCCCGCCTCGCGCGCGAGCTGCAAGGGCTTCCCGGCGTGCAAACCGTCCGCGGCATGTCGCTCTACGGCGCCAGTTATCTCTACATCATCTTCGCCGAGGACCGCGATCTCTACGCCTGCCGCACCCGCGTCCTTGAGCGGCTCTCCCAGCTTCAGGGCATCCTTCCCGCCGGCGTCGCCCCGCGCCTCGGCCCCGATGCCACCGCGATGGGCCAGGTATTCGCTTTTACACTACAGGGTCCGCGCGACCCCGAGGCCAAGCGCTACCAGCTCGACCAGTTCGTCATTCCCGCGCTCCGCGCCGTGCCCGGCGTCGCCGAAGTCGCGCCCGCCGGCGGCGTTGCCCGCGAGTACCAGATCGACGTCGATCCCACCCGCCTCGAAGAGCAGGGGCTCACGCTCGACATGCTCATGATGGCCGTCCAGCAGGCCGGCCGCGACGTCGGCGCGATGAGCGTCGAAACCTCCGGCGTCGAAACGATGATCCGCGGCGTCGGCTTCGTCCGCTCCGTCGCCGATGTGGAAAATATCGTCCTCCGCGGCGACCGCCTGAAGGGCGCCGGCCTCCGCCTCGGCGACATCGCCGATGTCCATCTCGGCGGCCAGTTCCGCCAAGGCCTGCTCGCCGATGCCCAGCAGGAGCACGTAGGCGCCATCGTCGCCATGCGCGTCGGCGAAGACCCCCAGACCGTCATCGCCGCCGTC
Source organism: Verrucomicrobiota bacterium (assembly GCA_040386765.1). Taxonomy (GTDB): domain Bacteria; phylum Verrucomicrobiota; class Verrucomicrobiia; order Opitutales; family Opitutaceae; genus ER46. The sequence continues at coordinate 15,170 of JAZKEV010000371.1, read as the reverse complement.
AAGCAGCGGCTCGCCGCGCTCGCCCCCACGCTCGCCCGCGAGCAGCTCACGCCTGTCTCGTTCTACGACCGCTCGCAGCTCATCCGCGAAACCACCGCGACGCTCTCCTCCACGCTCGTCGAGGCCGTCATCACCACCGTCATCGTCGTTGTCGCGTTTCTCCTGCACGTCCGCGCCAGCCTCGCCGTCGCCATCGCACTCCCGCTCGGCCTGCTCTTCACCTTCCTTGTCATGCGCCTCGTGGGCGTCGGCGCCAATATCATGAGCCTCGCCGGCATCGCGATCGCCATCGGGGTGATGGTCGATTTCGGCATCATCATGGTGGAAAACATCACCCAGCACCTCGTCGATCTGCAGGAGAAATGCCGGCGCGAGTCGCGCGCGATGCCCGCCTCGCCCTTCGATGCCGAGATCGTCGCCGCCGTTTCCGAGGGCGCGCGCGAGGTCGCCCGCCCGCTGCTCACCTCCGCCGCCACCACCGTCATCGGCTTCCTTCCCATCTTCGCGCTCACCGATCAGGCCGGCCGGCTCTTCGCTCCGCTCGCGCTCACCAAATCCCTCGCGATCAGCGGCGCGGTGCTCGTCGGCATTTTTCTCGTGCCCGTCCTCTGCCGCTTCCTGCTCCCGCCCTGGCACATCAGGAAGCCCGCGCTCATCGCGCTCACCGCGCTCGTCGGCGGACTCGCCTTCGGGTGGTTCATCCGCGACGGCTGGTCTCTCCCGCTCGATCACGGTCGTTGGGCGCTCACGCTGCCCGGCTGGCTCGTCGCGCCGGTGTTCGCGCTCGTCGCGATGCTCGCGGTCTGGCGCCTCGGTCGCGAACGCCTCGTCACCTACGAGGAGAATCCCACCAGCCGCGCCATCCACCATGTCTACGATTGGGCGTACACCCGCTTGCTCCGCCACAAGGTCGCCTTCGCGCTCGCGCTGCTCGTGCTCGCGCTCGGCGGCTACCTCCTCGGCCTCGGCTGGTCTACGCTCAGCGCCCCGCTGCGCCACGGCTTCGCGCTCGCGGGCGCCGATCTCTCGCACACGCGCGTCGACGCCAGCCTCACGCAACGCTTCCCCGGTGTCGGCTCCAGTTTCCTGCCGCCGCTCGATGAGGGCAGCCTCCTCTTCATGCCGTCGATCCCCGCCACCGGCGGCCTCGGCGAGGCGCAGCGCATCCTTCTTCAGCAAAACCGCCTCATCGCCACCATCCCCGAGGTCGCCGGCCTCATGGGCAAGCTCGGCCGCGCCGAAACTGCGCTCGATCCCGCGCCCATCGGCATGATCGAAACCATCGTGGCGCTGAAGCCCTACGCCGACTGGCCTGTGCACGAGATCACCCGCCTCGATGGCGCCACCGAGCGCCGCCCGCGCACGCTCGCCGAGGTCCGTGCCGCGCTCTCTGCCATCACGGAGATTCCCGGTGTCGCGCCGAGTTGGCTGCAGCCCATCGAGACGCGCGTCGTCATGCTCTCCACCGGCATCCGCAGCCTCATCGCGTTGCAGGTCCTCGGCGACGATTCCGCCGCGCTCGAACAATTCGCCGAGCAGGCCGAGAAAATCATCCAGTCCACCCCCGGCGCCGTCGATGTGCAGATGCAGCGCGAGAGCGGCAAGCCCTATGCGGAGATCCGCCTCGATCCCCAAAAACTCGCGCGCTTCGGCCTCTCCAACGAGCAGGTGATGCGCGCCGTCGAGACCGCCCTCGGCGGCATGGCGATCACCACCTCCGTCGAGGGCGCGCTGCGTTATCCCGTGCGCATCCGCTACGCCCGCGAGCGCCGCGACGATGCCGATGAGCTGGCGCTCGTGCAGGTCCCCGCCGCCACCGGCCATGGCGCGATCCCGCTCTCCAGCCTGCTCGCGTCGCCGATTACCTATACCCTCGAGGCCGCCGACACCGCCGCGCTCCTCGCCTCGCTCTCCCTCACCCATCAGCGCAACCTCACGGTCCTCTCCTCCACACGCGCCGAGTTCACGCTCCCCGTCGGCGAATCGCTGCCCACCTTCGCACCCGCGCTCCGCCTCTCCGTCATCAGCCAGCGGCCCGCCGCGTCTCCGCTTACGTACACCGTCGGCCCCATGGCGATCCGCTCCGAATCCGGCAAACGCACGCAGTACGTCATGCTCAATGTCCGCGACCGCGGCGAGGTCGAGGTCGTCCGCGATGCCGAGGCCCGCCTCCGTGCCGCGCTCGATTCCGGCCAGCTTACGCTCCCCGCCGGCGCCACCTACCGCTGGGTCGGCCGCTACGAGCAAAAGCTCAAGGCCGACGCCACGCTCCGCTGGAT
>JAZKEV010000371.1:0-12881 GCA_040386765.1 Verrucomicrobiota bacterium | reverse complement strand
GCCTGCGCACCGCTAGAGGCGCGACCGGCGCTCTCCTCGTGATGGTGCTTCTCATCTACGTCGGTACGCGCTCGTGGCTCATCACCGCCATCATCATCCTCTGCAATGCCGTCGTCACCACCGCGGGCGGTTTCTTCTTCGTCTGGCTTTGGGGCGCCGAGATGACCACCGCCGTCGTCGTCGGCTTCCTCGTCCTCCTCGGCGTGATGTTCAACGACGGCATTCTCCTCGGCACCTACCTGCAGGAAAAATTCGCCACCCGCCCCCGCGATCTCGCCGACGTGCACCAGCGCATCTTCGAAGCCGGCCTGCGCCGCCGCCGCCCCGCGCTCATGACCAACTGCACGACCCTCCTCTCGCTCATCCCCGTCCTCTGGTCCACCGGCCGCGGCTCCGAGCTCATGGTCCCCATGGTCCTCCCCATCGTCGGCGGCATGCTCTTCGACCTCCTCTCCCTCTTCTCCGTCCCCATTTTCTACGCCTGGTACTGGGAAAACAAACTCGCCCGCGAAGCTCCCACCACCGCCGCCATCCCAGCCACCGGCTCCCAGGTTTTGTAGCCCTGCCCGTGAGCGCAGGGACGAAATCACCCCAACGATCACGCACGGGATTCGAGAGAAATGCCTCCCGCGAATCACGCGAAAGACGCTAGTAAATTCCAGGCCCCTGCCTGATTCCTCTGACATTCGCGTCTATTCGCGTGATTCACGGGCAAGGATTGTAGCGATGGAGGCGTGGTGCGGATTGCCACGCCCTACCCTCCATCGCACCGCCGCCCTCCCTCACCGCCGCAGCGGCCGATCCGTCTCTCCACCCCGCTCGCTCCGCCCCAGCGCCGCCGCCTCGCCACTCGCCATCGCCCGACACGCCTCGGCGCACCGCCGGCACGCCTCCGCGCACGCCTGACAATGCTCGTGCGGGTGCTTGCCGCACTCCATCGCGCACGCCTCGCAGATCTCCGCGCACAACCGGCAGGCCTTCTCCGCAAACGGCGACTCCCGCGCCATCTCGTGCGCCGCAAATTCGCAGATATACGCGCAACTCCGGTCCAGCTCGATACCCCGGCGCATCATCTTCACCTCTTCCTCCCGCAGGCACGCGCTCGCGCACTGCTCGCACGCCGTCACACACGCCTGACACGCCTCGATGCACACCCGATGTTTCCCATGATTCATAAAAGGGGCCGACGATACTCTTCCCTTCCGCTGGCTTCTACCACAGCGCCTCCCATTCTCGCATGGGAAATCACCCGCTTCTCCGACAGGGCCCTTCCTGTGGCCCCACAGCACAGCGGCGCCCCATCCACGCAACGAAGTGAATGAACGCCCGCCGACTCCACGCTTTCGTTTTCGTCTCCGCGTCGCTTGGCTGGTCGTTCCTCGATGAAAGACCTCCTCCGCGATACGCGCGTCCAGCGCCTGCTCGTTGCCAATACCTTTGGCGCGATCGGCTCCGGGCTAACGATCTTCGCGGTGCCGTGGCTCATCGTGAAATCGCCCGGCGGCAACGAGGCCTTCCGCTGGACCACCATCGCGACCACGCTCCTCCTCTTCGTCGTGACGCCCTACTGGGGCGCGTGGGTTGACCGGCATTCGCGCAAGACCGCGATGCTCTGCAGCGAGGCGTGGGGCTTTCTCGCCACCGTCACCATGGCCATCACCGGCCTCGTGCTCGGCGGCTTTTCCCTCTGGCAGCTCACGCTCATCTACTTTGCGGGCATGATGTACTACACCCTGCACTACTCGCCGAAGTTCGCGATGGTCCAGCAGATGTTCGACCGGTCACAATACCAGTCGCTGACCGGCCTGCTCGAGATCCAGGGCCAGACCGCGATGATGATTGCCGGCGGCCTCGGCAGCATCCTCGTCGAACGGGTTCCGTTGTGGAGCATCCTGCTCTTCGACGCCGCGACGTACCTCATTAGTTTCCTCATCCAGTCCACGCTGCCCTACAAGGCCACCCATATCGTGGCCGGCAGCGTGCGGCCCTCCATCTGGGCCTCCGTTGCGGTCGGCTGGCGCTGGCTGTACGAGCGCCCGCGGCTCGCGGTCTTCTTCACCTGCACGCTGTTCCCCTTCCTCATCGTGATGGCGAGCAACTACCTCTTCCCCATCTACGTTTCGCAGACGCTGCAGCTCAGCGTCGGATGGTTCGCAGCCGGTGAGATCGCGTTTGCCATCGGCGCCATCGCCGCCGGCTTCTCGCTGCCCCGCCTCATCGGACGTCACAGCGCGGCCAATACCATTCCGCTCACGATGCTCGTTTTCCTCGCGGGCATCCTGCTGCTGATCTTTTTCCGCTTCCCGCTGCCGTATCTCATCGCGGGCGTCTTCCTCGGCTTCGGCAACGCCGGCTGCCGCGTCGCGCGCAGCGCCCTCATGCTCCACGTCGTGCCCAACGATGTCATGGGCCGCGTCAACGGCTTCTACCTCGTTTTCGACCGCATCATGCGCACGGTGCTCGTCTCCTCCATGTTCATCATCGACCTGCACGGGCCGCCCTCCGGTTACATGCTGCTCTCCGTCGTCTTCGTCATCGCCTTCATCGGCGTCCTGCAAAGCCGCAGCGCCGTCAAAGCCGCTCTCGCTCCCGCCACCTGATTTTCCGCCATGGCCAAATTCTTCACCGAGCTCTCCGCCGCGCACCGCGAGTTCATCGCCGCGCAGAAAATGTACTTCACCGCCTCGGCCCCCCACTCCGGCCGCGTCAATCTCTCGCCCAAGGGCCTCGACACCTTCCGCGTCCTCTCCTCCTCGCGCGTCGGCTATCTCGACGCGACCGGCAGCGGCAGCGAAACCTCCGCTCATCTCGCTGAAAACGGCCGGCTCACGCTGATGTTCTGCGCGTTCGAAGGCGCCCCGCTCATCCTCCGCCTCTACTGCCGCGGCCGCGCGGTCCGGCCCCGCGACGCCGAGTGGACCCAACTCCGTCCGCTCTTCGGCCCGCCCCTCCCCGGCGAACGCCAGCTCATCATCGGCGAGGTCGAAAGCGTCCAGACCTCCTGCGGCTTTGCCGTCCCGCTCTACGAGTTCCAGGCCGACCGCCCCACGCTCATCGACTGGGCCGAGCGCAAGGGCCCTGAGGGCGTCGCCGCCTATCGCGCCGAGAAAAACCGCCGCAGCATCGACGGCCTCCCCACGGGTTTAATCGACTCATGATCCGCGCCCTCGTCTTCGACTTCGACGGTCTCATTCTCGATACCGAGACTCCCATCATCGACGCCTACGGTGCCGTCCACGCCCGCCACGGCGTCGCCTTCGATCGCGAGCTCTTCGTGCGCAGCGTCGGCGTCGCCACGTACAGCTTCGATCCGTGGCACGGCTTCGCGCCGCACGCCGACCGCGCCGCGCTCGAGCAGGAGCGCACCGCGAGCAAACGCGATTTCCTGCTCCGCCAGCCGATCCTCCCCGGCATCGTCGCGATCCTCGATGCCGCCCGCACCGCCGGTCTCCATGTGGGTCTCGCCTCCAACTCCGAGCATAGCTGGGTCGATCCTCACCTGAAGCGCCTCGGTCTCTTCGACCGCTTCGAGTTTCTCGCCTGCCGCGAAGACGCCCCGTCGCCCAAACCCGAGCCCGATCTCTACAAGCTCGTCCTCAACCGCTTCGGCCTCCGCGGCCACGAGGCCATCGCCTTCGAAGATTCCCACACCGGCTCCCTCGCCGCCAAGCGCGCCAATATGTGGGCCGTCGCCATCCCCAACGAATCGACCGCCCACCACGACTTCGCCCACGTCGACCTCCAGCTCGCCTCGCTCGCCGACATAACCCTCGCCAATCTCCTCACGCGTTTCCAAAAATAGCTACGGCCCCGCAACCCCATACCCCCGGCCTCCGTCTCGCCATCGCCGGTCCCCACCCGTTTCCCTCTCCCCCTCTCTTCATTCCCCCATGCTCCGCCCCGCCCTAAAACTCCTCGCGCTCTGCGCGACTCTCGCCAGCGCCTTCACCGCTTCGGCCGCCACGCCGCAAAAGCCCAACGTGCTCTTCATCGCCGTCGATGACCTCCGCGATTGGGTCGGCTACATCGATCGCACGCATCAGGCCAGGACGCCGAATATCGACCGCCTCGCCAAGATGGGCATGGCCTTCACCCGCGCCTACTGCGCCTCCCCGTCGTGCAATCCCTCGCGCGCCGCGCTCATGTCCGGCCTGCGCCCCGGCACCAGCGGCGTCTACGAAAACGACATCGATTTCCGTCCGCGCATCCCGTCGGAGAAGACACTCACCAGCGCCTTCCGCAACGCCGGCTATTACGTTCACGGCGCCGGGAAGATTTACCACGAAGCCTACCGCCGCACCACCGAGTGGGATGACTACCTTGAGCGCGGTGATTCCAACCCCAAGGTTCCCGCCGGCCAGAGCGACGGCGTCGGCGGCATCAAGTTCGCCCCCCTCGACTGCAAAGACGAAGAGATCTCCGACTGGGGCATCGTCGACTACGGCATCGCCTCGTTGAAAAAGAAGCACGACAAGCCCTTCTTCCTCGCCGTCGGCATGCACAAACCCCACATGCCTTGGAACGTTCCGCGCAAGTACTTCGACATGTTCCCCCTGGCGTCGATCAAGCTCCCGCCGCATCTCGCGAACGACCTCGACGATGTCCCGCCCTCCGGCAAGCGCATGGCCAAACCCGACGGCGACCACGCCGCCATGGTCGAGTCCGGTCGCTGGAAGGAAGCCGTCCAGGCCTACCTCGCCACCATCGCCTACATGGACATGAATCTCGGCCGCCTCCTCGACGCCTTCGAGAAGTCCGCCTATCGCGACAATACCGTCATCGTTTTCTGGGGCGACCACGGCTGGCACCTCGGCGAGAAAAGCCACTGGCGCAAATTCGCCCTCTGGGAGGAAGCCACCCGCGCCCCGCTCATCTGGTCCGTCCCCGGTGTCACCAAGGCCGGCACCAAGTGCGACCGCCCCGTCGATTTCATGAGCATCTACGCCACGCTCGCCGACGTCTGCGGCTTCGCCAAACCCGCGCACGTCGAAGGCGTAAGCATCCGCCCGCTCCTCGCCAACGCCAACGCCGCCTGGACGACGCCCGCCGTCACCACCTACAAATATAAGAACCACACGGTCCGCACCAGCGACTGGCGCTACATCCGCTACGAAAATGGCGACGAGGAGCTCTACGACGAGCGCAAGGACCCCAACGAATACACGAACCTCGCCGCCAAGCCCGAGTTCGCCGCCAAGAAAACCGAACTCGCCAAATACCTCCCTCAGGAGAACGTCCCCACCCCCGCCAGCGACCGCAACGCCAACGGCGGCACCGGCGACAAGAAGGCCGGCAAGAAAAAGAACAAGTAACGCTCTGGCCATTTCACTCTCACAAATCCGCGACCCCACAAGGCCGCGGATTTTTTATGCCCTTTACTATTCAGACTGGCACTTCTGAGGGTAGGGCGAGGCGTCCCCGCCGAACCGTAGCGCGTTAAGCGTGAAAGAAGAAGAAATGGCCGCAAAGAGGCGCAGAATTATCTGCGTGCCGACTCAAGTCTCCCGTGCGCCTATAGGCGCCTTGCAAGCTGCGATCGCAGGACAGTCTTTGCGCTTTTTTGCGGCAAAAGAAATTTCCCCCTGTGCAGCGCAACGGCTCGGCAGGGACGCATCGCCTACATCAAAGTCCAGCTGAGGATGGAAATCTAAGCTCTTACTTCCCGCCCTTCCCGATCTTCCTGTTCATCCGCATTCTTCCGTCCTCGCCCTCACGCCCCCAACCCCGGCCCCACCAGCTCCCCCGTCTCGATCATCCCATCCCGTGTCCGAAACATCCCCGGAAACTTCGCCTCCCACGCCTTGTTCCCCGCCGGAAAAAACTGCCGCACGTTGGCCTCCACCGAGCTGATCGTCCGCACGCGCGCCTGAAAATTGGCCGTCTGGATCAGCGCCCCGCCCGGGCAGCTCATATCTCCGCCCGCCAGCAGCATCTTCTCCCGCTCCGCGACCGCGGTGATGAGCAGCATGTTGCTGAGCCCCTTCGGCGACTTCACCACCGCCCCGGTCCAGCCCAGCTCCTTTGCGCGCAGCAGCGACGCCACGTCCACCAGCGACTCGTCGATCACCACCGGGCACAGCTTTCCCGCCGCCTCCATCCGCAGCGGCGGCGTCCGCTGTAGATCGCGCGAAGTCGGTTGCTCCACGTATCGTATCCACGAATACGTCTCGGGCATCTTCTCCCTCAGCTTCCGCAAAAAGGCCGTGAAGTATTCCAGATCCGGGCACTTCTCGTTGAAATCGAGCACGTAGAACCACGCCTTCACCCCTCGCTTCCGCTGCGTGTCGCGCACCACCCGGTCGATATGCGCCACGCGCTCCACATCCCACGCTAGGTCATCGCCGTTTACCTTGATTTTGAATTCGATCAGCCCGTTGCGCTCGATCCACTCCGGAATCGTTTCGGGCAGCCCGTCGTTGAGCGGTTTCGTATTCTGAAACGCCTCGATCGGGTCCACCGCTGAGATCATGTGACACAGCGGCATCCTCGGCTTCGGCGCCTTGAGCAGATAGTCGCCCGGATACCCCCCCTTGAACTCCGCGCCGAGATAGCGCGAGAGATCGTACCCCATGAAGTCGGCATTGTACGTGGCGAAGACGCTCACCCCATGCCGCTTGCCATACGCGTCGTGGATCGCCGCATCGAAGGCGCTCGCCGTCACCAGCGTGCAGAGCTTCGGAATCGGATCTGGCAGCGCCAGCCGCTGCGAGATCTCCTCCGCCGCCTTCAGGTATTCCAGCGCCAGCACCCAGTTGATCTCCAGCGGATGCCCCGGCTCGCGATAGCGCTCCGTCACCCGGGCGAGCTCCTGCGCCAGTGCCTTCATCGCGCTGTTCTTCGCGTCGTGTGACATCGTCTTCGAGGGATACGAGAAGATGTGATTAAACGGCATGTACCCCACGCCCTCCGCCCTCTTGCCATCCGCCGTCGCCACCGTGCAGCGCACCGTGAGCACCGTCGCCCGATCCATGATCGCGCCCGCAAACTTCACCGGCGCCCGGTAAACAAACTCCTCAAAGCTCATCGTCACCGCCTCGATCCGCACATCGGTCCGCGGACGCCTCCCCGACGCCGTAGCGACGCTCGCCCATCCGCGCTGCGCCATCAGCCCCGCTACCACTGCACCTTGCGCCAAAAATCTCCGCCGTGATGTCAGATGAGAATCCATTGGGGGGGGGTAAGGCTCATGAGATACGCCAAAAACCGCCCCAAGCCAGCCCACAGTAGGGCGGGTTAAAACTCGCCCTACTCAAAATCTTTCACTGCGTGGAACGCAGCGACGAAACAATCTAACCAGAATAAGATAGGGAAAGGAGGATCGAAACCGACCCCTCAACCCTCCAACTCTTCCCACCGCGCAAATACCACCGGCATCTCCGCCTCGATCTGCTGCAGCCGCGCCGTGGCCTTCGCCACCTCCGCGCCGCCCTTCTTGAAGAACGCCGGATCGGCCAGCTTTGCCGTCAGATCGGCCTGCTCCTTTTCGAGCACTTCGATCTTCTTCGGCAGCGTCTCCAGTTCGGCGCGTTCCTTGTTCGAAAGCTTCCGCTTCGGCTTCTCCGGCGTGCCGTCGCTCTTCCGCGCGGCTGCCCCAGCCTTGCTCCGCTCTTTCTCTTCCTGCGCCTTGGCGGCGGCCCGCACGCGCTCTTTCTGCCAGTCGTCGTAGCCGCCGAGATACTCCGTCACCTGCCCCTCGCCTTCGAAGACGAGCAGGCTCGTGCAGACCTCATTCAAAAACGCGCGATCATGGCTCACCAGCAGCACCGTGCCGCCAAATTCCACGAGCAAATCCTCGAGCAGCTCGAGCGTCTCGGCATCGAGATCGTTCGTCGGTTCGTCGAGCACCAGCACATTGGCCGGCTTCGTGAAGAGCCGCGCAAGCAGCAACCGATTGCGTTCGCCGCCCGAGAGCGCCTTGATCGGCGTCCGCGCGCGCGTCGGCTCGAAAAGAAAATCTTCCAGGTACGAGATCACGTGCCGCGTCCGGCCATTGACGGTCACCGTCGGGTTGCCGTCGGCCACCGCATCCTGCACCCGCATCGTCTCGTCGAGCTGCGCGCGCAGTTGGTCGAAGTAAACGATCTCCAGCTTCGTGCCGTGCTGCACCACGCCGCTCTGCGGCTGCAATTGGCCGAGCAAAAGTCGCAGCAGCGTCGTCTTGCCCGCGCCGTTGGGCCCCACGATGCCGATCTTGTCGCCGCGCTCGATGCGCACGTTCACGTCGCGCACGATCCAGCGGTCCTCGTAGCGGAAGCCCACGCCTTCGCACGTCACGACCTTGAAGCCGCTGCGATCCGCTTCCTGCGCCGCCATCTTGGCCGTGCCCGTCTTGTCCCGGCGGGCGGCTCGCTCCTCGCGCATCGCATGCAGCGCGTGGATGCGGTTCTGCGCCCGTGAGCGCTGCGCCTTCACGCCGCGGCGGATCCACTCCTCCTCCTGCGCCAGCTTCTTGTCGAACTGCGCGCGCTGCACCTCCTCGGCCTCCAGCACCGCCTGCTTGCGCACGAGAAACGTATCGTAGTCGCACGCCCAGCCGACGAGCTTGCCGCGATCCACTTCCACGATGCGCGTCGCGAGCTTGCGCAGAAACGCGCGATCGTGCGTCACGAAGAGCAGCGCCCCGCCCCAATCGAGCAGAAATTCCTCCAGCCACTGGATCGACTCCAGGTCCAAGTGATTGGTCGGCTCGTCGAGCAGCAGCAGTTGCGGGTCTTCCACGAGGCCACGCGCCAGCAGCACGCGGCGCTTTTGCCCGGCCGAAAGTGACGCAAACTCCGTCGTCGCCGGCAGGCCCATCTTCTCGATCAACCGCTCCACGCGGTCGTGTCGCTCCCAGTCGTTGTGCTCTTCGTAGCTCCCGCCCGCGCCCTCGACCACCGTTTGCACGGTGCCCTCGATGCCAGCCGGCACTTCCTGCCGCAGCGTCGCGACCACCGCATCCGGCGGGGAGCGGAAGACCTGGCCCTCGTCCGCCTGCAACTCGCCGGAGATCACCTTCATGAGCGTCGACTTGCCCGCACCATTGCGGCCGACGAGACACACGCGCTCGCCGCGGTCGATCTGGAGATTGACGTGATCGAGCAGCGGCGCACCGCCGAAGCTCAGGCTGATATCGAGGAGGCTGACAATTGCCATGTGAACCGAACAGATTCACGCCCCTCGCCCCCGAAGGCAAGGCAGCGGTTCACCGAGGTGTAAAGTGTCACCAGACCGCCACCTTCCAAAAAAGTTAGGGCGGGCGGCCCGTCAGGCCGCTCACCCTCAAATCCATGCGATTCAACCCGCGCTACCCGTTACGGGCCATACCGAATCATCCGGCCATCCGGCAACCGCACCGCCAGCGGCTGCCCCTGCACAAAGCGCATCTGGCGATAGTTCTCCCCCATCACGGACTGGATCGACTTCACGTACTTGGTCGGGCCCACGATATCGTTGTAGGTTGCCGTCGTCGTGCCCGTTTCGAGGAAGTGCTGATCCGCCGCGGCCGCCAGCTGTCGCAGGTTGTTGGTGATCGCTTTCTCCTGCGACGAGGTCCGCACTTTCTGAAAGGCCGGGATCGCCATTGCCGCCAGCAGGCCCACCGACACGGGATTGTACATCGCACCCATCGCGAGCTCCTGCTTGAAGGATCGATTGTAATAAGCCCGCACCAGGATGCCGTCGTCGAGATTCGTGCGCACCGCCACCAGCGGCCGGTCAGCGCTTTTCATCTGGGAAATCATAAACTGCACCATCGACTGCATCTGCGGCGGCAGGTCCGTGTTGAGCGTCTCGATCCGCCGGATCTGCTCGAAGAAGCGCGGGCTCACGTAGGTCAGCCCGTTGCCCTCTGTGCCCACCTGCTCGAGCGCTTTCTTGAATTCCGCCGTCTGCCCGAGTCCGCCCGTCTTCTGCTCGCGGCACTCCTTCATGAAAGCCACCGAAGATGTGAGGAAGAGCATGTTCCCATCGATCACGAGCGCGGGCTTGATCGTCGTCACCGGCGGGGCCTCCGTCAGCTCATAGATGTGCAGCGAACCTTCGTCGCTGCGCTTCAGGATCGGCAACTGTGCGAGCGAGGGCTCCACGATCTGGCCCACGCCTTCGACGCATAAAAGAAAGCCGACCTGCGGCAGCACGACCGCTTGTTGGGTCCGCACCACCATCGTCCGCTCCGGGTCGAGTCGCAGCACGATCGCAGAGCGGCCCTTCAGCCCATAGATCAGGTCGAGGACCTTGAGGGTCACGGCGTCGCCCGCCGCCTTCAAGGCCGTCTCCATCTGCGTGCCCACCGGCTCGCCCGCCACCTTCTCGACCACAGCCTTGATCGTCTTGTAGGCCATGCCGATATCCATCTCCGACTCCCAGTAAAACGCCGTGTCGGCCGGAGCCAGGCCCAGATGCTTGAAGGGCGCGGACTTTCCGCCCAGCGCCGCCATCAAGCCCTGCCGCTCGCCCTTGTCGTAGAAAAACGCGCGATTGCGATAGAAGCCCGAGCCATCCGGGACCGAGCTCACCCCCACCGCCTTCATACCCGTCAGGCCGAGCGTGGTCGCGAGGTCCGCCAGATCCAGTTTGGCCCCCATCGCGAAATTTCGGTCATTCTTCGCCATCTCCGCTAAAACGGTCTGCATCTGCTTCATGAGTTCTGCCACGTCGCCCTCGATATCGACATAGCCGTAGAGCGTGCCGCCCAGCTCCAGCTGGCGGTTTACCGCCTCGAAGTTCTTGCTCCGCTCCGCGTCCTTCACGACCGCCACCGTGGCGGGCTTTGGCGCCGAAGCGGCCGCAGGCGCGGGTGCCTTCGCTTCGGGCTGTTTCTGACACGAGGCGCTATAAAGCAGCGCCGTTAAAAGACCCAATCGCAGCAGGTGTTTCATAAGGGTACGCGCTCGACGTTGAGCCAGATTGGCGAGAAAGACTAGGCCATGTTTTCAAAATATGTCAGGGCGCAGGCATTCACGTCGCGCGTCGCGGGACGACATGGCAATCGGGTTAAATCGTAACGCGTGCGTCTCGCCACCACGCGCTACACGATAACAGGTCCTTCGCCAACGAACCCCAACACATGTCGCCGCCGCCACCTCCCCGCTATAATGTTCTCGGGGTCGGTGTCTCCGCTCTCACGCTGGCGCAGGCGCGCGATCTTGTTCTTTCCACGCGGGGCCAGCTCCGCCGCGGCTATATCTGCCTCGGCACCGCGCACGGCCTGACGGAGGCCCAGCGCGACCCGGAGCTTAAATATATCTATAACACCTCGTGGCTCACCACACCCGATGGCATGCCGCTCGTCTGGCTCGGCCCGGCGGGCGTCGAGCGCGTCTACGGCCCCGACCTCATGCTCGCCGTCTGCGACGCGGGCCGAGCGACCGGCCTGCGCCATTATCTCTGCGGCGGCGTCCCCGGCGTGGCGGAGGAATTGCGTAGCAAGCTCACCACGCGCTTCCCCGCCCTCGAAATCGTCGGCACCTATACGCCGCCCTTTCGCGCGCTCGACTCGGCCGAAACCGCCGCGTTGCGCGCGGACATCGCCCGCACGCGCCCCGACGTGGTCTGGGTCGGCCTGAGCACGCCGAAGCAGGAAAAATTCATGGCCCTACACGCTGCGTCCATCGATGCCGGTGTGCTCATCGGCGTAGGCGCCGCCTTCGATTTCCACAGCGGCCGCGTGCGTCAAGCCCCACGCTGGATTCAACGCAGCGGCTTGGAGTGGCTCTTCCGCCTCTGCACCGAGCCCCGCCGCCTCGGCCTCCGCTACCTCACGACCACCCCGCTCTTCGCGCTCCGCGCCCTCGCCCAACGCACCGGCATTAAAAAGTATCCTTTGCCGTCGTAGCGCGCCGCCCCCGTCACTCACGCACTCCGAGGTCAAACAAAGTCCGTAAGGTTTCCTCCGCCGCGGCGACTAATCGTTCCTGATGAGCCCTTCCGCCGATCTCGAGACGCGCTTCGCCGACTGGGCGACGACGCATCGCGGCATCGTCGTGAAGATCGCGCGTTCCTTTGCCGAAACGCCCTCCGACCTCGCCGATCTCGAGCACGAGCTTCTGCTCCAAATCTGGCTCTCGCTCTCGTCGTACGCCGGCCAGGCCAGACCCTCGACGTGGATCTACCGCGTCTGCCTCAACACCGCGCTCACATGGCGCCGCACCACCGTCCGCCGCGAGCGTCATCTCGATCGCAGCGCCATCCTTGCCCACCTCGCCACCGACACCGCTTCGCCCGCCGAACACACCGGCGACCGCGAGTTACTCGAAAAACTCTACACCGCCATCCACACGCTGCCCGACTTCGACCGTGCGCTCGTGCTCCTCTCGCTCGACGGCGTGCCCTACGTCGAGATCGCATCCATCACGGGCCTGACCGAAAACCATGTGGGCGTCGCCCTCACCCGCGCCCGCCAGCGCCTCACCGCCCGCTTAAAAGGAGTCATCGATGAACTGGAATGATTGGGAAGCCGTCTGGCGCCGCCAGGCACCGCCCCTCGGCGCTTCCGCCGAGCTCTCGCACCTCCGCGAAACCTTCGAGGCCAGACATCGCAAGCTGCGCTGCACCCTCGCCGCGCGCGACTGGCTCGAAGCCTCCGCCGGCCTTTTCGGCTCCGGCGCCATGGGCCTCATCTGGTGGCAACAGGGTCGGGCGGGCTGGCCCATCGCTTTTTCGATCCTCCTCTGCCTCGGCGTCACCGCCGTCTTCATTCGCGAACGCTTCCGCGCCCGTCGCCAGCGCCTCGCGCCCGACACCCCGTTGCTCGCCAAGCTCGAAGCCGATCTCGCCGAGCTGCGACACCAGCGCCGCCTCCTTGCAGGCCTCTGGACCTGGTACCTCGGCCCGATCGCCGCCGCCATTGCCAGTACCTTTGCCACGCTCGTTTTCAACTCGCCGCCGTGGAGCCGCGATCC
>JAZKEV010000370.1:13276-13672 GCA_040386765.1 Verrucomicrobiota bacterium | reverse complement strand
AAGCCGGAGAGCGGCAGGCCGATCACGGTGGCGGCATTTTTCACGCGGGCATCGTCGCGGAGGCGCTCGACCACCTGGGTGAAAAACTGGATCTGCTCGGTGGGTGTCTTGTAGCGCTGGGCGGGCACGCCGACGAAGGCAGCGGCGACGCCGCGAGCCTCGAAGCCGGGCGGCGTTTTCTGAAGCTTGAGGAAGCTGGCGAGCAGCAGGCCGGAGCCGACGAGGAGGACGACGGAGAGCGTGACCTCGACCACGATGAGCGTGGAGCGGAAGCGGCGGCCGCGGACGCCGGAGGAGCCGCGCGCGGCATCCTTCAGCACATCGACGAGGGAGGTCTTGGAGGCTTGGAACGCGGGGGCGAGCCCGACGAGAATCGCGCTCAAGAGCGTGATGCCG
>JAZKEV010000370.1:3410-13266 GCA_040386765.1 Verrucomicrobiota bacterium | reverse complement strand
AGCGCGCGCCAATCGAGGGAGAGAGCGGTGTTGGGCGGGAGCTGCGGCGCAAAGGCGGCCTGTGTGGCTTGCAGCGCGCCGTAGGCGAGGCCGAGCCCGAGCACGCCGGCGATGGCGGAGAAGAGCAGGCTCTCGGTGAGAAATTGACGAATGACAGCGCCGCGCGTAGCGCCGAGCGACTGGCGGACGGCGATCTCCTTGTGCCGCGCGGTGAGGCGGCTGAGGAAGAGGCTCGCGACATTGGCACACGCGATGAAGAGCACGAAGACGACTGCGCCGATCAGCGTGTAGAACGTGGGGCGGAGATTGCCCGTGAGCGTGCCGACGAAGGAGCGGGCCTCACTGATGGCGCCTGCATCGAGGTGCGCGCCGAACTGCTGGGCGTAGCTTTTGCTGATCGCGGCGAGCTCGGCCTGCGCCTGCTCAAGCGAGACATCGGGCTTCAGCCGCGCGATGGGCTGCGTGTAGCTCGCACCGTTCTGTATCTGCTGTGGCGTGAGGCCATTCACCTCGAAGACGCGCGGAGCGAAGACCTGCGTGCCGGAGAACGGATTGGAAAGGCGCGGCGGCATGATGCCGACGACCTGCCAGGAGAGGCCGTTGAGCATGATGCTTTCGCCGACGATCGTCGGTCGGCCGCCGAACTGCGTCTGCCAGAGCTCGTGACTGAGGACGACGACCGTGGGGCCATTGGGCCGATCTTCGTCGGCGGTGAAGCCCCGGCCTTTGGCGGGTGGGACTCCGAGCGTGGTGAAAAACGCGGGGCTTACGCGGAGGCCCTGCAGCTGCTGCGGGTCGCCGTTGCCGGTGAGCGTGAAATTATCGAAGGCGCTCAGCGCGAGGCTGGAGAACGACTTCACCTCGCGGCCGATGTGCTGGTAGCGCGGCCAGGAGACGGCGGGGGCGACGAAATTGACCGCCGCGTTGTTCGACCAAAGCGCGACGAGCGACGAGGGATTGGGCAGCGAGACGGGATTGAGTATCAGCCGATCGAATACAGTGAAGAGGGCGGTGTTGGCCGCGATGCCGATGGCGATGGTGAGGATCGCGACGGCGGTGAAGCCGGGAGTCTTGCGGAGGGCGCGGACGGCGGTGCGGAGATCGGACATGGCGGGCTGGAGGAGGCAGACGGAGGCGGAAGAGGAAACGGACGCAGAGGAAGTGGAGGAGTGGGCCGCGATTGCAGTGGGCGTGCCATGTGGGGGCGCACTGCGTAAGGTGCAGCGGAAGAATGGGCTGCGAGAACTGTTGAGTGGTAGGGCGGGCGCGATGTGTCCGGGGGTGGAACGAAGATTTCCCGAAATTGGGACGAGCGGCGCAGGAGTGGGGGGAGGATGGGGTAGGCCGTCCCGGCTCTGCCGAGCCGGGCTACGGGTGGGCATGGAGCTTCTGACGTAGCGCGGTGCTATAGGCCGCGCTTGGAAGCCTCAGGGTATCCGAAGCGCGGGCCGAAGCTCCGCTACGTTTTGCGGCGACGCTTGTGTGCGCGTGCGCGTTGTTTGGCCGGTGCTGTAGCGGAGGTCGATGACCGCCGACGAATGTGATAACGCCTTCGTACGCGGTCGGCGGTCATAGACCGCCGCTACATAAATGCAGGGCGCGCTTTTGCCTTACGGCAGCGTGTACACTTCCACCAGTGCCACGCCGGTGGCGGCGGTGCCGGTGCCTAGACCCGAGACGTGGGCGCTGTAGGCGCCGGGCGGGAGGGTGAGGAAGAGCACGGCGTCGTTGGAGCGGGCGGTGAAATTGAAGGCTCCCGTGCGGGCGAAGACGTCGACGAGGGCGGCGCTCGATTGCCAGTTGCTGTTGGAGGCGATGACGGCGCCGTTGCGATAGAGAGTCAGCTCGGGGTCGGCGAGGCGGCCGGTGACGCCGAAGGGGGCGAGAGCGGGGCCGGCGGCGCGGATCATGACGGTGCGGGCGGTGGTGCCGGTGATGACGAAGCCGGCGATGAGAATATTTTCGCCGCTGCCGACCTGGGTGCGGGCGGAGACATTGGTGAGCTGGCGGCTGGAGGTGGGCGAGTCGAAGATCTCCGCGAGCGCGATGCCGGTCTGACTGGAGACCGCGCTGCCGATCTGCACCGTATAGGCGCCGGCGGCAAGGGCGTCGGGGAGGAGGACGGCGTCGCGCGAATTGGCGGTGAGCGCGAAGGCGCCACGCTGGCCTGCGAGGACGGCCGCGGAGGAGGATGAATCCCAGTTGTCGTTTTGCAGCAGGCGCGTGGCGCCACGGTAGAGCTCCAGCGTGGGATCGGGCAGGAAGCCGGTGACGCCGAAATTGGCGAGCGAGGGGCCGATACCGCGGACCAGCAGCGGTTGATCGCCCGCGCCGGGCGGGCCGCTGAGGGCGAAGCCGGTGATGAGGGTTTGCGCGCCGGTGCCGGCGGCGGAGCGGATGGAGAAATTGGCGATGCGGCCGGGAGCGTTGCCGAAGGCGATGGTGAGCGTGGCGGGCGCGCTGAGCACGGGGGTGGCGGTGTTGCCGTTGCCGACCTGAACGGTGTAGGCGCCGACCTCGGCAGCGGAGACATCGTAGAGGATGAGCATCGGCTGATTGGCGCCGGGGATGGCGATGCCGTTGCGCTGCCACTGATAGGTGGTCGCATCCGCGCTGGCGGTGACGGAGAAAACGACCGTGCTGCCGAGCGCGACCATCTGAGCCATGGGCTGGCGGAGGATGGCGGGCGGGAAGGGCGCAGGGGTCTGATAGGCGGAGAGCGAGCGGATCATGCCATCGCTCTTGCTGAGCACGTAGAGCTCGCCCGCATTATCGACGGCGAGGCGGATATCGGCGCGGCCGCCGCCGGTGAGATCGGAGACGGTGGCGGAGCCGGGGAGATCGGTGTCACGGCCGCCGCGCGCGCGGTACTCGTCGACGACGATCTCGTACATGCGGTCGTAACGCTGGAGGCCGGTGCCGAGGCGCGGGCTCGCCCACATGAGATCGATGGAGTGAAACGCGGCGAGCGTGGCGGGATCGCCGTCGTCGGCCGATATCATCTCGACGAAGTCGGAGTAGAAGAGCTCGCCGGTGGTGATATCGCCGAAGATAAACTTGCCGCGAAGGGCGGGGATGCGCGTGCCGCGATAGACGAAGCCGCCGGCCACCGCATCGCCGACGCCGAGGGCGGGGCTGTGCGGGTATTGAATGACCGGATACACGTAGTTGCTGGCTGCATCGTTGGCGGGCAGGGCGGTGTTGGAGAGGCCGGTCTGCGGCGTGAAGACGAAGGTGCCCTCGCGCTCGCCCCAGCCGTAATTGATGCCCTTGCGCACGATATTCACCTCTTCCCAGGAGTGAAAGCCGATGTCGGCCGCGATGAGCGCGTTGCTCAACGGATCCCAGGAAATGCGGTGGGGATTGCGAAAGCCCCAGGCCCACGTCTCGGGACGCGGAACGATGCCGCTGACGGGCGCGCCGTCGGCGAAGGGATTATCGGTGGGGATGCCGTAGCGGCGCGGGCCGTCGCCATCGGGATTGTCGGGCGAGATGCGGAGGATCTTGCCGTGCATCACATCGAGGCGCTGCGGTGTCGCGTGGAGGGTGGCATTGATCTGCTCGCCGGCGCCGCCATCGCCGACGGCGATGTACATCTTTCGCCAGTCGGGATCGGAGTCGCTCAGGGCCCGGGGGCTGAAGGCGAGGTCGCCCATGGGATGGATGCGGCCATTGAACTCGATGCGCATGATTTCGCGCGCGGTGCCTTGGAAAGTGGTGTCGGCGGGATTGGTATCCTGCCACTCGATCAGGACGGCGTGGCGGGTATTGGCATTGTCGTTGCCCGGCGCCTCAAAGGCCGTGGTGGGCGAATAGGCGGCGGCGTTGCTGTATCCGGAAAAGTTGGACGCGTTGGGCATCCGGCGCGGATCGCCGTCGTTGGTGTCGAGCTCGATGTGGACGGTGTAGAACTTGCCGAAGTTGGGGCTGCCGGCGGTGCGGTATTCGGGGTCGAACTGGAAGGTCACGAAGCCGTTGGCATAGCCGTTGGCGCGCGTGAAGGCGGAGAAGAGGCCGTTGGCGCCGACGTTCTCCGTGGTGTTGCGGTGGAAATCGAGGTAGGTGGCAAACTGGCGCGTCGTCTGGTCGAAGATGTAGAGCTTGCCGTTGAGATCGTTGACGAAAAGCCGGTTGGCGCCGCCACCCGGCTCCTCGCGGAGGAAGTTTACGCGGGCGACGTAGATCGAGTTATCGGTGCTGCCGGTGAGCTGGCCCGAAAGCGGAACCGGCGCGTAGTCCTGCAATTGCAGCAGCAGGGTGCCCTGGGCACACAGGGCACCCGGGAGGAGGAGAGGCGCGAGCAGACGGGCGAGGCAGGGGAGAGGGTTTCGCACCTTGCGAGAGACGCGCCGATGGGGGTTCGGTTCCAGCTGGAAAATAGCGGAGCGTCAGATGGCCGCGACACGTGTGCGGGTAGTAGAGCGCGTATGGGGTGGGCTTTGCGTGTTGGACGCTCGGCGTAATTCGATCCCTGCGCTCACGCGCAGGGCCACAAAACACAAAAACACAAAACCGCAGCGATGCTACTTCGCCGGCGGGGAGAGGACGGTAGTCCGGCGGTTGTTGCTGGGGACTTGGTCGACGGTGCCGATGGGATTGGTGAGCTGCGTGGTGTAGGTGACGCTGCTGGAGCTCTTGCTGGCGCTGACACTGGCGACGTAAGTCTCGCCGGGCGAGAGGCTCGGGACGGTCTGCGTGCTGCCGGTGCCGCCGACGGCGATATTCAGCGACATGCCGGTCACGGAGCGGCCGCTGCGGTTTTGCACAATGAACTGCACCTGGTCACTGGCGGCATCGTAGTAGTGACTGGCGACGGCGGTATCGACGTAGTTGGGGTTGGTGCTGTTCATGACCCAGCCGACATTGAGGATGCCCTTGCCGTAGGCGGCATCGGCGCCGGGCGCGCCGCCATCGCTGGCGGTGCTGACGAGGAGCGCGGCGGCCTGCTGCGGGGTGAGATTGGGATTTTGCGAGAGGACAGCGGCGAGCGCGCCCGCGACGAGCGGAGCGCTGGCGGAGGTGCCATCGACGTAGGCGCGCTCGTTGTCGAGCCACGCGGTCTGCACGCCGTAGCCGGGAGCGGTGAGCTGGAGCGACGGGCTGGAATTAGAAAACGACACCTGCTGCTCGGCGCGATCGATGGCGCCGACGGAGACGACGCGGGAATCGGCGGCGGGCCACGCGAGTTGCGCGGCCTGGTCGTTGCCTGCGGCGGCGACGATGATGGCGCCCTGCTGTTGCGCGTAAGCAATCGCGGCGTCGAGCGCGGCGCTGGTGCTGTAGCCGCCGAGGGAAATGTTGATGACCTTGGCGCCGGCATCGGTGGCGGCGACGATGGCCTGCGCGACGGTGAATATATCGCTCACGCCCGACGCATCCGTGACGCGGATACTGAGGACATTGGCGGCTGGAGCCACGCCCGCGGCATCGGGTGACATGCCGGCGGCGAGCGCGGCGACGCTGGTGCCGTGGCCGTCGCCGCTGCCCGTGCCGGGGAGGATGCCCTGGCCGATATCGAGCGTGCGGAGCCGGCCGGTGCCGAAGGTGGAGTCGGCGTTCACGCCGGAATCGAGAATCGCGATCGTGACACCGCGGCCCCACGTGCTGCGGTCGCCGGTGGCGCCGAGGTAGGCGAGCGTGTCGTTGCGAAACGGGATCTGCTCGATGTCGGGGCGGTTTTCCTTGGCGGGGACGCGCGGGATGCTGACGAGATTATTGGCGCCGATGGAGGCGTAGTCGTCGGCATGGCTGCGCAATTCATCGCGCAGCGCGTCGACCGAGTCGAAGTGGACGCGGACGGTGCGAAGGCCATCGGCGCGGGCGACCACGGAGAGGCCGGCTTTTTGCGCGCGGGCAATAAAAGCCTGGAGAGCGGCGTCGTCCTTGAAGGCGAGTACCGCTTCATCGGCTCGCGCACTGCCGCGCGCCATGGCACGGCGGAGGGCGTCGAGGATCGTGTCCAGGGCGAGGCGTGGGGCGGCCGTTCCGGTCGAGGGGGGCGGAAGAGCAATCTCCGAAGGTGCGGTGGCGGAGGTTGATGCGACGGGGCGCGACGTGGCGGCGTTGCGATGCTGCCAGATCCACGCGATCACAAGCGCGCACGCGAGGCCCAACGCCGTGATGGCGACGCAGAGGGGCGGCGGCTTGTTCATATAGGGTTATGACGACCTCGGGAGGTCGAAGTTGTGTCTAAATGTTTTCGGGGCGGGGGCGGAGGGTCGGTCAGCGTGGGTTGGGGCGGAGAGGGTAGCGAGGCATGAAGCGTCGCCGGGTGGGGGATTTGTGTGGCAGCTGAGATTAAAGCGCGGTGGCGGGCTGCCAGACTTTCTCTTTCATGATGGCTTCGCTGGGCGGGCAGCATTGCTCCTCGAGCTCCTTGAAATGAAGCTCGAGCTGCTTCAGCTCGGCTTGGAGCGCGGGTGCGGCGGGGTGACGGGCGGCGGTGGCAAGAGCGACGAGGTCGCGGTAGTTGGCGACGGCGGACTTCTCGCGATAGGTCGCGGCGACGAGTTCGGCGAGGCGCAGGCCGCGGCGGAAGAGACTGTAGTGCACGGCGGCGATCACGCGTTGGGCGTGAAAGCGTGCGAGGTGGGCGGTGAGGCGCGCCTCGAGCGTCGCGGGATCGGTGGCCGCGGTGGGGAGAGCGGTGTCGGCGGGAAGCGCGGCGAGGAGGGCGTTGGCGGTCTGCGTCAATTGCAGCGCGGTGCGGTCCGGGGATTGTTGGGTCGCAGGCTCTCCGGCGAGGATGCGGCGCGCGGCGGCGACGAAGCTTTCGTAGCGTGCGGGATCGTGGCCGGTGTGGGAGGCGTAGTCGGCGAGCGCCGGGCCGAGGGTGGGAAATGGCGTGGCGCTCGCGGGCGGCTGGCCAATGGCGCCCGTGATCGTGGCACGTAGCTCGGTGGTGAGCGTGGTGGCGGACGGTGCGGCCGCCAGTCGCGCGGAGGTGGCGGCTAGGCAAAGGGCGAGGACGAAGCGGGCGACCGGACGCATGCGGGGGGAGGAAGGTGAGGGCGAAGCGTTGCGGGAGCGAGCTTCGAGAGAAACTGGAAGGGCGGACTTCGGACCTATGAAAGGGCGGGTCAAAAACCCCGCCCTACTTTAATTGACGGGGCTCCGGGTTGAGAGTCGGATGAAGGGCGCATGACAACCATTCGCTTTCTGCGGTGTTCGTTGGGGTTGACTCTCGGGCTGTGGACCGGGGCGGCGGCTTTCGGCGCGACTGCGACCGAGCTGGGCTTCGATCCGGCGCGGCTGCAGCGGCTCGATGCGGTGATCCAGGACCACGTGGAGAAGCAGCAGATTGCCGGTGGCATCATGTATATTGCGCGCGATGGGCAGACGGCTCATCTGCGCACGTATGGCATGCAGGATATGGAGGCCGCGCGGCCGATGGCGCCGGATGCGATTTTCCGCATCGCCTCTATGAGCAAGGCGATCACCTCGGTCGCGGTGATGATGCTCTACGAAGAGGGGAAGTTCCGGCTGACCGATCCCGTTTCGAAATACATCCCCGCCTTCAAAAACTCCGTCGTGGCGGTGAAGCCGACGGACGCAAATCCGGCGAAAGAGGGCAAGGCCTACGCGACCGAGCCGGCGAAGCGCGGCATCCGTATCCGCGATCTCCTTACGCACATGGCGGGGCTGACCTACGGCACCGGCGGGCTCGCGGAGGCGGACTATAAAGAGGCGAATCTTACGGGGTGGAATTTCACGGCGAAGGATGAGACGATCGGCTCCGCGATCAACCGGCTGGCGACGCTCCCGCTGCACGGGCAGCCCGGTGAGGTCTACCAATACGGCTACTCGACCGACGTGCTCGGCTACCTCGTGGAAGTGGTGTCGGGGATGCCGCTGGACCGCTTTTGCGAGGAGCGGATTTTCCGGCCGCTGAAGATGGTCGACACGTGCTTCTACCTGCCGCCGGAAAAATCGGCACGGCTGGCAAATGTCTACGGCATGGAAGGCGGCAAGCTCGTGCTGAAGGAGACCGCGGAGAAGAGTCTCTATGTGTACGGGCCGCGGAAGTGTTTCTCGGGAGGCGCGGGAATCCTCTCGACAGTGAACGACTACGGGCGGTTTCTGCAGATGCTGCTTAACGGCGGGACGCTCGAAGGGGTGCGTGTGCTTGGGCCGAAGACGGTCGAGCTTATGCACCAGAATCACACGGGCGACAAATATACCGGCGATACGAAGGCCTTTGGCCTCGGATTCTGGGTGCTCAATGACCTCGGCGTCTATGGCGAGCTGGGGTCGGAGGGCTCGTACGGCTGGGGCAGCGCCTACTTCCCGCAGTACCTCGTCGATCCGAAAGAACGGATCGTCGCCGTCTTCATGACGCAGCACATGCCGTCGGGCGGGCTCGATCTGAATCAGCGGTTCAAGGTGCTGATGTATCAGGCGCTGGTGAAGTGAGGACGAGGAAGGATTAGCCGCAAAGAGGGGCAGCGGCGCAAAAAAAAAGGCCCGGGGATCGGAGTTGTAGGAGCGGGTCTATCCCGCGACGGGTTGGCGGCCGCGTTTGGAGGCTCGTCCCGGCGCGGGTAAAATCGCGGGCGGATACCGAGGGTAAAGCGCACGAAGCGCCTGCGAGCAGGCGGCCTACCACGCTAGCGGGAATCCTGAGTCCCGCCTCTCCCGAGACGGGCTACATTCGATCCATCGCGCTTAAACTCGCTTGGCCTGCCTCGCGGATGGAGTCGCGTCCTCCTTCCTGTCGCGGCGTAAAGCCGCTCCTACAATTTCGATCAGCCCTGGTGGTGTTGCTCGCCTACTTCGTCTCCGGCTCGGGCATTTTGTGGCGGGCGGGGCCGACGGTGTCGGCGGCTTTGGCGCGGCGCTCGCCGAGGGGTTTCTCGGGGCCTTCGGTGGTGTCTCGCTTGGTCTGGCGCTCGAGCTCGGAGTTGAGCTCCGCGCCGATGAGGACGACGAAGGCGGAGACGTAGAGCCACATCAGGAAGACGACGACGGCGCCGAGGGGCCCGTACGTTTTGTCGTAGCCACCGATGTGCGTGACGTAGAGGGAGAAGAGGGCGGAGCCGATGAGCCAGAGGACAGAGGCGACGATGGCGCCGGGGCTCACCCATTTCCACTTCGCATCGTGGCGGCACGGGCCATAGCGATAAATGACGGCGAGCGAGCCCATGAAGCAGCCGACGAGGAGCGGCCAGCGCGCAAAGTTCAGGAAGGTCTCCGCGCTGCCGCTGATGTGGAGGCGCTGCAGCACGCTGGGCATCACCGCGACAAGGCTGATGGCGAGCACGGCGCCGACGATGGCGCAGACGGTGAGCAGAATCGCGAGCGCGGTGAGCTTGATGAAGCTGCGCTTCTCGATCTCGTCGTAGCTGATGTTGAGGCCGCTGATCATGGCTTTTACCGCGTTGGCCGTGCTGAAGAGGGCGAGTGCCACGCCGAGCACGGCGCTCCAGCCGGCCGCCTGGGTGTCGCTGGTGATGCGGATCATCTGGTCGCGCAACAGGGGCAGGGCTTCGCCGGGTACGATGCGGGCGAGCGCGGTGACCTGGTCGGTGACCTGGGCCGGATCGGCGATGAGGCCGTAGATGGCGACGGTGGCCGCGAGCGCGGGGACCACGGCGAGAAAACCGTAGAACGCCACGCCGGCCGCCACTACGGAGAGGTTGTCCTCATTGAGCTGCTGCCAGGTACGCGAGAGCACATCGAGCCAGCCCTCCTTGGGCACCTCGGTGGGCGAGGTGGCGTTGCGACCGCGACCACGCTCATGCGCATCGGAGGGAGTGGCGTCGGGCTTTTCGCTGGCGGCAGTGAGAGGCATGGGAGAGGACGTTTTGGCGGGGGCTCGCTCACCGCCTTCGGGGGAGTAAGGTAACACGGAGGCGCC
>JAZKEV010000370.1:1779-3400 GCA_040386765.1 Verrucomicrobiota bacterium | reverse complement strand
CCGATGCCAAGCGCTCGCTGACGGCCGAGCAGATCACCGCGGCTTATACCGCGGGACGTGCAAGAGTAGGGTCGTCGAGTTGCGAACCGGATTGGTTACCTTCGGGGGCGGGCGCCGCGGCGGAGCCGGAGGCGGAGGCAGTCGCATTGGACGTGAGCCCTTGTGACTTCGCTTCCTGTTTCGCGGCGCTCATCGCGGCGGTGGCCACGCGCCTGCCCTTTTCGAGAATCTCCTGACCGGATTCGCGAGCGCGGTCGCGCAGGCGATCGGCGGTTGGGCCGAGGCGGCGATTGACCACGCCGGGCGTGGGCAATGCGAGACCCGCAACTACACCGACCGCGAGACAAACCAAACCCGTCTCGAGCGGACGCTGCTCGACGGTATGCGCGACGCCATCGCGCGTGCGGGTATACAATTCACCCGCACGCTCCTTGGCGCGGGCGCCAAGCTCGCCGGCGCGCTCGCGGGCGGCGGAGAGTTTTTCGCGAGCGACCTCGCCGGCGTGGGAGAGGGATTCGCGTGCGGACTGCGTCTTCTCGCCGATCGTCTCCTTGATGCGGTCGAGACGGGAGCCGCCTTGGGCGTCCCAGGCGGAATCGGAGGCGTCGGGGCTGCCGCCGCTCGGATACTCGAGCGGACGATCGAGGTGGGCATCGGGATCGTAGCGGAGACGCTCGGAGGTCTCCTCGTAATGGTCGTCGTAATTATGCTCCTCCGCCTCTTCGCGCGCGCTGCGGCGGCGATTGAAGAGCATCCAGGCGATGCCTGCGCCGATGAGAAGGGCGGGGATGGGATTCTTTTTAATGGTGTCGACGACGGCGTGTACGGCGGAGTCGGCTTGAGTGGAGAGTTTTTCGCGCATGTCAGTGAGGTGTTCGGGAATTTTGGAATCGTGACGACGGAAGTAGCCCAGCGCTTCGTCGAGGAGGTGGCGGGGTTGCATCCGCTCACCGAGGGCCTCCATGGTCTCGTTCATGCGGCGACGGGTGTCGTCGATGTCGGAGCGGAGGGCGTCGGTTTCGTTTTCGTGGTCTTCGCTGGAAGAGCTCATGAGAGGATTTTGAGTTTGTGGCGGGTCCACTCCTTGGTTTCGCGCATCGAGGCGACGGTCTGCCGGGGGGTGAAATCGGTTTTGGAGAGCGCGCGCTTGGCCTTGGTAAGCATCGCCCAACCGATGAGTGCGACCACGAGGCCGACGAGGGAGGGCGCGAGCCAGGTGGCGACCGCTGGATCGAGGCCGAAGCGAGTCATCAGGGTACCGAGCAGATGGCCGATACCAATGAGCAGCACGATGATGCCGGCATAGGTGACGAAACCGCCCACCGCGAGATGGGCGAGATGACCGCCGGTTTTGGAAACCTTTTCAGCCAGCTCGGCCTTCGCGAGAGCGACCTCCTGATGGAGCAGGGTGGTCGTCTCATCGCGCAGATCGCGGAGCAGCGCCGGAATGGAATTCGCCTGGGGCGCGGGAGCGGGGTTCATACGAGGACAGGATGTGCTCCTCAAATATCGGAGGCGGTGGGAGCGACGTTGAGCGGGATTTGGTCGGAGGTCGCGGTGTCACTGGCGCGGCCGCGGGATTGGGCGCGGTAGTCGTTTTCACCCTTGTCGTCCTCCGAAT
>JAZKEV010000370.1:0-1769 GCA_040386765.1 Verrucomicrobiota bacterium | reverse complement strand
CGAGCGCCGGGGAGCGAGTGCGGCTCGTGGCCTTCAGCATGTTGCCGAGCACCAGACCGGCGACGAAGAGGCCGCCGAAGAACGCCACGGGATGACGACGGGCGACGCTTTCGCAGTCCGCGCGCAGGGTATCGAAGTCGCGGTCCCGCAGGTAGTCGGCCACGCCCTGCACTTTATCGGCGGCCTGGTGGGTGAACCAGGCGATGTTGGGATCCTTCTCTTCCAGGCCGCGGGCGGTGTCGTGGATGGACGAGCTGTAGCCGCCGAGGCGTTCGGCGGCGGCCTCCTTCTTCTCGCCAGCGTAGCGGCCGGCTTCGGTCTTGGCGCGGGCCACGGTATCGGCCGCGGCGGTTTTGACTTTGGCGGCGACGTCGCGCGCGGATTGTTTTGCCTGGGCGACCGGGCTGCCGGGATCGGCGGCGCCGGGCGTCGCGGGAGTGAGTGAGTTTTGTGGATTCATGAATCTCTCTTCCGAACGGTGTTTTTTTGCTCTGTGACAGAGATCGCCGAAGCCGGAGAGAGAGCGGACAGCAACGGCTTCCGCGCGTGGCAAAAAATCGTGCGCACGAGCGAGAAAAATTCGTGGGGAAATGCAGCGTGGAATTTACTCCCACGCGGCGTAATGCCGGGGGTGATACATGGGGGAATGCCCCATGCGCGCCGCGAATCACACCAATGAACGAGAGTCGCGGATGGTGCGCCTGGACGACGTATAAACCGGGTCGTGACCAGCGTCAGCGAGTCGAAGGTTCACGTCGATTAGCTGGCGTTCGTCGCTCCCTATGACGGCGACGCCATCATCCCATCTGCTCCAGCCAGAGCTCTTACTGAAAGTCCCGCGCGCGGCTGGCGCGATGGAGCTGCCAGGAGTTCCAGAGGTTGTGCCAGATCACGTAGCAGGTGGGGCCGAGCGCGGCGATGGGGCCGGCGTAGGCGAGCGCGAGGTAGATGGTAAAGGTGGTATTCTTCTGGCCGAGGGCCTGGCTGGCTTCGCGGCCGAGTTCGCGGCCACCGATCCAGCGACCGAGCGCGAAATTGGCCGCGCACACGACGAGCGTCACCACGGCGATCTCGAGGAGCACAAGGCGCGGGGTGTCGGCATTTTGCCGCAGAAAATGGGAGGCGTTGGACGTGATGAGAAACATCGTCGTGATCCACATATAGAAGGAGACGTTGCGGAGCTTCTCAGGCCACTTGGCGGCACCGGCGTAAAGCGCGCGGACAAGCCACGCGAGGGCCATGGGCGTAAAGACGACGATGCTCACGCTCCCCAGCACCTGCGCAAAGGCCTCGGGGGTGGGGCGGCCGAGCACGACGGGGAGCAGAAGGGGGAGAAGCGCGGCGATCCCGACATTGGTGAGAAGGAAGCAGGCCACGACGAAATCGACGCGGCCGCGCAAGAAGCTGATGATCACCGGCGCCGCGATGGCGGTGGGGGCGATGCCGCAAAAGAAAGCCGCCAGGGCGATCTCCCGGCCGCCGACCAGCCAGCCGAGCCCAAAGGCGACGAAGCCGAGGGCGACATTGGCGAAAAAGAGCGTGAGGTGATTGCGCGTGAGATCGGAGCGGGAGAGCCGTGTCTGCAGGAAAACGATGAACAGCATCGTCATCACCAGCCCGCGAATCGCTCCGGAGAGGACATGCGCATGCGGAATCAGCGCGCCGAGCGTGATGGCGGTGAGGATGGAGAAAGTACGGGCAAAGCCGGTCACGGAGGCGCGTATGCAAAGCGGGGGGGGCGGGGCATGCAAATGCCGAGTCGGAGGGTT
>JAZKEV010000369.1:0-3726 GCA_040386765.1 Verrucomicrobiota bacterium | reverse complement strand
CGCACCTTGATGGCATGGCGCGCGAAGGCCTCCGCTTCACCGATTTCTATGTCGCGGCGCCCGTCTGCACTCCCAGTCGCGCCGCGCTCCTCACCGGCCGCCTGCCCCTCCGCAACGGCATGTTTGGCGAGCGCAACGTGCTCTACCCCGACGCCAAGGGCGGCCTGCCCGCCGAGGAGATCACCATCGCCAGCGCGCTGAAAAAGCGCGGCTACGCCACCAGCCACATCGGCAAATGGCACCTCGGTATCCAGAAAGGTGGTACGCCTCTGGATCACGGCTTCGACGAGTCCTTCGGCCTGCCCTACTCTAACGACATGGTGCCCCGCCAGGGTGCGCCCAAGCGCGCCGCGCTCCGCGAAGACCCGCCGGCCGATGGCTGGGTGTTCCCGCTCCTGCGCAATGGCCAGGTGATCGAGCAGCCGCCCATCGACCAGACCCTGCTCACCCAGCGTTACACCACGGAGGCCGTGGCTTTCATCCGCGCCAAAAAGGACAAGCCCTTCTTCCTCTATCTCGCCCACACCTTCCCGCACACGCCCCTGTTCGCCTCGCCGCAGTTCAAGGGCAGGAGCCCCCGCGGCCGTTACGGCGATACCGTGGAGGAGCTCGACTGGAGCGTCGGCCAGGTGCTCGCCGCGCTCCGCGCCGCCGGCCTCGCGGAAAACACCCTCGTCTTCTTCAGCAGCGACAACGGCCCGTGGCTCACGCAGGGCCTGCAAGGCGGCAGCGCCGGCCCGCTCCGCGAAGGCAAGGGCAGCACGTGGGAGGGAGGCATGCGCGTCCCCGGCATCGCGTGGTGGCCCGGCCGCATCGCGCCGGGTGGCGTCACCTCCACGCCCGCCAGCACGATGGATCTCTTTGTCACCAGCCTCACGCTCGGCAGCGCGCCCATCCCCACCGATCGCCCCATCGACGGCACCGACCTCGCGCCGGTCTTCGCCGGCAAGCCCCTGCCCGACCGCCCCTTTTTCTACTACCGCAAGGATCAGCTCGCCGCTGTCCGCCTCGGCAACTTCAAGCTGCATTTCTTCACGCAGAACGGTTACGGCCAGCCCAAGCCCGACCTCCACGAGCCGCCGCTCCTCTTCGACCTCGCCCGCGACCCCGGCGAAAAATTCAACCTCGCCACCGAAAACCCTCAGGTGATCGCCCAGATCCAAGCCGCTATCGCCACGCATCGCGAGAAGCTCGTGATCGGCAAACCACAATTCTAGCCGCAGGCCCGGTTTGTACTGGTTCGAAACAAAAACCCACGGACACAGAGCGAATGGAAATAACACAAAGGTCACGGAGGACCTCCGACAGATCGACTCCGTGGCCTCTCTCCCTCCTCCGTGATCTCTGTGTCAAAAGTCCGATTTTGAGTCGTAAACAGTATTACCTCTCGCGCTAGCTCCTTCAGCTTCAGTGGTTAGCTCTCCTCGGCCCTACGGGCTCCGCGATTGCCAAGCCCGGCACGACCCGCATTGTCGGGAAACCTCCTTCCCCGCCGCGGCGTCTAGCTCCTCAGTTACCCATCAATTTCATTTTCCCGTGCGCCGACTCTTCGCCCTCCTCTCCGTCGCCCTCTCGTTGTCCGTCCTCGCGCACGCCGCCGCTCCCGCCCCGAAGACCACCGCGCCCAAGGCCAAGGCGAAGCCAGGCCCCGACGTGCTCGTCGTCGGTGACGCCTCGGACAAGGCTCCGCCGGAGTTCCTCCCCACCCCCGAGAAGCCCGTGTACTACGTCTTCCTCGGCGCCGCCGAGCGCGTCCTCGGCGCGGCGTGGGCCGGCGAGAAGCAGCCGGATAAAGCCGTGCTGCAAAACGAGATCTTCCGCGTCCTCGCCTCGCAGAACTATATCCGCACGCAGGTCGGCGGTCCCATGCCGCAGCTCGCCATCGTCGTCACGTGGGGCTCCGCCAACCTCATGAGCGACGATTTCGACGAGACCAACGACGCGGGCGAGACCGTGACCAGCACCGTCAACTGGAACACCCGCGAGATCTCTGCGCTCGTCGGCGCCGACAAGGCCCGCAACAAAATGCTGATGAGCAGCGAGGCCGACCAGATCAACGACGCCGCCCGCCAGGATCGACTCTACGTGATGGTTGGCGCGCTCGACGCCGCCGCGCTCGCCAAGAAGCAGAAGAAACTGATCTGGCGCACGCGCATCAGCATCGAGTCGCGCCGCACCTCGCTGCCCGAGTCGCTCACGGTCATGCTCAACAGCGCCGCTCCCTTCTTCGGCAAGAACACCGACCTCCCGATCTTCGTCGACGACAAGCTCCGCAAGCAAAAGGCCGAGGTGCAAATCGGCGACGCCGTGGTCGTCCCCCCGTCCGAAGAGCCCGCGAAGAACGCGCCGGCGAAGAAATAATCCCGTTTCCTCCGGCGGGGAGCGGCAGTCGTCGAGTCCGCACGATCACCATCGGCGCAACGCTTACGCTGCCCTCACGCTTCCGGCTTCGGCTCCGCGATCACCACACTGCCCGCGATGTAATCGTGCACCGCACGCCGCCGCGGATTGCACAGCATCACGATCGACTCGACGGCCACCCAGCCGAACGAAGCCCAGGTCACGACGTCCACCCACGCAGGTTCGTGCGCGTGGCGATACGTGCTTCGCGCCGACCAGCCCTGCAGCGCCGAATACTCTTCGCTACTCATCGTTGAGGCCCCCAAGATCGCCCCCACCAGGATCACCACGCCGAAAGCGATATCCACCGCGCTTCGTGCCCAAGCTCTCGGCCACCCCAGCGGAGAGCCATCGGTGCGGACGACCCGGATACCCCTCGCGTATTTCCCCAACGTCTGCCCGTAGCGCCCGTGCGCATAGACGACATACGGCACCCAGAAAAGCTGGTTCAACACGCTCGATAGCACCGCCGTCTCCAGCGACTGCGCTCCTATCCATTCATACAAAATTACCACCGTGATCAGCACGGCCCCGTCGATCAACGCCGCTCCTATTCGCCGCCCGAAGCTCGCATAACGCAGCGTCACAGGCGGTTCGGTGGGGGTCATCGTGACTTACACGATTCGCGGTCGACAGGTCATCGCGAGCCCAAACCTCGCGGTCGCATCGGCATCGAGCAGCGCACCTTTTTCTCTTCTTCCCTCCGCGCTGCCTTTCGTTCCTGCTGATCGACTTTTCATGTCCAATCCGACTCAGGAAATCCCTCTCGACTCCATCAACATTTACGGCGGCACGCAGGCTCGCGTGAAGACCTCCGACGACGCCGTCGAAAGCTACTCCGAAGAGATGACGCAGGGCGCCGTCTTCCCGCCCATCGTGGTCTACTACGACGGCGCCACCCATTGGCTCGCGGACGGCTTCCACCGCTATCTCGCCGCCAAGCGCGTCGAGCGCCCCACCATCCTCTCCGAGGTCATCCCCGGCGGCCGCAGCGACGCGCTCCGCCACGCCCTCGGCGCCAATGCCACCAACGGCGTATACCGCACCAGCGCCGACAAGCGCAACGCCGTCGAGATCGCGCTCGAAGAGTGGCCCGACCGCGCCAATCCCGTGCTCGCCGAGATCTGCCGCGTTTCCCCCGATCTTGTCCGCCGCTGCCGCACCGAGATGAACAACTCCGGCCGCCTCGAGCGTCGTGAGCGCGTGACCGGTCGCGATGGCAAGGAGTACCCCGCCGCGATCGAGCGCCAGCCCCGCGGCAAGAGCGAGGCCTCGTCCTCCGAGGAATCCGGCGGCAAAGGCGGCGGAGGTGGCGGCGGCTTCTCC
>JAZKEV010000368.1:0-7542 GCA_040386765.1 Verrucomicrobiota bacterium | reverse complement strand
GGGCGTTTTCATTCGTGTCTCTTCGTGTCCATTCGTGGTTCAACGGCATGAGTCCGTATCGGTTTTGGCTCAGGTAGCGGTAGGCGGCCCGCCGAGTTGCCGCGCTTTGCGCGGGGGAAGATCTCGCGTTCTTTGCGGGTGTGCGGCGCGACGGCTCACCGGGACGGTTCGCCCTACCTGCGGAAGCGGACCTTTAGTATCGGTCCATGACGCCGAACATTACCCAGGCGAGGCCGGCGGTGACGACGGCCATGCCGCCGATGCCGTAGGCGAAGGTGATGGGGCCGGAGTACGGGCCGAAGGCCCAGAAGGCGAAGAAGGCGTTGAGCGGGATGATGATGACCAGGAAGTCGCGCATCCGGCGGTTGCTCCGCTTCGGCATGGGGGCGAGGTCGTTGGCGCCGGCTTGGTTGGCCCGGTTGAGGTTTTCGCGGAGGATGCCGTGGACCTCGGAGGTCGGCGCTGGACCCGGACTGCGTTGCAGGAACGGCGCGTCGGTATCGGGGATGGCTTGGCGCGCGAGCTGGTGGACGGTGATCGGAGCCGAGGGGGCGACGGGAATCGGCGGGGCCGTATCGGCTGCAATCGGGGGAGTCGTATCCGCTAGCGGCAACGCCGAGGGCGGAGGCACGGCCAGCGGGCCGGGTGGAGCGGACACGTCGTTCACGCGCTCGAATTCCTTCGGCTTCAACTGGTAGAATTTGCGCGGCGGGTCGGACTCGTCGGCCATGGCAAGCAGCATGCCTTAAGGCTGGTGAAGGTAAAGCGTGGGGTCGCGCGGCCCCTCCGTTGTCACTCCTGTCACTCTCGTCACCGATGTGACGAAAATCTCCCGCACCGCTGGTTTGACGCAGAGGGAAAAATCGGCGATTAGCGCGGGTCGCTTTTCTCCCGTGGTCCCCGTGTTATCCCCCCGTCTTTGCTTGTTGTTGTCCGGCCTTGGCTTGGGCGCCGTGGTGGCGCGCGCGGAGCCGCCGCCGGCGGCCGCAGCGACTTTTATCGAGGCGCACTGCGCCAAGTGTCACGACGACGTGGAGAAGAAGGGTGGGCTCGACCTGACCGCGCTGGAGTTCAAACCCGGTGAGCTGAAGAACTTTGCGACGTGGGTGAAGGTGCACGACTACGTGCGCAATGGCGACATGCCGCCCAAGGACAAGAAGCGCCCGCCGGCCGCGGAGACCGAGCAGTTTCTGGGGACGATGGCCTCGACGCTCACAGTGGCCGAGCGGGCCAATCTCGCGCCCGAGGGTCGCGCGACGCAGCGGCGGCTGAATCGCTACGAATACGAGAACGCGGTGCGCGACCTGCTGGGCGCCCCGTGGCTGCAGATACGGGCGGGGTTGCCAGAGGACGGCGAGGCGTTCCGCTTCAACAAGGTCGGTGACGCGCTCGATCTTTCGCATGTGAACATGGCGCGCTACCTGGAGGTGGCGGAGACCGCGCTGCGGCAGGTGATGGCGCGACAGCTCGAGGCGCCCGAGGCGAAGGTGACGCGCTACTACGCACGCGACCAGCGGAGCTTTGCGAACAAGATGGTCTACTCGGTCTTCAACACCCGGCCGGAGCGCGCGACGTTTCCCGTGCTCGGCACGAGTCCGCAGCCCGAGGTCCGCGCCACGAAGCAGCCGATCACGGTCGGCGCGGCCGATCCGGTGACGCGCGAGCTGGAGGCGATGGGGGTGGTCGCGAGCTCGTATGAGCCGATCGAGCTGCGCTTCGAAAAATTCAAGGCGCCGACCTCCGGCCGCTATAAGGTGCGCGTGAGCGCCTACTCCGTGTGGGTGGGCCCGGGCAAGGCGCCGCCGGGCAAGCAGGACCGCTGGTGGATTCCGAATTTCGACGATGTCTCGCCGGGCCGGCGGCCCGAGCCGATCACATTTTACTCGGAGATTCCGCCGCGCGCGCTGCGGCGGCTGGGAGCCTTCGATGTCGGCACGGAGCCGACGACGGGCGAGATCGACACGTACCTGCTGGCGGGCGAGACGATCCGGCCCGACTGCGTGCGCTTCTTCCGCTCGCGGCCCTCGAACTGGCAGAACCCGCTCGCGACGAAGGAAGGGCAGCCCGGCGTGGCATTTCGCTGGATGGAGGTCGAGGGGCCGATCGTCGACCAGTGGCCGAGCGCGGGGCATAAGCTGATGTTTGGCGAGCTGCCGCTGCAGAAGGGCAAGGATGGCAAGGTCGAGGTGGTGTCGGCCGATCCGAAAAAGGATGCGCCGCGACTCTTGAAGAACTTTCTGGCCAAGGCGTATCGCCGGCCGGTCGAAGACGCGGAGCTGGGGCGGTTCATGCCGGTGATCGAGTCGACGCTGAAGGCGGGTGGCAGCTTCTCGGATGCGATGATCACCGGTTATACGGCGGTCTTGTGCTCGCCGGGCTTTATCTGCCTCGAGGAAAAAGTGGGGCCACTCAACGACCACGCGATCGCGGCGCGGCTGGCGTTCTTCCTGTGGAATACCGCGCCCGATGCCGAGCTGCGCGCGCTGGCGGATCGCGGTGAGCTGCGCCGTCCGGAGGTGCTGCGGACGCAGACCGATCGCCTGCTCAAGGCGCCGAAGGCCCGGCAATTCACGAATGCGTTTCTCGATTACTGGCTCGACCTCCGGAAGATCCAGCAGACCTCGCCGGACTCGGCGCTCTATAACGATTACTATCTCGACGACGCGTTGATCGAAGCGTCGGAGGAGGAGACGCAGCTCTTCTTTGAGGAGCTGCTCGCGGGCGATCTGCCGGCGCGGAATATCATCCACTCGGATTTCGCGATGCTGAATGAACGGCTCGCCGATCACTATGGCCTGCCGCCGGTGGAAGGCGCGGCCCTGCGCCGCGTGCCGCTGCCGGCCGATGGCGTGCGCGGCGGCCTGCTGACCCAGGCGAGCGTGTTGAAGGTGACGGCCAATGGCACGACGACCTCTCCGGTGCTGCGCGGCGCGTGGATCATGGAGCGCATCCTCGGCATGCCGCCACCGCCCCCGCCGCCGAGCGTGCCCGCAGTCGAGCCCGATATCCGCGGCGCTGCGACGATCCGCCAGCTCCTCGACAAGCACCGTGCCGATACGGCCTGCGCGGGTTGCCACACGAAGATCGACCCGGCGGGCTTTGCGCTCGAGAGCTTCGATGTGATGGGCGGCTGGCGGGACAAATACCGCGCGATCGCCGAGGGCGTGGCGCCGGCGGCTGGCATCGGCAAGGGCGGCCTGAAATTCACCTTCCATTACGCGCTGCCGGTCGATGCGACGGGCGAGCTGTGGGATGGGCGGAAGTTCGCCGACATCCGCGACTTCAAGCGCCTGCTGCTCGACGACGAGCGGCAGATCGCGCGCAACCTCGCCACGCAGTTCGCGACCTACGCCACGGGTGCGCCGGTGCGCTTCAGCGATCGTCCGGCCATCGAGGCGATCCTGCAGAAGGCCAGCGGCAAAAACTATGGCGTGCGGACTCTCGTGCACGAGATTGTGCAGAGTGACCTTTTTCTGAACAAGTAAGCTGTCCGAAGAGACGTTTCCCGCCTACCTTTTACCTCGAGCCTCATGAAAACCAGCCCTGTCCGCCCGTCCGGTTCCGCTTCGTCTCCGTCCTCGTTTGTTTCGACGCAGCGGGCGCTTTCGCGGCGGCAGTTCCTGCGCGGCGCGGGTGTGGTGATGTCGCTGCCGTTTCTCGACTCGATGCTATCGCCGTTTGCGCGCGCGGCGGCGACGGGAGACAACGTGGGGCCGGGCGGCAAGCCGCGCCGGATGTTCGCGATCTGCAACAATCTCGGGCTCGTGCCCGACCAGTTTTTCCCGACCGAGAAGGGCCGTGGCTACAAGCTCTCGCCGTACCTCCAACACCTGAAGGCGCACCAGGATGACTTCACGGTCTTCAGCGGCGTGTCGCACCCCGATGTCGATGGCGGCCACCCGGCGGATATCTGCTTCCTCACTGCGGCGCCGCACCCGGGCAGCGGCGGCTTTCGGAATACGATTTCGCTCGATCAATACGTCGCGGAGCGCATCGGCCACCAGACGCGTTTCCAATCGCTTACGCTGGGCGTGAATGTGCAGCAGGGCGTGCGCAGCCTCTCGTGGACGCGCTCGGGCGTGCTGATCCCGTGCGAGGAGAAGGCGTCGGATGTGTTCAAGCGGCTCTTCGTGCAGGGCACGCCGGCGGAGGTGGACGCGCAGCTCCGCAAGCTCGCGCAAGGCCAGAGCATCCTCGATGCGGTGGGCGGCCAGGCCAAGGATCTCCAGCGCGGCGTGGGCGCGCGCGACCGCGACCGGCTCGACCAGTACTTCACCAGCGTGCGCGAGCTCGAGCGCCGCATGGAGATGTCGAAGGAGTGGGAGAAGCGCCCGAAGCCGAAGGTCGAGGCCAAGGTGCCGCTCGATCCGGCCAGCCCGCGCGAGTACATGGACAAGGTGAAGCTCATGTACGACATGGCGCGCCTCGCCTTCGAGACGGACTCGACCCGCTCCATCACGCTCATGCTCGACAGCGTCAGCTCGCCGGCGCTCGAGCTGCACGACGATATCAAGATCACCGACGGTTACCACAACCTCTCGCACCACGGCCGCTCGGAGACGAAGCTCGCGCAGCTCAAGGCGATCGACGAGTGGCACATGAAGCTCCTCTCCGGCCTCTTCGACGACCTCAAGAAGGTGAAGGAAGACGGCGACACGCTCTTCGACCGCACGATGGTGCTCTATGGCTCCAACCTCGGGAATGCCAACACGCACGTGACGACGAACCTGCCGACGCTCTTTGCGGGCGGCGGGTTTAGGCATGGGCAGCATCTGGGCTTCGATACCAATCATAATTATCCGCTGCCGAATCTGTTTGTCTCGATGCTCCAGCGGATGGGGATCGAGTCGGACAAGTTTGCGTCGTCGACGGGGACGATGCGGGGATTGGAGATGGTGTGAGGGATGGAGTGAGGGGCGTGAGGTGAGGGTGGGGAGAACGGAAAGCAGCGCTGGGGCAGGGGGCGTGGGCTTCGGCCCGAGGGCGGTCCGTGGTAATCCCGTCTTTGGGTGGAAGGCTTGTCGCATGTCTCCAGATTCCGCCTAAAGGCGGAACTACGAACATTCGAGTGCGGGAGGCTAGCTGGCGAGCGGGCGATGTTCCGACGACTCATGAAGCGCCAGCGAGCTGGTGGCCTACCAGGCTGGCGGGGGCGTAGCGTTGTTCCGGTCGCCGGGTTAAATCCGCTCCTACAATCGGAGGTCGCGGGTGGTCTGCTGCCCTTTTGTCGTTGCGCGGGCTCGTGGGGATCGAAGCAATCGCACGCTTTCAGATGCCTGCTGCCCCTCGTGCTTCCACTGTTGTTCTTCCGCCGCCGCCGGCTTCGGCGTCGGGGGGAGGGGCGTGGCGCGAGGTATGGCTGGGGGTGGCTTTGGTGGTGGCCACGTTTCTCACCTACCTGCCGGCGATGCACGGCGAGTTCATTTGGAACGATGCGGACTATGTGACGGCGCCGGCGTTGCGCTCCTCACATGGGCTGTGGCGGATCTGGTTCGAGGTGGGGGCGACGGAGCAGTATTACCCGCTGTTGCACTCGGCGTTCTGGGTGCAGCACAAGCTCTGGGGCGACTGGGCGACGGGTTATCACGTATCCAATATTTTACTACACGCGCTGTCGGCTTGCGTGCTTGCGGCGGTGTTGCGGCGGCTGGAGATCGGGCTGGCGGCGCGCTGGCTGGCGGCGTTCATCTTTGCGCTGCATCCCGTGTATGTGGAATCGGTGGCGTGGATCTCGGAGCAGAAGAATACGCTCTCGCTGTTGTTCTACCTCGTGGCGGCGCTGCTCTATTTGAGGTTCGATGCGGAGCGGAGGAAGGGAGCGTACCTCGCGGCGACGGGGGTCTTCGTGCTCGCGCTGCTGAGCAAGTCGGTGACGGCAACGTTGCCGCCGGCCTTGCTGGTGGTGCTCTGGTGGCGGCGCGGGCGGTTGAGCTGGCGGGGCGATGTCGTGCCGCTCCTGCCGTGGTTCGTGCTGGGCGCGGCGATGGGGCTTTTCTCTGCGTGGGTGGAGAAGACCCACATCGGCGCGCAGGGGGCGGAGTTTGCGCTTACTTTTGGCCAACGCTGCCTGCTCGCGGGGCGGATCGCGTGGTTTTACCTCGGGAAACTGCTCTGGCCTTCGGACCTCGTTTTCATCTACCCGCGCTGGACGGTCGATCCGTCCGTCGCGTGGCACTGGCTCTTCTCGCTCGGGGCGCTCGCCTTGCTGGCGGGCTTGTGGGCGTGGCGCGATCGCTCGCGGGCGCCGCTTGCGGCGGTGCTGTTCTTTGGCGGCTCGCTGTTTCCGACGCTCGGTTTTTTC
This sequence comes from Verrucomicrobiota bacterium, assembly GCA_040386765.1. Lineage (GTDB taxonomy): Bacteria > Verrucomicrobiota > Verrucomicrobiia > Opitutales > Opitutaceae > ER46. The sequence goes on along the minus strand of JAZKEV010000368.1, from coordinate 1,241 downwards.
AACGTCTACGCGTTTCTTTACTCGTTCGTTGCGGACCACTGGCAGTATCTGCCCAGCATCGGGATTGTCGTGCTGGTCTCGGCGGGGATCGTGCGCGCCTTGGAGCGGACACCGGCTGCGGTGCGGGTGACCGTGCCGGTCGTGCTGGTCGTCGCGCTGGCGTGCCTGAGCTTTCAGCAGAGCAAGATGTACGTGAACCTGCGGACCTTCTATACCGAGACGGTCGCGCGCAACCCGCGGGCGTGGATGGCGCACAACAACCTCGGCAACCTCCTCCGCGATCGCGGTGAGCTGGCAGCGGCACGCACGCATCTCGAGGCGGCGTTGCGCGTGCGGCCGGATTTGCTGAAGGCGCACAACAACCTCGGCAATGTCCTCCGCGACCTGAAGCTACCCGGCGAAGCGATCGGGCACTACCGCCGCGCCCTCGCGCTCGATGGAAATTATTTCGAGGCGCACAACAACCTCGCCACCGTGCTGCGCCAGGAAGGCGACAAGGAGAACGCGCTCCAGCACGCCATGCGCGCGATCCAGCTCGATCCGGAGCATGCCGATGCGCGCAACAATCTCGGCATGATCCTGCGCGATCTCGGCCGCCTTCGGGAGGCCATTGCGGAATTTGAGCGAGCTCTGCGGCTTCGGCCGGGGATGGCCCCGGCCCACCTTAACTTGGCGCTCTGCTATTCGATGACGGGGCAAAATGCATTGTCGGTGCAGCACTACCAAGAAGCCCGGCGGCTAAATCCGGCGATTCCGGAGCTGCCGAATCGGTAACGCGCACCCAACTGCTTTACGATATAAGCAACAGATTGTCACAGAGCAGTAACACTGGCTTGCCAAGGGGCTTGCACCGCGGCGATTTTTAACCTTCGTTTAATAATCATCACCTCCGCTGACCTCGGCCGTGGTGGTTGTTTTACCCCTTTCCTGCGCGCGTGTCTGCCTTCTCCTCCAGGCGGGCGGCCACGTGTTTGTTCTCCAAGCACATAACCTCCAATGAACCCCTCGATCAAACCGCCACGCAAGTGGAGCGGATGGTTCGCGCTAGCCTTTGGCTGGCTCGTGACCGTCCTCGCTGCCTACGCCCAGACCAACGGAACCATCCAGGGCCGCGTCTACAATCCCGCCACCCAGCAGTACGTCCGTAATGCCGAGGTGCGGCTCGAAGGCACCAACCAGATGGTTGGCACCGAGAGCGACGGCTCGTTCACCCTCAACAACGTCACGCCCGGTGAGGCGAA
>JAZKEV010000367.1:0-2716 GCA_040386765.1 Verrucomicrobiota bacterium | reverse complement strand
GATCGCACCGGCCATGAGCATGCCGAGCGAATACCAGATCAGGATGAACAGCGCATGCGCGATCATGAAGCCCATGATGCCGAAACCGAGCGCGGCGCGAAACCGGACGAAAGGATATATCGACACCATCCCGAGGCCGAGCAGCACGGCGAGCACGAGATCGAGCGCGCCGAGCAGTACGAGCGGCTTCTGCAGCAGCTTCGCGCCGTCCATCGTCATTAGAGCTTCGGTGCCGGGGAGGATTTCGCCGGCGGCGGCGAGGACGAGCGTGGCGATCGCTCCGAACATGCCGATCTTGGCGGCGCGGGCCATGGCGATCGCCGGATCGGATCGGCCCTTGGTGTCCTCGGTGCGGCCTTCGGCCGCGTCGAGGATGTCAGTGACGGTAATCGGTTTGGCCGACTCGTCCTGTGTGTTGAGGGTCGTGATCTCCTTCGCCTTGAGCGTGAGCTTTTTCTTCTCGGGGAAGATAGCCTGCATCAGCTCCGGGCTGGCATTGAAGGCGATCCATTGCTCCGAGTTGGCATCGTAAACGAGGGTGTCGGGCGTGACTTGGCCGGCTTCGGCGAAATCAGCCACCTGCTGCACATTAAACGGGCCGCGTGCCTCGGTCTCGGTCGCGTTGCGGATGTAGAGTTCCTGCTGCGTGGCCATGGAGTCAGAGGGTTGTCGGGAGGCGAGGGAAAGTGAAGGGGAAAGTAGCTGCCCCCGCTGAGTACGTTGGGGTCTGCTGGGACGGAACCGCCGACGCCTCAACGAGTCGCACTGATTTGCGTTCCTTTTACGCGCATCGCCGATGCGCCCGTTTCTCTGCGCCCCCGTTCTGCCCGGACGGTTGGCAATGCTTTTCGCCGGAACGTTTAGGTGACTCTCTCTCTTCGCAGATACCGTATTCCTACTTCGCCGATTAGGCGAAGCCCACCCAGCCCCGTCCGAGCCCTGCGCTCATGAAAAAATTAGCGCAGATGAGCGTTCCTCTTTCTCTCTTTCTGGCGGTCGAGACCACCGCCTCGCTCGGTTACATCCGGGTCAGCGTGCGCAGCCCCAACAGGCGGAGCCCCGTCTCGAGCATGACCAGCGTGCGCGCGCAGAGCAGCAGGCGGCGCGCGCGGACCGCCGGATCGTCGACGAGCACTTTATCGGCGTTGTTGTAAGAGCTGTAGTCACCCGCGAGCTCGTAAAGATACAGGCAGAGGAAATGGGGGCGCAGCGTGTCGCTCGCGAGCCGGATGGCGTCGGGAAACTTGGTAAGCTTGCGCGCGAGCAGGATCTCGGTCGGCGTCTCCAGCGCGCTGGCGGTGCTCGCGAGGGTCGCGTCGGTGGGCGAGACGCCCGCCTTGCGGAAAATCGAGTGGATGCGCGCGACGGCGTAGAGCAGGTACGGCGCGGTGTTGCCATCGAGCGCGAGCATCTTCTCCCACGAGAAGACGTAGTTGCTGCTCCGATTCTGCGAGAGGTCGGCATACTGCACGGCGGCGATGCCGGCGACGTTGGCGATCTCGCGGCATTCCGCTTCCGAGAAACGGTCCGCCTCGGGCCGCTCGTTATTTTTTGCCACGACGATGGCCAGCTCGCGCTCGACCGCCTCATCGAAGAGCGCCTTGAGTTTGATGACGCCGCCATCGCGGGTCTTGAGCGCCTTGCCATCTTCGCCGGTCACGGCGCCGAACGTCACGTGATGCAGCTCGGGCACCCGGTAGCCTTTCGCGGCAAACCATTTCTTAACCGTCAGAAAAAGCTGCTCGAAGTGATCGCCCTGGCGAAAATCGGTGACGACCACGATGCCATCCGCCTTGAAATATTCCGTGCGATACAGCGCCGTAGCGAGGTCGGTGGAGGCGTAACCGCTCGCGCCATCGGCCTTGCGCACCATGAACGGATTCGGGCGCTCGGTGTTGCGGCTGAAGCGCGGGTGCTCGTCGTGGAAAACCACGAGCGCGCCGTCGCTATCCTCGGCGATCTTTGTCTCGACAAGCTCGGAGTACACGCGGCCCACCTTGTCGTTGTAGAACGACTCGCCGAGGTTGTAGTCGAACTTGATGCCGAGGCGGTCGTAGATCTGCTGGAAGGCCGCGAGCGAGACGTCGGAGAATTTCTGCCAGAGCGCGACGTTTTCGGGGTCAGCGTTCTGCAGCTTCACGAGCTCGGCGCGGGCCACCTCGAGTTCGCAGAGGGCCTTCTCCGGCTCGGGCGATTTTTCGGGATCGGTAGCGGCGTTGCCGAGTTTGTAGAGGCGCTCGAGCTCCTCGATCGCGTCGGTCTCGAGCGCTTTCTGATCCGCCCAGCGCTTGTAACCGTAGATGAGCTTGCCGAACTGCGTGCCCCAGTCGCCAAGGTGATTATCGCGAATGACCTTCGCGCCCGTAAAATCGAGCAGCCGGCAAATCGCCTCGCCGATGACGGCGGAGCGCAGGTGGCCCACGTGCATCTGCTTCGCCGTGTTGGGCGAGGAGTAGTCGACGACCCACGTCTGTCCGGCGTGTGCGGCCGCCGCGCCCTCGCGGAGGGGTTTTTCGGAATCGTAGGCGCGCAGCCAGGCCATGAGCGCCTCGGGCTTGAGCGTGAAATTGATGAAGCCCGGCCCTGCGATCGCGGTATCGTACTGTGCGCGGACGGAGTCGGGGAGGGCAGCGACGATCTTCTCCGCGACGGCGCGGGGGTTGAGCTTGCGACTCTTGGCGTAGCCGAGCGTGCCATTGGCCTGGAAATCGCCGTG
>JAZKEV010000366.1:918-4714 GCA_040386765.1 Verrucomicrobiota bacterium | reverse complement strand
AAAGAAATCGAGGCGTTGCTGGCGGCGGACGGTAAGCGCCGGTACGAATATTTCATCCACCGCGTCTGCGCCACGCGCAAAGTCTGGGGCCTCTACGCTGACGGCTGGGCGAGCCTCGGCGATGACGACGAGAAGCAGAAGCTCATCCTCTTCTGGCCGCACGAGGTCTTTGCGACCCGCTTTAGAACGGAAGCCTGGCAGGCGTATGTACCCAAAGCCATCGAGCTCGACGCCTTTCTGACGCGCTGGATCCCGGGCATGAAGCTGGAAGGCGTCGGCCCCGCAATCTTCCCGGTCGGGTCGGGCAGCGCCGTGCTCGTTACGCTCGAGGATCTGGACGCGAATCTTCGCCACGAGCTCTCCGAGGTCCACGGCGAGGACGTTTAGCCGGCCCGTGCCCACAGCGCCCTCGCCTTCAGGGCCGTACCACATTACCGACGATATGTAGTACTCCAAAACAGTGAAAGACCCCGCGCCCAGTCCCATCGACAAGCTCACCATCCCCGGCCGCTTGCTGCTGATTTTCACCATCATCCTGTTCGGCGCCGGGTTCTATTTCATGTTTCTGTTCATCGCAAATAACCGTCCCTCACGAAGCTTTCCGGTGATCTTTATCTCCGTCCCGATTTTGATGGTTTGCTTCTTCTTTTTCCTGATTGGCGGCTGGTTGCTCGAGCGCTGCGGCGTGCAAGTCTACACCCACCGAGGGACAGGAAAGGACTGAGGCTTTCCCGACCAGGCGAGCGTCTCCTATCAGCCGCAGGCCCACTTGGTTGGCCGTTTGTTCTCAACTTCCTGCCTGCTGCGCCGAATCATGTCATGATAACAAAGACGGCTCGCTCCACAGCTCGATACAGCGCAACATTTGCATCAGGCTAAAATGTCTACCCATTGGTCAGAGAGCGAACTTGTTGAATTCTTTGGCGCGCCGCCCGAGTACTCGGAGGCCTTTGAATCTTACTTTTTCGCGCGGACCGTGAACGGGGTTCGCCTCGATTTCGCCCTCTTTCCCGCGGAAGGCGCAGCCTATGTGTCGCTCTCCCGCGAGGGCGAAAAGAAGCCCTTGATCACGCTCAAGCGCGAACGCTGTTCCCATGCCCATATCGTCCGCGCGGGGGCCGGGGATTCGTACCTGGAAATCGGTGCCCCGAAAGCGAAACCACGCGCCTGGGCATACCGCCGGTGCTCTCGCGCGGCCTGCGGGTGCGCGTCCAACCCGATATTCAGGTCGCACTCATCGACGTCGAAGCGATCGCCGAAACGCCGCCGGTGCGGGCCACGCGGGAGTAGGGTTCTTCGCGTCGCGGAGAAACCACGGCAATGGCGTGGCGTCATTGAAAGCGGGATCAGCCAATCTCCCCCCTGCAAAATCCCCCGCAGCGTGTCCCCCACCTCCACCGCGACTCGAAGATATCCCATGCGCCCTCTCACCCTCCGCATTGCCGCTCTCTTCACCGTCATGGCCAGTGCCAGTCTCGCCCAGCAGCCGGCCGCGCCTGCCAGCGGTTCGCCCACCCATGCGACCGAGTCGAAGGCGATCTCCGAGATCTTTACCTCCAAGATCGTAAAAGTGTACTCCTTCACCGAAGACGATCAGCAGTATGTCTCCTACGTCGTCACGTGGAAGGATCATGAAGTGGTGGTGGAGCCCTCTCGCTACAGCCGCATGAAGGAGCCGCTCAACGTGGGCGACACGATCCGCTGTGAGATGCGCCAAACGCACAAGGCTCCCGGAGACACGAGCAAGCAGAGGATCACCTTCGCCTATCTGTCCGCCGCGGCGGACTCGATGGATGCGCTCCTCTTCGAACCAAACTTCGTCTCGCCCAGTCCTCAGGCGGAGCAACGGCGGCTGGAGGCGGTGACGTCCGAAGTGCGGCGACGTCGCGATCTTCGTGAAGAGGCGAGCCAAATGACGCGTGGGAAAAGCCCGCAGGAGCTAGCGCCCACGCCACCGCCCAAAACCTCCAAGTAAGCCGCGGCACTCAAGTCGCATCGGCGGCGCGATCTCCCGAGGCTGGAAGATCGCGGAAATCTGGAGTCGAGAGACTGGCGGAGCGCCCAAGGCTCTCCGCCCGACCCTTATAGTTTCAGCGTCGCCGAAAGCACGATCTCGCGCGGGGTCTGGTAATTCCAGCGCAGTGTCTCGGTTGGAATATCGGTGGTGCGGCGGACCTGGATTTCCTGGTCGTCGAGCAGGTTGCGCACGTTAAGCTGGAAATCCACGCGACTGCGCTTGCCCATGATCGAGAGGCGCGTGACGTAGCGGAGCATGCCATCGAAGAGGAGGGAATCGTTGCCCCAGAACTGCTCGCCGGTCGAGGGCTTGTAGCCGACGAGGACGCCGCTCTGGTAGCGGGCGCCGCCGCCGATGGACCAGCCGCGGAGGCGGCCTTCGCCGAAGTTGTACACACCGGTGACGCTCGCCTTGTGCTTCCGCGCGCCGGAGGCCTGGCTGAAGTCGAGCGCGCGGTCATCGAGATCCTGCAGGCGGAAGGCAAGCTCCTCACCGATCGTGGCGGTGCCGCTCGGCGGCGAGGGATTACGCGTCGCGAGGCCGGAGACGCCGAGGCCCGCGCCGGCGGCATTGGGATTGGCCGCATCGAGCTCGGTAATGAGCGCCTTGAGCTGATTATACAGCGGGTAGGTGCGCGGGTACGGGTTCTCCTTAGCCTGGTCGGTGTAGGAGTAGTTGGCGAGCAGGCGGAACTTGCTCGAGAGATTCAGGATCCAGCGGCTCTCGATGCCGGAGGATTCGGAGTCGGCCGTATCGGCATTGGCGCCCACCGAGGGGCGGAGGTCCGGATACTTGGCGAGCTGCGCAGGCGTGTAGTACGGCGCAACCGTCTGCATGATGAAGTTGTAGCTTGGGGTGAAGGCATTGTTCACGCCCATGCCCTCGGTCACGTTGTTCTGCTTTGTATCGTAATAAGTGATACGGCCAAAGAGCTTGGCGTCGAGCAGCGTGAGCTGGATGCCGTACTCCACGCCCTTGCCCTCGGGTGGGGGCGGCAGCGTGGCATCGGGCCCGAGGACGAAGGTGTAGTCGGGCAGGCCGATATTCTGCGACGTATTGGCGAAGACCGAGACCTGCCGCGTGGCGTGAAACATCAGGCCGAGCGTTCGGGTGTTGCCGCGGAACTTGAAGGTCGAGACGTCGTTCGGATCGAGCACCGGGATGCCGTTGGTGCCGGCCCACTGGCCGCTCGTATCGAGGCGCGACTCGGTGCGGTCCTGCTTGAGCTTGTCGATGCGATAGCCGGCGGTCGCGACGAGGCGCGATTTCCAAAAACTGGCCTGGTCGGCGAGGATGAAGCTGTCGACCTTGCGCTCGGAGTGGAGCGGAGCCTCGTTGGGGATGAAGGCCGCCGTGTAGGTGCGGCCGCCAAAGGTCATCGATACATCGGGACGCGCGCGCCAGTCAGGCGCGGAGAACGACTGCGAGTCGCCATAGGTGCCGTACTGGCGGCGGACGAGGCGGTTGGCATTGGCCGTGGGCGAGGTGACCGTGCCCATGGGATTACCGAGGAAGGCCTCGACGGAGGAATCGAACGAGTTTTCCTTCCACAGGCGCTGCACGAGGCCGGCGAGCTGGTGGCGGCCGAAGATGCGGCCGAAGTCAAAGGTGCCCGAGAGCGTCGCGCGCACGGTGTCGCTCTCGATCGACTGGCTGCGGCGGCGCCAGTTGGCCTCGAAGTAAGGGCGGCCGGCATTGGGGTTGCGCGTGCCGGTGGCATCGCTCTGCAACGCAAAGCCGTCGAGCGAGAAGATCTGGCCGGCGGTGACGGTGGGGGCG
>JAZKEV010000366.1:0-908 GCA_040386765.1 Verrucomicrobiota bacterium | reverse complement strand
TTCTTTGGTGGGCCCGAGACTGAATGGGCATACGCCGCCCACAATGAGAACTGCAAAAGTCGGCACGGCTCGCCCCTCTCGGCTAGGGGCTTAGGTGTTCGTGTCCGTGAGCGCGAACGTGACGACCTGAAAGTTCTGGCCGGCGGTGACGGTGGGGGCGCGGAAGTACCGGTTCGGATCGGGGCGCATCGCGGAGTTGAGCGCGGTGGTACCGGCATTCACGTCGTAGTTTTTCCAGGAGCCCTCTTCATGATAGTAAGCAACCTGCGCGGAGAACCGCTCGTTGATCGCGTGGTCCGCGGTGACCTGCCCGACGCGGTAATAATGATTGGTCGTGGCGCCGGGGCCCGCGAAGTTGGTCTTGTACGGGATCAAGGATGCCGTGCGCACGTACGGCACTCCCGTGGTCTCGACGCCGCGCTGCGTACCGTTGCTGGTAAACTCGTGGCGCGCGTTATAGAGAATGCCTTGATTGGCGACGAAGGTGAAACGGTTCGTCGCATCGAATTTCGCGAGCACCTGGTCGCGCTCGGCGGCCGTGATCGCGGCGGTGCCGGTGGTGCTGGTGAGAGCCGAGCCGGCATTGATCCAGTCTGTCAGGCGGTCGATGGTGGAGAAATTCTGCGCGATCGTACCGCGAAGGTCACCCTCCTCGTAGTCCGCCGTCACGGTGGTCTGGCGGGTGGGCTGCCACTTCAGGCCGAGATCGGCGCCGCGCTTCACCGTATAGAGATAATCGCGCCAGTTCTTCTGGTCGTTATACATCGCGTTGAAGCGGAGCGCGAGCTGCTTGGGCACGACGACCACGTTGGCATCGATGGTGGCGCGAAACAGATCCCAGCTGCCGGCGCGGAGCTGCGTCTCGAGTGAATTGGTGAAAGTCGGGCTCTTGGTCGTGATATTCACGA
>JAZKEV010000365.1:0-2868 GCA_040386765.1 Verrucomicrobiota bacterium | reverse complement strand
TGAGCGAGCGCGAGCCGCAGGTGCGGAAGGCGGAGCGGTTGCTGCGGATGAAGTACAACATGGAGCGGATGGCGCTCGCGCGGGAGCGGCTGGAGTGGGAGAAACAGCGGGCGGGCGTGGCCGGGCAGACGACGCCTGCCACGGTGGTGGACAAGCCGGCGGAGGCAGCGGATAAACCGCGCGCGGGGGCGCACGGGTCTGGCGAGGCGGGGCAGTCGGGTGGCGGGACGGCTCGGGTATTTCCGGGCTATTCCGGGGAAAAACGGGATCGGTCGCGACCGCCCGCGGTGAGGGCGGAGGGCGTGAGTGCCCCGGCCAAAGGAAAGGGGGCACACAGGTCCGGGCGGAAGGCGGGTGAGGCGGCCGTGGGGGCGGTGGCGGTGGCGGAGCCGGCCGACACGGTGGGCACGACGGGCGCGGGGACGGAGGCGGGGGTGAATGGTAGCGATGCTGGCGAACCGGTGCTGCCGCGGTTTCTACAGATAAGTCCGGAGGGGGTCCTGCTGAAGGGGATCAAGATGGCGAAGCATTTTGGCCGGGATACGGCGAAGCTGGAGGCGGGGTTTGCCCGGCTATTTCCGGGCTATTCCGCGGATAATCCGGATAGCATCCCGACCCGCACGGTGGAGGAGGAGCTGCGGTTGAAGATCGAAGTCCAGAAGGTTGCCGGGCTGGGGTATGGTTATCTGGAGGCGGAACTGGCGAAGCGGGCGGCGTGGGTGGCCGGAAGGAGCTCGAAAGTCGGAGGGATTTTATGAAGGGAGAGAACGCTCATGGATTTCACTCCCGTGAAATCGACTTCAAGCGGCTCCGGCTAATCGCCTGCGCGGTGGGGGAAGGGGTCTGCTAAACGCAGACTTGGGGCGGGGAGGAAGGGCGGAGCTCAGAGTGGAGAGTCGATAGCGGGGGGCTCAGAGTCTGGAGCAAGGCCGGTGGCTAGCGGGGGCTTGTCCGTAGTTGGATGAAGCGCCAGCGAGCTGGCAGCCTACGTCGCTGGCGGGGGTCCTGATCCCGCCGCTCACGCGGCGGGCCACGGGGGCGGCGGACAGCCTGACGCCTGCGCACGCGTGGATTCTTCGCTGCGCTCAGAATGACAGAGCATTATGAGACCAGGTCATAAAGCACGGGACGGAACGGCGACTTATCGCACGGGCGAGGCTCCTGTCCCGCCCCTCACGGGGCGGGCTACGTTCGAGCCGGTGCGGCGTAAACTGCTCCAGATCTCGACTGCGTAAAGCCGGCTTAACGCCAGACTCTCCGCTCACCCACCCCGGGCCCTCAATCTGCCTTCACGTCCTCGATGTCTTCCGGGCGTTCGCGGAGCCAGGATTTGAATTCGGAGATCTGCACGGGGGTGCCGAGGACGAGGATTTCGTCGCCGGCGCGGAGGCGTTCCTGGGCGCTGGGGTTCAGGATGCGCAGGCCGCCGCGGTGGATGCCGGCGATCTGCACGCCGTGATTTTGCGCGGGCGAGAGGTCGATGAGCGTGCGGTCGGCGGCGCGGCTCCAGAGGGGGAGCGCCACGGCTTCCATGCGGACTTCTTCGAAGACCGAGTCTCCCGCCACCGGGGCGCCGGAGACTTTGGCGAGGAATTTCTTGCCGGCTTTCACCTGCTCGGTCGTGCCCATGAGCAGGACTTTGTCGCGGGGGTAGAGCACGGCATCCGGCGTGGGCAGCGGGATCATGTAGCCTTGGCGCTCGATGCCGACGACGGAGCAGCCGAACTGGGCGCGGAGGTCGAGCTCGGCGATCTGCTTGCCCTGGCAATCGGCGAGGTCGGGCAGCGTGCAGTCGATCATGTGGAGATTCCACTCGCCGTGGGGCTGGAGCCAGGGGGCGGTGGTCGAGGTCATCTTGGTATCGCCGGTCTCGATGACGCTGAGGATCTCGACCTCCATCTCGCTGTGCCAGTAGATGAGTTTGCGCCGGAGGATGAGGAGGGCGACCACGGCCACGACGGCGCTGACGAGGAAGAGCCACTTCATCGAATCCTCGGCGGGGACGATGGCGGCGAGCCAGACGTAGATCATGAGGCCGAAGCCCATCTTGAGCGCGTTTTCGATCAGGGGGCCGAGCTTCTTCGCGTGCACGTGGCCGCGCACGGAGATCTGCGCGTAGATCAGCGCCATCGCGGAGAGGTTGCGCCAGATCGCCACCAGCGGCGCGAGCACAACCAGGCCCACGACGATCCAGAAACCGTACACCACGACGGTCTCCGAAAACCGCGACCGCAGCGAGTCGTCGACCACAGCGAAGAGCTTGCCGGAAAACACGATCAGGCCCGTGACGAAGAGCACGCCCACGCTGACCTGCGCGATGCGTTTGCGGCTCATCTGCCAGAGGAGGTTGCGGGCGCGGCGCTGCTTCATCCGGTCGAGCCAGCGGTCGTAGGCGAGCAGCCAGTCGGAGAGCCAGCGGGGCTGGCGGGCGACGAGGCTATCGGCGATCTTTTCCGAGCGGCGCATGATGAACGGCGCCACGAGGGTCGTGAGCAGCGAGACGCCGACGGCGAGGGGGTAAAAGCGCTTGGGGACGACCGCGGCGGCCACGCCCATCTGCGCGATAATGAAGGAGAACTCGCCGATGGGCGTCGCGGTCATGCCGGTGCGCAGGCCGTCCTTGAGGGGCGTGCCGATGAGGGCGAGGCCGGTCGTCACGGCGAGGGGGCGGGCGACGAGGGTGAAGACGGAGACGGCGAGGATGATCCAGCCGTTGGTCACGAGGTCGCGGGCATCGATCTGCATGCCGATGGCCACGAAAAAGACCGCGCTGAAGATATCGCGCATGCCCTCGAAGGTGCGCTCGACCTGGTGGCGGTGGGGCGTCTCGGCCACGATGGTGCCGAGGAGGAAGGCGCCGCCGGCGGC
>JAZKEV010000364.1:3591-5518 GCA_040386765.1 Verrucomicrobiota bacterium | reverse complement strand
GCCGGGCAGGGTCCCGCGCTGCTCGCGGCGATCGATACGCAGGTCGCCCGCCGCGGGCGCCGCACCCGCCGCCGCCTAGCCGTAGTCATCACCCTCCCGCTCGCGGCGGCCGCGGCGGTAGCACTCGCTTTCGTTTCCTTCCGCCCAGCTCCCTCCCCGATTTCTTCGGCGGTGCCACCAGCAACCGTCGCCACACCCGAGTGGCGCCGGCTCCCGGACGGCTCGTTCGTCGAGCTCAACGCGGGCGCCGAAATCGCCACCGATTTCTCACCCACCCGCCGCTCCGTCCGCCTGCTGCGCGGCGAGGCGCACTTCGCGGTGACGAAGGATCCGCAGCGCCCCTTCGTCGTCACGGCGGGCCACGTCGCCGTCCGCGCGGTGGGGACTGAGTTTGCCGTCCAATTCGCGGCGGGCGATGTCGATGTGCTCGTGACCGAGGGCCGCGTGGCCGTCGAGCGCGCGGCCGAGCCGTCCCTCGCTCCGCCCACCGGGCAGCCCGCAGAGGCGGTGCTCGCCTTTGTCGAGGCCGGCAATCGCGTGAGCCTGCCCGCCGTCGCGCCTCCGGCAGCTGCCCCGCGCCCGAGCCCCGTCTCGGCTTCGCAAGTCCAGGCTGCCCTCGCCTGGCGCAGCCGGCGCGTGGAGTTTACCGATACGCCTCTCGCCGACGTCGTCGCGCACTTCAACCGCCGCAATGCCGTACAGCTCCAGTTGGCGAGCGCCGAGATCGGCCAGCTCCGCGTCGGTGGCGTATTCTGGGCCGACGACCCCGAGGCGTTGGCGCGGTTGGTGGAGGCCAGCACCGGGATCAAGGCCGACTACGCCACGCCCGGCCGTATTGTGCTGCGCCGCTGATCGAGCGGGCCGCGACGATTTTGCGCATTTATTTCGCGGGGGTTGTAAACGTTCGCGCGCTCTCGTGCGTTGATCTCAGCGTGCGCCAAACCCCGACACCGGGCCACGGCGTTAACCCCTCGCATGAAACAACCCTGTCTCCCTGTCTTCGCGACCCTGACCCTGCCCCTTCGCCGGCTGGTTCTCTTCTTTGCCGCCCTCGCCGCGTGCGCGAGCCTCCTCAGCGCCGCCGCCGCGCCCACCCGGCCCTTTGCGCTACCGCCAGGCTCCGCCGCCCAGACGCTCAAGCAGTTTGCCGAGCAGTCCGGCCGCGCCGTCGCGTTTGCCTCGGCCACGGTGGAGTCGGTCCAGACCCGGGCCGTTCAGGGCGAGCTCGCACCGGCAGAGGCGCTGCGCCAGATGCTCGCGGGCACGCCGCTCGTCGCCGAGGAGGACACCAAGACCGGGGCCTTTGCCGTACGGAAAGGACCCTCCGACCCAAACGCCCCAAGGGCGGGGCCGACGCCGGTCCTCCGCCCCAACGCTAGCGCGAGCCGCAATCCCGAGGACCCGCTGCTGATGTCGCCCTTCGAGGTCGTGAGCGAGAACAAGGGCTACTATGCGTCCAACACGATGTCGGGCACCCGCCTGAATTCGAAGCTCGAGGACCTCGCCGCCTCCATCTCCGTCGTCACCAAGGAGCAGATGGAGGACTTCGCCCTCCTCGACATCAACGATATCTTCAGCATGGAGGCCAACACCGAGGGCACCGGCAACTTCACCGATTTCTCCTTCAACCTCAGCGGCAACCCCGTCGACAACGTCCAGGCCAATCCCCAAGGCGCCAATCGCATCCGCGGCCTCGGCAACGCCAATATGACGCTCGGCAATTTCGAGACGAGCGGCCGCGTGCCCGTCGATCCCGTGAATATCGACTCCGTCGAGATCAGCCGCGGCCCCAACTCCAGCATCTTCGGCATCGGCAATCCCTCCGGCACCGTCAACTCCGTGCCCGCCTCGGCCAGCCTCACGAAGAACTTTGCGCAAACCCAGCTCCGCGCCGCCATCACTCGCTCAGTCACCGCGGCCAGGCCGA
>JAZKEV010000364.1:0-3581 GCA_040386765.1 Verrucomicrobiota bacterium | reverse complement strand
CGTGCTCCTCCCGGGCCGCCTCGCGTTGCGCGGCAGCGTCGTGAAGCAGCACGATGGCTTCGAGCTCAAGCCTTCTGGCGTCGCCACCGAGCGCTACAACGGCATGGTGAAGGTCCGCCCGTTCAAGACCACGACCGTCAGCGGCTCCTACTCCTTCTACAAGGCGCACGGCAGCCGCCCCAATGCCACGCCGCCGCGCGATGGCATCACCGGCTGGCTCGCCGCCGGCTCGCCCACCTGGGATCCCCCGACCTCCACGCTGAAGATCAACGGCGTCGCCTCCGGCACCTTCACCAATGCCGGCGTCTCGCCCGCGCCCTTCAATGTCCAGGGGGCCGGCATCATGGCCTTCATCGATCAAGCCGGCCTCAGCTACCTCGGCACCGGCCGCGGCACCGAGACTGGCGCCACCGCCACCAATACCCCGCTCTCGCAGACGCAGGTCATCCGCCTCATGTCCGCCAAGGCCGACCCCTCCGGCTTCCTCGCCGCGCAGCCGCTCCTGCAGGATTATCCCGTGCTCGCCGACCGCTCACTCTACGACTGGTCGTCGCTCAATATCGCTGCGCAAAACCGCTTCGAGGACCGCGCGCATACTAGCACGATCCTCATCGACCAGATCTTCCTCGATACCCGCCGGCAGACGCTCGCCCTCCAGCTCGGCTGGTTCCAGGAGCTCACCGATCGCACCCTGCGCAATCTCATGGGCACCGCCTCGGCCACCCAAGGCTTCGCCCCCACCGTCTCGATCGATGTGAACGAGCGCCTGATCGACGGCCAGCGGAACCCCTATTTCCTCCGGCCCTTCGTCGGCCTCTCGCTGCCGCAGACCATCGTCCAGCCGCAGGATCGCAATATCTACCGCGCTCAGCTCGCCTACCGGCTCGACCTGCGCGAGGAGAAGAGCGTGCTGCGCTTCCTCGGCATGCATCAGCTTTCCGGATACGCCGAGTATAAGAATATCGAGGCCCGCCAGATCGCGTACCGCGATTCCATTGTGAGCAATCATCCGTGGCTCCCGGTCAATACCATCCGCGGCGGCCAGGCTGCCACCAACCTCACGCACCGCTTCTATGTCGGCGATGCCCAGGGCAACAATGTCGACTACGCCCCCACCGCCTTCAATGCCGGCACCTACACCCTCAACTGGGGCAATGGCGTCACCGGCGCCTTCAACCGCGATCCCGTGTCGATCGATACCTCCGTCTCCGACGACCAGACCGGCGGCGCGCGCAATACCCGCACGATCCTCAAGAGCCAGGGCGGCGTGCTGCAAAGTCATTTCCTCCGCGACCGGCTCGTGACGACCTTCGGCCTGCGCGCCGACCAGCGCTACAGCCGCAACGGCGTCAACCCCGTCATCACCAATGGCGTCGACCTCGACTACAACCTCTTCAACCAGTGGAGCACCGACGATTGGGCCGTCGGCAAGGGCAATACCACTACGGCCGGCGTCGTATTGAAGCCCCTCCGCTGGCTCAGCGTCTTCGCCAATCGCTCCGATAGCTTCCAGCCCGCCGCTCTCGGCCTCAGCCTCTACCGCCAAGTCCTCCCCGATCCCACCGGCGTAGGGGAGGATTACGGTGTCGCGCTGAATTTCTTCGATGGCAAGCTGGTCATCCGCGCCAACCGCTACAAGACGGTCCAGATCAACACGCGCAATGGCGACAGCGCCAATATCGCCCAGCGCGCCTACCGCATGGATTTCCAAGGCACGACGAGCATGGCCTTCACCCTCCAGCGCCAGGCCTCGCTGTGGATCAACGAAGCCGCCGCCGCGCAGGGCATCGCGCTCACCTCGGATCAGTTGAACCAGCGCGTCGCCGACGTGATGGGCTTCCCCTTCGAGTTCGTCCGCGACAGCCCCCCGAGCGCTAGCGCCGTCGACGACTTCACGGCCAAGGGCACCGAGATCGAGATCAACTTCAACCCCACCGCCTACTGGACCACCAAGCTCAACGTCACCGAGCAGCTGGCGATCAATAGCGGCCTCGCCGCCGAGGTCGGCCAGTACGCCGCAGAGCGCCTGCCCATCTGGCAGCGCATCATCGACCCGCGCGTCAACCGCCCGTGGTGGACGGAGACCTACAGCGGTGGCCGCGCCGCCGACTATTATGCGACCAATGTCCGCACACCCCTCCAGGTCGCGCAGGCCATGCAGGGCAAGAGCCGCCCGCAGATCCGCAAGTACCGCGCGAACTTCGCCACCAACTACCGCCTCGCCGGCCTCACCGATCACCGCATCCTCCGCCGTTTCAATATCGGCGGCGCGCTGCGCTGGGAAGACAAGGGCGCGATCGGCTACCGCGGCGTCGAACAGTTGCCCGCCATCATCGAGACGCTCGATGTCGGCCGCCCGATCTACGACAAGGCCCGCCTCTATCCCGATGCCTTCATCGGCTACAAGACGAAGATCTTCAAAGACAAGGTCGGCATGTCGCTCCAGTTCAACGTCCGCAATCTCACCGAGAGCGGCCGCCTGCAGCCCATCGCCGCCGAGGCCGATGGCCGCGTCGCCGCGTATCGCATCATCGACCCGCGCTTGTTTATCTTCACGGCCAACTTCAGTCTCTGATCCTCCCCCAAAAGATCTCCGATGAAAATCGCCCCGCCGTTCCTGCGCCTCCTTCTCCTGCTCGCCCTCGCCGTCTCGCCGCTGCTGGCGGCCGTCGAGGTCACCCGCACGGAGAATGTCGTCTACCAGCGCAAGCTCGGCGTGGCGCTCACCATGGATGTCTTCCAGCCGAAGACCGGCGGCAATGGCTGCGGCGTCATCGCCGTGGTGAGCGGCGGCTGGAAGTCGAGCCACGAAGGTATCAACGCAAAGTCGTACGCCGTCTTCCTCGATCGCGGCTACACCGTCTTCGCCGTCGTGCACGGCTCCCAGCCCAAGTTCACCATCGGCGAAATCGCCGCCGACCTCCATCGCGCCGTCCGCTTCATCCGCTTCAATGCCGCCCGCTGGGGCGTGAATCCGCAGAAGCTCGGCATCACCGGCGGCAGCGCCGGCGGCCACCTCTCGCTCACGATCGCAACGCAGGGCGGCCCCGGAGCGGCCAACGCCAAAGATCCCATCGACCGCGCCAGCAGCGCCGTTCAAGCCGTCGCCTGCTTCTATCCGCCCACCGATTTTCTCAACTACGGCAAACCAGGCGAAGACGCCGTCGGCGTCGGCATTCTCAAGGACTACCGCGCTGCCTTCGGCCCCGAGTCTGATACGCCCGAAGGCAGGCAGGCGCTCGGCCCAAAGCTCTCCCCTACGCGCTTCATCACCGCGCAAATGCCGCCCGCGCTCCTGATCCACGGCGACGCCGATACTTTGGTGCCGATCCAGCAGTCGGAGCTCTTCGTCCAAAAAGCGACCGCCGCCGGCGCCACCGCCAAACTCGTCATCCGCCCCGGGGCCGGCCACAGCAGCCGCGACTGGCCCGACATGGCCGACTACCGCCTCCGCCTGGCCGACTGGTTCGACACCCACCTCCGCCAAATCACCCCTTCGGTTCAACCCGCCGCGCCCCTGCGCAATAAATAGCGCTGCGAAAAGAGAATAACGCAATGATGGGCGCAGCCAGCATGCCCCG
>JAZKEV010000363.1:0-10975 GCA_040386765.1 Verrucomicrobiota bacterium | reverse complement strand
ACGCGCAGGGCTACACGGACAAGAATCGCTCAGCCCTTCTTCTTATTCTTCTTTTGCTTGGCTGGGGTTTCACCGGGTTTGTGGGCGTAGTCGGGGACGACGTAGCCGGTGGCTTTGATCTGGCGGTCGAACTCGGCCTCCATCTTGGCGCGGAGCGTTTGAGCGGCGGGGTCGTTGATGAGGTTCTTCATCTCGTACGGATCGGTGGCGAGGTCGAAGAGCTCGGTCCAGTCGTCGCGGCCCTGATACTTGATAAGCTTGGCGGTCTGCGTGCGGACGGCGATGAGCGAGGGCGTGGTGGGGAAATTCGCCTCCCAGAAATACTCGGCGAGGAAGGATTCGCGGAAGGTCCCGCCCTGGCGGGCGAAGAGCGGGCGCCAGCTCTTGCCTTGCATCGTGGGAGGGATTGCGACGCCGGCGAGGTCGACGATGGTGGGGGCGAGATCGATGTTGAGGACGAGTTCGTCGCTCGTGGTGTTCTTCGCGATCATCCGCGGATAGCGGACGAGGAGCGGGATGCGGAGCGACTCGTCGTAGGCGGAGCGTTTGTCGCCGAGGCCGTGCTCGCCGTGGTAGTAGCCGTTGTCGCTGGAGTAGACGACCATCGTGTCGTCGGCGAGGCCGAGCTCGTCGAGAGTGGCGAGGACGCGGCCGAGATTATCGTCGGCGGCGGAGACGCAGCGGAAGTAGCCGAGGTTGAGCTTGGCCTCGCCCTTCTCTTCGACGAGCGCGCTGCCCTTGCCGGTGGCTTGTTTGCCCTCGCCGGCCTCGCGGTAGATGGCGCGGGAATTGAGATTGGGCACGGGGCGGGCCTTGGCGTCGGCGAAGCGATTCTTGGCGCGCTCGGGAGGATCGAAGGGGCCGTGGCAGGCCTTGAAGCCGAGGACGACGGAGAAGGGTTTCTCGCGGTTCTTCTTGATGAACTCGATGGCGTAGTCGGTGGTCACGTCGTCGACCCAGCCTTTGGTCGGAGTGGATTTGCCGTCGATCTCGATGGGGCAATTGAAATAGGTGCCCTGGCCGATGAAGCTGGCGGAGTAGTCGAAGCCGGCGCGCTTGCCGCGCTGGCCGCCCATGTGCCACTTGCCGATGTAGGCGGTGGTGTAGCCGGCGGGCTTGATGGCGGTGGCGTGGGTGACGCTGCTCTCGGGAAACGGGACCTGGTTGTTGGCGACGCCGTTGAGGTGATTGTAGCGGCCGCTCATGAAGGCGGCGCGGCTCGGTGCGCAGAGCGAGAGCGTGACGAAGGCGTTGCGGAAGCGCAGGCCCTCGGCGGCGAGACGATCCATGTGCGGCGTCTGAAACCACGGGAAGCGGGCCTTGTCGCCCTGCTCGCGCTGGACGACGCCCATGGCGTCGTAGCGCTGGTCGTCGGTGTAGATGAAGACGAAGTTGGGCTTGCGCGCGGGTGCCGCGCCGAGCGCGGAGGAGACGGCGAGCGCGAGGCCAAGCAGGAGCGAACCGAGGCGGGGAAGGGGTGACATGCGGTGTGGTGTTGGCAGCGGAGCGGGAGCTTGGCAATTCCGGGAACGGCGGCAGGCTGCGAAATCCCCCATGAACTTTCGTACCCTGCTCTTAACGATGTGCGCGCTCGCGGGCGCGATAACGATGGCTGTGGCCGCCGAGCCGACGCCGAAGGAAATGGCCAAGGCGAAGCGCGATGCGATGATGGCGCCGGTGAAGGATGTGCCGGGGTTGCCGCGCGTGCTGCTGCTGGGCGACTCGATCTCGATGGGCTACACCGTGAAGGTGCGCGAGCTGCTGGCGGGCAAGGCCAACGTCCACCGGCCGCCGGAGAATTGCTTCGAGAGCGGCAACGGCCTCAAGAAACTCGACGCGTGGCTCGGCACCGGAAAGTGGGACGTGATCCATTTCAACTTCGGCCTGCACGACAATAAGTACGTCGACGAGAAGGGCACGCTGACCACGACCGCCAAGGGCAAGGTGGTGACGACGCCGGCGCAGTATGAGAAGAACATCCGCGAATTTGTGGCGCGGGCGAAGAAGACGGGCGCCACGCTGATCTACGCGACGACCACGCCCGTGCCGGCGAAGTCGAACGGCCGCGTCGAGGCCTCGGAGATCGCCTACAATACGGCGGGCTCAAACGTGATGCGCGAAGCCGGCGTGACGGTGAACGATCTCCATGCGTTCGTCACCGGGCACAAGGATGCGCAGCAGCTGCCGAACGGTAATGTGCACTTCACGGAGAAGGGGTATGCCCAGCTCGCTGAGGTGGTGGCGGCGAAGATCGAGGCGGCGCTGGCGAAGCGGAAATAAGAGTTTTTTACAGAAGGCAACGAAGAGAACGAAGAGCTTTGCCGCCTTCGCCCGCAAAATCCGCGCTTCGTTCCCTTTGTTTTCTTCTGTTCAAGTTCCGCCGGCTTAGAGCTTACGTGAGTGTTAGGGGCCGCAATTTTGTGGGCCCGCTTCTGGAGAATTAAAAATGCCATTCAACGGGTCGGGTGAAAATCCGGCGGGGCGTCCTTGCACGGGCGATGGCGGGGCATCAACCTCCCGCTTTTACCCCTATGCTTTCCCGTTTTATCCGTTCTGCTCTGATTAGTGTGGCGGCAGCGGCGCCGGTGCTGGCCGCCGAGCCGGCGCAGCCGTTTGGCCCCGAGTTTCCGAATCTCGATTCGCTCGCGGTCGGCGAGTGGTGGACGAAGAAACCGACGGGCAACCAGCCCGCGCCGCCGCCCATGAATGTCGCGCGCGAGGAGGTGGTGGCCTTTGCCGTTTACACGCATGACCGCGGCGTGCTGAAGCTGACGGCGCAGCTTTTCCCGCTGAAGCCAGAGGAGGCGCGCGAGGCGCGGCTCGAGTTGCGCGAGGGAAACCAGTGGAAGGAAGTCGCGAAAGCGAAGGTACAGTTCCCCGGCTGGGACGCGCATTTTCGGATCGAGCGCTGGGATAGTTCGCGCGAGGTCGCGTATCGCGTGCGGCACGGCGAGAAGGCGATGTTCGAGGGCCTCATCCGGCGCGATCCGAAGGACAAGGCCGAGATCGTCGTCGCGAGCCTCTCGTGCAACTCGGCGCGGACGACCGGGCCGCGCGCGGAAATCATCGAGCATATCCGGAAGATGAATCCCGATCTGCTGTTTTTCGCGGGCGACCAGTCGTATCGCCACACCGAGCATACGGCGGGCTGGATCGAGTTTGGCCTGCAATTCCGCGAGGTGATGCGCGACCGGCCGACGATCACGATCCCCGACGACCACGACGTGGGGCACGGCAATCTGTGGGGCGAGAATGGAAAAGTTTCCAAGGATCGGGGCGGCGCCGACGGCGGCTATATTTACCCGGCCGCCTATGTGAAGATGGTCGAGCGCCAGCAGACCTCGCATCTGCCTGACCCGGTCGACCCGAGGCCCGTCGAGCAGGGCATTGGCGTGTACTTCACGCGGCTGCGCGTGGGCGGGCTCGACTTCGCGATCCTCGAGGATCGGAAATTCAAGAGCGGGCCGATGGGCAAGATCCCGCAGGCCGGGCCGCGGCCGGACCATTTCAACCAGGAGGGTTTCGACCCGGCGACGGTTGATCTGCCGGGCCTGCAGCTCCTGGGCGAGCGGCAGATGAAGTTCCTGCGCACGTGGGGGCAGGATTGGACTGGCGCGGAGATGAAGGCGGTGCTGTCGCAGACGGCGTTTGCCGGAGCGGTGCATCTGCATGGCGGGAAACGCGACCGGCTGCTGGCCGATCTCGATTGCAACGGCTGGCCGCAGACGGGCCGCAATCGCGCGCTCGAGGAAATCCGCCGCGTGTGGGGCGTGCATCTGTGCGGCGACCAGCATCTCGCGGTAGCACTGAAGCACGGCATCGAGGAGTGGGGCGACGGCCCGTATGCTTTTACGAACCCCGCGATCGTGAACACGATTTATGGCCGCTGGTGGCAGCCGGCCGATGAGAAGGCGGGCGCGAATCCCGTGAAGGGCAGCCCGCTCCCATGGACGGGCGACTATCGCGACGGCCTCGGGAACAAGATCACGATGCTGGCCTACGCGAATCCGGAAAATATTCAGGACGAGAAAAAGCGCAGCGACGGGTACGGGCTGATCCGCTTCAACAAAGCCACGAAGAAGGTGACGTTCGAGTGCTGGCCGCGTTTCCCCGAGGCCGATGGCAGCCGGAAACAATTCCCGGGCTGGCCGATCACGATCGCGTCGGAAGACAACGACGGACGCAAAGTCACGGGCTACCTACCGGAACTGGTCTTCAAAGGCGGTGCGCGGCCGGTGGTTCAGGTAGTCGAGGATGCGACGGGCGACATCGTCTATACGGTGCGCGCGAGCGGCGAACGCTTCCGTCCCCGCGTGTATCGGCCCGGCACCTACACGGTGAAAGTCGGACGCGATCTGCCGGACGGTGCGGAGTATCGCGCGCTGATGCCGAAGGCGAAGGCGGATGCGGCGACGATCGACGTGGCGCTGTGAGGAGTTGATTGGGGCAAAGGCCCTCAGACGTTTTTAAAGGAGACGAACCGAGGACGAGCCGAGGTCGAGCCGAAGAAAGGCAGGGTTGGATTCTGTCTTTTCTCGGTTTGTCCTCGGTTCGTCTCCTGTAAAACAGGTTTCGGCGACGGGGATGCGCGCACTTTGCAGTGCATGTGTCCGTCCCGCAGTGCGTTGACTCGCGGGCGGGAGGATGCGTAGCCTTGAGGGCATGCGTTTACCCCGCGGGTTGGTCCCGGCGTTTGTAGTGGCGATCGGTTGTGGCGCCGCGTTGCGTGCGGCGGAGCCGGAGGTCGTGGAGTCGATGGCGCGCGGGCAGGCGCTCTATGTGGCGAACTGCTCCATCTGCCACGGCGTCACGGGCGATGGCGTGCGCGGCACGTATCCACCGTTGGCGAAGTCCGACTGGCTCGCGGCCAATCGCACCGGCGCGGTGCGTGCGGTGGTCGCTGGCCTGAAGGCCGAGATCGTGGTGAACGGCACGACGTACCGCGGGCAGATGCCGCCGATCGTGCTCGACGATGCGCAGGCGGCGGATGTGGTCACGTTTGTTCTCAACTCGTGGGGCAATGCGGGCGGACGCGTGACCAGGGCCGATGTGACGGCGATCCGGGCGCTCACGGAGTTCAGGAGCTTCGAGGCCCTGAGGGCGGCGGCGGATTACCGGCCGCTGCCGAAAGCGCCGGACGGGTTTGAGCTTACGGAGCTGGTGCGATTGAATGATTTTGGCGTGCGGCTGGCGAGCGATGGCAAGGGCGGGCCGCTCTACATCCTCGGCCGCTGGGGTGGCGTGTGGCGCTTCGATACGAAAAGCGGCAACCTGAAGCAGATCATGTGGCCCAAGGAATTCACCGGCGATAAGACCGGCGATTTCAGCACGCTCGGGATGGTGCTCGATGCCGGAGGCCGGTTGTGGATCACGAGCAACCAGCGCGTGAATGCGAAGCCGCTCGCGATGAACGAGGTCACCATCTATCACACGACGTCCCGCGATGCGGAGGGCGATCCGGTCGCGCCGAAAGTGTGGTTTCAGACGAAATATCCGTGGGGGATCGGCCCGTACACGCACGGGCTTTCGGACATCCGCTTCGGCGCGGATGGGATGCTGTATGCGAGCAACGGTTCGCGGACGGATGCCGGCGAGACCGGCGAGGTGCCGAATCTCAGCAAAGGCGGGGAGGTGGAGATCACGGGCGCGATGTGGCGGCTCGATCCCAAGACGGCGCAACCGAAGATCGAGGTGATCGCGCGCGGCATCCGCAATGCCTTCACCTTCGCGTGGGATGGTTCGGGCAATCTCTTCACGGTCTCCAACGGGCCCGACGCGCACGCGCCCGAGGAGATGGATCACATCGTGCCGCCGAAGCCGGGCGGGGCACCGCGGCACCACGGGTTCCCGTATCAATTTGGCGACGCGCCGGTGGAGAAGAAGTGGTACGCGCACGCGCCGGTGCCGCCGGCGCCGGAGGGTGTCACGTTTGTGCTGCCGGTGCTGAATCTCGGGCCGGCCGGCCTGATGGGCGGGCAGCCGACGAGCACCTTCAATGCGCACAGCTCCCCCACGGGCCTCGTGTGGCTGGGCAACGAGTGGCCGGAGTCGGTGCGCAATGGCTTCCTCGTGGGACGACTCGGGAGTTTCCTGCTCGGACCGGGGCCGGATGAGGAGCACGGCTTCGACGTGCTGCATATGAAGATGGCGCAGCAGCCGGATGGCCGCTGGACGGCGCGCACGACTACCTTTCTCGCTCCGCTCGGCCGGCCGATCGACGTGCATGTCGCCGGGCCGGGCCGGCTCTATATTTTGGAGTTCACGCGGCCCACGAGTCTCAAGAACGGCGCGGGCTGGCTGCCGGGGCGCATCCTTGAATTGAAGGTGAAGGGCGTAAAGCCGTAGCCGGGCCGGCGCCTGTGGCGTCTCTGCAGGCGATGGCGAAATCGCATTCGAGGTTACGCGTCGTGGGCGCCGCGACGCTGGGGACGATCATCGTGGGAGTGACCGCGCTTACGGCGCTCCTCCTCTTCTGGACACTCTATGAGTATGCCGCGCTGCCCATAAGCTATGGTTGTGGTACCAGCCTTGTGATGAGCAGCGCGGCGGCTTTTCTCGCCGCCTGGGTCTTGATGATAGCCGTCGTGGGTGGCTGGAGGTTCGCGGGACGGCACGGCATCGCACCGATGTTCTTTCGCGTGGCGTTCGGCGTTGCCTTGGGACTGTGGTGCGCCGCGACATGCGTCGGCGTGAGGTTTGCCATCTAGGAGGAGTCGCGTGGGTTCCTGCGGACGCGCTTTGACCTTCGGCGAAATTTTTGCTTCATACCTGCATCATGAAGAAACTCCTGGCTCTCGTTCTCACATTGGCGGCGTGGCAGGGTGTGGCGTTGGGCGCGGAATCGGGAGCGCCGACGATGCTGGCGCGGCCCTTGGGCTGGATGACCGATTACAACGCCGCGCTCGCGAAGGCGAAGGCCGAGAACAAAAACGTGTTCGTGTTTTTCACGGGCTCCGACTGGTGCGGCTATTGCATCAAGCTGCAGAAGGAGATCCTCACGACGGCGGAGTTTAGCGCCTATGCGCGAGAGAAGCTGGTGCTCGTGGAGCTGGATTTTCCGCGGCGGAAACAGCAGCCGGAAGCGGTGAAGGCCCAGAATCGCAAGCTCGCGCAGTCGATGGGAATTGAAGGCTACCCCACGGTGGTGGTGCTGAACAGCGCCGGCAAACCGGTGGGCAAGCTTGGTTACCAAGAGGGCGGGCCGGGGCCGTTTATCGCCAGCTTGAAGAAGCTGTAAGGCGGGCGTACAGCGCGAGGGACGGCCCGAAACTCGCGCGAGCGGAGGCGGTGCGGTGCGAAGACCCTGGTTTCCGCGCACGGGCGCGCGGCTGGATACGAACGATCAAGAACGAATACGATCACGAGCACGAGCGAAGTGCCGGTGCCCTGAGCGCGCGAGCCATGGGGGCGGGGCGTTTCTGGATTAATTCATTTCCGTCGAACTCGCGCATGGAGAAAGCGCGATACCACTTGTCCGGTATAAAGGTGTAGGTGAAGGCGCGGGCGGAGATTTCGCTGCGCAAAAAAAAGACGCGCCGAAGTCGGCGCGTCTTGGAAAGATCGTCGGCGCAGAGGGCGCGCGGATAGATGAGGTAAATACCGGGTTACCGTGAGGTGCCGGGTAGCAGGCCCTTCATCATCCCGCTCATGTCGAGCTTCTGGTAATCGGCGGGTGGGGCGAAGAGCGTGTCGGGGAGGCTTTGCTTATCGACGGCGGTGGCTTCCATGCGGAAGGTTTCCTTGCCGCCCTTATTCTTGGTGACGACGCGGAGCGGGAAGAGTTCCTTGCCGGCGAGGGAGCTTTCCCAGCCTTGGGGCGCGGCGGCCTTACGGCCGCCCATCGGATTCGAACCGCTGAGAGAGGTAAACATGCCGATGCCTTCCGCGAGCCACATCTCGGTCGTCGAGTCTTTGGAGGTCGCGAGATACTTCGTGGCGAGGTAGCCGAGGATTTTTTCCGTCTGGCTGGTCTTCTCGAGCTTTACGTCCTCGTTCTTACCGGAGGCCTTGGGCGCGGTGTTATCCGGCATCGCCATGGTCATATACATCTTCTGCTCGTCCATGAGCATGGTCGTCTCCTTCTTGCCGAGGTCGACGATCATGCCGCCCATGCTCTTGCCGCCGGAGGCCGCGGGCATGTCGATGCGGAGCTTGTCGCCCTTGATGTTGTAGCGGATGTCGTGGGCTTTGCCGTCGGACGACATCTTGAGCGAGACCTTGCCTTCGAACGGCGCGGCGAAGAGGGCGGCCGGAAGGAGCAGCGAGCAGAGCAGCAGGGTGCGGAGCGATGTTTTCATGTGGGAAGGATTTGTGCGGTAATCAGTAAAACGTCGGAAAGACCGGGAGCGATGACAATGGTTTCATGTCTTGCCAGCTGGAAAGCGCGTCGGTGGATTCGAGGCATGGCTCTTTACGGATCTTTTGCTACTGTCCGCGCCCAGGCGCCCCAAACTGCGGGATTTGCGACCGCCTTTGCCTACGTCGAGGAGGTGCTGCGCGATGACTCGGCGGCACGCGCCCGGCTGCGGGCGGTGCCCGTGGGCAAAGCGGAGAAGGTCGACCTCGGCGACGGGGTCTTCGTGATGGAGCAGGCGTACGATACCAAGATGCGGGTCGACGGCTTCTTCGAGTCGCACCGGAAGTACATCGACGTGCAGGTGGTGATCGAGGGCGAGGAGCTGATGGAGCTGGTCGATGCCTCGCTGATCACGGTGAAAGACGCTTACAACCCGGACCGCGACCTCATCACGTATCAGGATTTCAAGGACACCACACAGCTCAAGGCGCTGCCAGGCGCGACGGCGATCTTCTATCCGGCGGATGTGCACATGCCTTCGCTGCGGCTGCGCGCGGATGCGGTGACGGTGCGCAAGGCAGTGGTAAAGGTGCCGGTGAACGGGTGAACTACCGACACCATTTTCACGCGGGGAATTTCGCGGACGTGATGAAGCACGCGCTGCTCCTGCAGCTCGTGCGCGCTCTCCAGAAGAAGGAGAAGGGCTTCCTTTACCTCGATACGCATGCGGGGCGCGGGCGGTACGATCTCGAGCGGGCCGCGACCGGCGACACGCTCGCGCGCAAACCGGAGTGGCCGGAGGGCATCGGCCGCTTGAGCGCCGCGGAGGACGCGCCGCCCGCGCTGCGCGACTATCTCGCGCTGGTGCGAGAGTACGATGAGTCGCGGGGAAATCTCGACGAGGGCCTGCGCTTTTACCCGGGCTCGCCTCGGCTGGCGAAGCAGCTGGTGCGGCCGCAGGATCGGCTGGCGTTGTGCGAGAAGCACCCGGAGGAGTGCGAGGCGCTGCGGATGGAATTCGGCGCGGAATCGGGCGTATCCGTCCACGACATGGATGGCTACACGGCGCTGCGCGCGATGCTGCCGCCACCGGAGCGACGAGCACTGATCCTGATCGATCCGCCCTTCGAGGCGCAGGATGAGTTTGCGCAGATCGCGAAGGGGCTGGCCGAGGGGCTGCGGCGGTTTCCGAGCGGGGTGTTTGCGGTGTGGTATCCGCTGACGGAGCGGGCGCGGGTGGAAGAGTTTTTCATGCTGGTGCGCCAGCTGAGGCCGCCGCCGGCGCTGGCGTGCGAGCTGGAGATTGCAGGGCCGCAGTCGGCGCTGAAGATGAAGGGCTGCGGGCTGCTCGTGCTCAATCCGCCGTGGCAATTCGACCGCGAGGCGCTGCCGGTGCTGGCGTATCTGGCGGAGAAGCTGGCGCAGGCGCCGGGCGCGCATGGGCGGGTGGAGTGGGTGGTGGGGGAGAAGTAGCTGGGGGCGGCCTCATACGGCTGGCGTGTCAGGTTTCGGGATACGCCGCGCAACTCATCGTTATTTTCAAGCCCGCCGCCCTTGGGGCTCAACTGCTATGCCATTGAACTGATGGGTTCCTCTCTATTCGTGCCGAGGGGAAGAAGGGCCGTTTTGTTTTTAACCGCGGATTACGCGGATGAAGCGGATACGCTAACGCGACCGGCTTGGTTTTATCCGCGTTACCGGCGTTGTCTGTGGTCGGTTTCCGAGGGCCTATGATTTTCTACAGGGTCGAACCAGGGACGGGCTGGTAGCGGTGGTCGATGCCCGCCGATTGCGTGTGGGGGCGCGATCCCGTTCGTCGGCGGTCAAGACCGCCGCTACATTACGAGCTATGAGACTGTGGTCTTGTCGGCCAAGGCGCGCTGGAGGAGGGTGGCGAGCAGCTCGAAGCGGACGGGCTTGGTGAGGAAGTCGTCCATGCCGGCGGCGAGACAGGCTTCGCGGACGTGGGTGCTCGCGTTGGCGGTGAGTGCGATGATCGTGAGCGGCCTGCCATCGAGTTTCTGGCGGATGCGGCGCGTGGCTTCGAGGCCGTCGATGCCGGGGAGCTGGCAATCCATCAAGACGACGTCGAAGACCTCTGCGGTGGCGGCGGCGATCGCGGCCTCGCCGTCGCCGGCAAATTTCGGAGTGACGTTCAGTTTGCGCAGGAAGAGATCGATGACCTGCTGGTTGACGGTGTCGTCCTCGACGACGAGCACGCGGCCGGAGAGGACGGGCGTGACGAAGCGCGGCGGCTCCGCGGGGCGCGGCGCGGCGGTGACCTCGGGGAGCGGGCAGGGCAGGATGAAGCGGAAGGTCGAACCGTGATTGAGCGTGCTCTGCACCTGAAGGGTGCCGCCCATCGCCTGTGCGAGGCGCATGGAGATCGCGAGGCCGAGGCCCGTGCCGCCGTATTTGCGGCTCATCGACGTATCGGCCTGGGTGAAGGGCTTGAAGAGCTTGTCGAGGGCATTGGAGCTGATGCCGATGCCGGTGTCGGTGACGGTGAAGTGAAGCACCGCCTTCGAGCCGGAGCGGTCGACGCAGCTGGCGCTGAGCTCGACTCGGCCGCGCTCGGTGAACTTGATGGCGTTACCGATGAGGTTAACGAGGATCTGGCGGAGGCGCGTCGCATCGCCGAGGATCGCCCCGGGGAGGCTTTCGGCGAGGTGGAGATCG
>JAZKEV010000362.1:5162-11387 GCA_040386765.1 Verrucomicrobiota bacterium | reverse complement strand
CCCCGCGTGCAACGGCAAGGTGGTCGTCGGCGGCTTCTGCTGGGGCGGACGCCAGACTTTCCGCTTCGCCACCAATAGCACCGAGATCAAGGCCGGCCTCGTCTTCTACGGCGACGCCCCGACCGAGGACGCCGCAGTCGCCAGGATCACCGCGCCGATCCACGGCTTCTACGGCGGCAACGATGCCCGCATCAACGCCGGCTTGCCGAAAATCACCGAGCAGATGAAAGCCGCCAGGAAGGCCTACGACCCCATCACCTACGAAGGCGCCGGCCACGGGTACATGCGCTCCGGCCAGCAACCCGAGGCCCTTCCCGCCAACAAAACGGCCCGCGAGGAAAGCTGGAAGCGCATCAAAGAAATCATGGCCAAGATCTAAAGTAGGGCGGGTTTTAACCCGCCCTCTCGCAGGCACGAAGAAAAACGGAAGATCCTTTCGCCTCTCACGCGTCTACCACACCTCCGTCTATCCGTAGGTCTCACCTCACACACAGGCGCACGTACGTCTGCCTACTCCAAGCGTCTCCTGCTTTTTCGCATCCCTCTTTTTTCCAATCCAGGGCGGGTTTAAAACCCGCCCTACTTCAACCCCGTCTTACTTTACCGCTCCGTCCTCTTCGCCCTCTACCTCCAGCCTCTTATCATGTTCCGCTTCACCCGCCCCTCCCGCCTCCTCGCGCTCGCCGCAGCCGCGACGATGGTCTCATTAACGACCGCCCTTCACGCGGCCAGCCCGGCCGCCGCCCTCGCGCCTCTTCCGGCCAAACAGGCCGCGACCTACGCCAAGGACACTGCGCTGCCCGGCGTGAACGCCGACACGTTCGCCTCCATCGTCGTCGCCCGCGGCATCGAATACGCGCGCTACGGCGACCGCGCACTCGTGCTCGATCTTTACCTGCCGGCTGAGCGCACCAAAGCCGTACCTTGCGTGATGGTCATCGCAGGCGGCGGCTTCCTCGCGCAGGACACGAAACGCTTCGCCGCTACGGCTGCGTACCTCGCCTCGCGGGGCTTCGCCGCGGCGTGCATCGCGTACCGCGGCACGCCGGACGATACTTTTATCGCGACGATCCACGATACCAAGGCCGCCGTCCGCTGGGTGCGCGCCAATGCCGCCGCCTACAATATCGCCCCCGCCAGAATCGGCGCCATCGGCCAGTCGGCCGGCGCGCATCTCGTGACAATGCTCGCCGTCTCGGGCGACGTCGCCGAGTTCGAGGGCAAGGGCGGCAACCCCACCCAATCCAGCCGTATCCAGGCGGGGGTTTCGCTCGCGGGTGTCTTCGATTTCATCTCGCGCCTGAAGGATGGCGGCCACGAAAAGCACGCCCTCGCCGAGAAGCGCAAGACCAACGGCGCGTGGGTCGGCGTCCCCTTCTCCGAGACCAGCGAGGAGTGGAAGCGCGCCTCGACCACCTCCTATGTCACCAAGGACGACGCGCCCGTGCTCTTCGTCCACTGCCACGGCGACGTCGTCGCTCCGCTCCCGCAATCGGAGCAGATGTACGCGGCGCTCAAGCCCTTCGCTCCGCACAGCAAACTCATCCTCTACGACGGCGGCGGCCACGGCATCCTCCGCGCCAAGGGCATCAACGTGAAGATGTGGGAAGAAGCCATCGCCTTCTTCCAAGCCGAGCTCAAGTAGGGCGTTTTTTTCTAACCGACCAAATTGAACAGGAAGATCGGGAAGGGCGGGAAAAGCTGTCCGTCACCTTCCCGTCTCTTCCGGTCTTCCTGTTCAAAGGATTGAGGTAGCGGCGATCATCCCAATCGCCATCCGCCGCACGCCCTCCCGCCAACGCGCCGCCCCCGCCGTCACTTCAGCGATTTCAAGTGCGCGAACAGATCGCTCACGTGCTCCGCCGGTAAACTCTCCAGCAAACCCTCCGGCATCAGCGAGCGCTGCAAGTACGACGTCTGACGAATCTCGCTCCGCGGAATCCGCCGATCTTCGGCTCCGGGGATGCGCAGCACCACCGAGTCGGCCGCATCCTCCGCGAGGAATCCCTCGCGCACCGAGCCATCTGTCGCGACGACCCGATACACGCGATACGCACTCTCCATCGCCGCGCTCGGCGTGAGGATATTCCGCAACAGCGCTTCGACGCCGATATTACCCACGCCATCGAGCGCGGGGGCGATCTGGCCGCCTTTGCCGCCCACTTGGTGACACGCACCGCACGTCGCCGTGAACAGCTCGCGGCCGTGCTCGGGGTTTCCACGCGTGTTGGCGAGCGTGCGGAAGCGGGCAAATTTTTCGTCCTGCACCGCTGCCTCGGCCGCCGTCAGCAGCGCGGGTGCATCGTCGCTGAGCTCGACCCGGGCCCGGCCGTGCAGCGTCCCCCAGTCGGCGCCGGCCAGGACCTGCGTGAGGCCTACCGGCCGCGCCGCAACATCGGCGAAGCTGCGGTCGAAATTCTCGCGAATCTCCCGCTCGGACCGCGCGACATTCCACACGCGAAATTCCGCGAGCCAGCCGGCGGTGCCGCCGGTTTTCGGGTTCGTCCGGCCCACGTCGAGACCGGCCAGCGTGGCTTTGTTGGCCTAGGTGCTGGTCGCATCCAGTTCGCCGTCGATGTAGATATTAAAGATACCCTCGGCCGTGCGCGTGATCGCATAATGCGTCCAGAGGAGCGGCACGGTTTTCTTTTTCGCGACGACGATGTTATTACTGCCGTCGCCGAGCCAGACCCGGACCTGCCCGGCGTGGAAATTGATCGAGACCCGCCCCGGCGCACCGAGCAGGGCATCGAGATTACTGATCGTCGAGTCCAGCTTTGCCCAACACTCGACGGTAAACGCGCCCGTGAGCGTAAGCTGCGTGGCCGCGAAATCCTCGTGCTGCCCTTCGAGCCGGAGTACGCGCCGGGTGTTGCCCCCGAGCTCCTGCCAGAGCGCGCCCACCGTGGAATCGTGCGGTAGCAGCGTCCGCAGTTTATCGATGGTGTTCACGCCGAGGTCGGCCTTCGCGACTGCTTTGGAACCCAGCCCCGCCACAATGGCCGCGGCGCCGGCGGCATTACCCGCGAGCCGATCGAGCGCGAGCCCGCGCTGCGTCGTCGTCAAGGCCGGCAGCAGCCGGACAAGGCGCGCCGGCGCCTCGGGCTCACGCGATGCAGCCAGCGCCGCCAGTGCTTCGTCGCGGACCGTTGCCTCGGTGGCCTCGCGCGACAACCGCTCGAAAGCCGCAACCGGGCCGATGCCATTTTCACGCAAGGCGCGGAGAGCCGCGAGCGCTGGAGGAGTAAGCGTGGGAGAGGTGCCGAGAAGTGCAGTGAGCTGCGGCTCGGCACCGGCCAGTTTGAAGGCACCAGCCACCTGAGCGCCGAGCGTCGCCTCGGCCGCATCGGCGCTCGCGAGGAGCGATTGCGCGGCGGCGGTGAGCGCCGGTGCGAGCGGCGCAGGATCGAGACTGGTGCGCAGCGCCAGGAGCGCGCGGAGGACGGCGATCCGCGTCGCCGGTTGCGCCAGCGAGCGGCCAAGCGCATCGCGCACCGCCGGCTCGGTAAAGTGCGCCGCGAGGGCGCGCACTTCCTCATCGCCCAGCGGGCGCTTCAGCTCGGGCGCGAGCCGGGCGAGGCCGACCGCCGCGTCTTTCCCGCCAAGCGCGAGCGTGGCGAGAAGACGCGACTCCAGCGGCAACGCCCCGCCCTCCGCAGATTCGAGGAGCGCGCGGGTCGCGGCGGGATTCAGCTCCATCGCCCAACGCGCGAGATACCGCTCAAACTCACGCTCATAGCGAGGCCACGTCGCTGCGGTCGGAAGCGCCTCGCGACCCAGCTGCGCAGCGAGTCGCATCACCCGCGCACTCGCGTGCGGCACCCGCCGCAACGCATCGCCGACGGCGGCCCGCACGGATGGGCTCCAGTCCGCTACGAGTGGCGTCGCGATGGCGAGAAACTCAGCTTCTGGCCGCGCGTGCGCCGAGGCGAGTCGGGCGGCTTCACGCCGCAAGGCCGGCGCCGGATCGGTCGCGAGTGTTTGGAGGAGCGCCGTCGCGAGGGGCTGGAGGCTCTCGAGCGCCCAGAGGGCGGCGAGCCGGCGGTCGTTGGGCGCGGTACGGTCGGTGACGAGGGCCGCGAGCTGGGGCACGACGGCCGTGGCGCGGCGGTCCGCGAGTTCCAGCCATGCGAGCCGCGAGACGAGGGCATTGGGTCCGCCGAGCTGCGTGACGAGCGCGCGATCATCGAGCTTCGTGAGGTCCGGCGGCGTCACGCGGGGCTGCTCGCGGTGGCGGATGCGCCAGATGCGGCCGCGGCTTTTGTCGCGGTCGGGGTGCGCCCGCGGGACTTCGTTGTGCGAGATGATCTTGTTGTACCAGTCGACCACATAGAGCGCCCCATCGGGCCCGAAGTGGCAGGCAACGGGGCGAAACCATTTGTCGGTGGTGGTGAGAAAATCGGGCAGTTTCTCGTAGCGATAGCGGCCGTCTTCCGGCGTGGCGCGCACGGCGTTGATCGAGTGGGTGATCGGATTGGCGAGGAAGAAGATCTTCGCTCCCGTGTCGGGCGCGCCGAAGCGTCGGAAAAATCCATCGCGATCCTCCGCCAGCGCGAGTCCGCTCAGCCCGGTGCCACCCATCTGCGCCGGCGGCAGCGGCGGCGGCATGAGCGGCTGGTAGGGTCGCAGCCGGTCCTTCGACCCGGTCGCCACCCAGATGCCTGTCGCGTAGGGGATAACTGGATACCCGATGTCGTTTGCCTCCTGCAGGAACGTCTCGCCCTCGCGCGAGGTGACGAGGCCCCAGATATTATTGGGGCCCGCCGTGAGGTTTTCGAAGCTCGCGCCGTCGGGCGTGAAGCGGGCCAGCTTGCACTGATTGAACGGAATCTCGGTCGCGCCATTGGCGAAAGGGCGTCCGTCGGGCCGGCGGACCTTCGAGTAGTTGAAGAGTCCCTGCGCGACGAAAATCTGCCCGCCCGGCTGCCGCAAAAACTGGTGCGGAAACAGATGCGAGTCCTGTGTGCCAAAGCCCGTGAGGATCACCTCATGCCGCTCCGCGCGCCCATCGGCATCCGTATCGCGGTAGAAGCGGAGATTGGCTCCATACTGGACGATCGCGCCATCGCGGTACGGCAGCACGCCCAGCGGCATCACGAGGCCATCGGCAAAGACCCGAGGCGGCGTCGTGACAGCCGCCTGCCCCCGCGCCGGCGTGCCATAGGGTTCGTCGAAGACGACGACCTTGTCGCGTCCGCCCGCCGCGAAGAGCGCATCGGAAGCAGCCTTCTGTTCGTTGCCATCCACGGGATACTCCAGCGCAGTCATCGACCACAGGCGCATCCGCGCATCCCACGTGACGTTCACGAATTTTCCGAAGCCCTCCGACTCGGCGGCCACCAGTTCGGCCTCGAAACCCGGAGGTAGGGAAAAAGAAAGCCGCTCCTCCGAAGGAGAGAGCGGCGCGCTGATCGCGGCATTTCGGAGGGCACCGGGTGGTGCGGTGGGAGCGGCAGCCGATTTCTTCGGCGCGCCCTTGTCCTTCTTCGGCGGAGGCGGCGGGGGCAGGCCGACTTTGGCCCATGTGGGCGCGCCGGCCGTCGGGGGCAGCTCCTCGATCACGATATCCTTGAACTGCACCTGGGCGATACCACCGGAGTGAATCTGGAGGCCGATGTGGCCATCCTGCGCGATGTTCGGCTCGTTCTCGGTGTAGTCGAGTGCGGGCACGCCGTTGACCCACGACTGGATGCGCGCGCCATCGGTGCGGATGCGATACTCGTTCCACTCGCCGGGCTTCACGGCGGAATCGACCGCCGCCTGGTTGGGCGACTCGGCGATCACCTTCCGGCGGCGCGACTCGTCGTAGAGTTTGCCCCACCACTTGTCACCCGCGTCGACCTGATAGCCGCACATCTCGGTGGAGTTGGGCACGCGCAGGCTGCGGATCTGCACGCCGCTATTGATCATGCCCGTCTTCGGATCGCCCGTGAGCTTCAGCTTCACGCGCAGGTCGAAGTTCTGAAACGAACGCTTCGTCGAGATGAAGAAATTCTTCGGGACCTTCTCCGTCGTGGAGCCGCCCGTTATCGTGCCGTCTTGCACGCTCCACCACTTGGAGTCGCCCTCCCAGCCGTTGAGCGTTTTGCCGTCGAAGAGCTCGGCGGCGGAAAGCGAAAGCGCGGACAAAAGCGTGGCTGCAAGCAGCGACAAGCGGGGTAAACGGAGGCGCATGGGCGGAATGCTTGCCAAATTGTCGCGAGTTTCAAGCGCGTCTGTGATGTA
>JAZKEV010000362.1:4606-5152 GCA_040386765.1 Verrucomicrobiota bacterium | reverse complement strand
CGGTCTATGACCGCCGATCGAAGGCGTTATCCCGTTCGTCGGCGGTCATAGACCGCCGCTACACTACCAACAAATAGCGCCCGCGAATCACACGAATGAACGCGAATGTCTGCGGTTCGGCATTCGCGTATAGTCGCGTGATTCGCGGGCTACTTCAGCTACTTTCCGCTGGCCCAGGTCACCGCGTTGGTGAGGAGCGCCTTGAAGGCCGGGTGGTCGTGCACGCGCTCATCGTGGCCGAGGGTGATGCCGACGACGCGCGCCTTGTCGTGCTTCGTCGTCCACACAACCGGGTGCGGCTTCTGGAACTTGATGCTCGGCGACGTTTCGGCCAGCACTTCGATGGCGGCGGTGCCGGGCGGAATCTTCTCCGGCTCCGCGTTGATATAATAGAGTTCGTCCTCGACCTCGAAGGTCGCCGGCACGCCCTTCATGATCGGGTGATCTTTCTTTACCGCATTCACGGAGTACTTGCCGAGCTTGTCGTGGCCGCGTGCGCCGCCGCCGACGATCTTTGCATTCAGCTCCGGCCAGTTGGCGTAGCCG
>JAZKEV010000362.1:0-4596 GCA_040386765.1 Verrucomicrobiota bacterium | reverse complement strand
GGTGGAGCATGATGATGCCCTTGCCCTTGGAGACGAAGTCGAAGACCGCCTTCCGATACTCCGGCGTGTCGAAGAATTTCCGGTTCACGCTGATCACCGCCACGTCTGCGTTGGCCAGTTCCTTGGCCGCCTGGTCGCGGTCTTCGGTGTAGTTTACCGAGAAGCCCGCTGCCCGCAGCGTGGCGCTATCGGTCGTGTTGAAGAACTCGGAGAACTTGTGCGAACTGCCGCCGCCGATGATGAGGACGCGCTTCTTGCCCGCCTCCCACTTCACGGTCTCGCTCGCCGGCAACGGCGCATCGCCGCGGCCGCCTTCTTTCGGGCCCTCGAGAGGATCGGGCTCCGCGGCCTTCTTCTTACCCTTGCCAGGCTGCTGCGGCGCGGGAGCGGGTTGGGCCATCACGCCGGCCTTGGCGGCTGAGCCATCGGCCTTCGCGCTGCTCGTGAGATACGCGACGATGTCGCGCAGGCCCGCGGCGCCGAGGCCCTCGAAGCCCTCCGGCATCAGCGAGCGGCGCGTATTGTCGCGCGTCACGATGTCGTCCTTCTTGATCTCGGTATCGCCGCCCTGATTGCGCAGGGTAAGCGTGGTGTTGTTCTCATTGGCGACCACGCCGACGAAGGTCTCGCCCTTCTTGGTCGTGATATTCCACTGCCAGAAATTCGGCTCCACCTGACGGTTGGGATCGACAATGTGCGCAAGCAGTTCCGGCACGGGATGCGCGCCGATGCCCGCCAGCGGCGGACCGACATCGCGCAGACCCACGTCGCCAAACTTGTGACACACCGCGCAGGCCGCGCCGAAGAGCGTGCGGCCATTGGCCACATCGCCCGGCTGCTGGATTTCGGGGAGCAGCTTGGCGATCAAGTCGATCTTCTCTGCGGAGACGGCGCCAGCGCCGTCCAGCACAGTGACCGCGTCCTTCGCCACGCGGCGATTCGGGTGCGTGCGCAGGCGGTCGAGATTGCCGGGGCCAACATCGGCCACCGAGATCCTGCCAGACTTGATCGCGGCCAGCAGCGCGTGCGCCGATTCGGGACGTTTGAGCAACTGCTCGAAAACCTGGGCCGACTTCGTCTTGGCAAAGGTGTCGATCAGCGTACTCGAAGCCTCGGTAGCCGGCAACTGATCGATCGCATTGAGCAGCGACGTCTTCAGCCCGGCGGAGGTGGACGAATCGGCGAGGAGGCCCGCAATCCGGCTCAGCGCCTCGGCCCGCAGCGAAGGCACGGCGAGCAGCGCCTGGGCGGTGCTGGCGCGACGCGTATCAGAGGTGGAGGCTCCGGTGAGATCGCCGAGGAGCTTGCCGGCCGCGTCCTTACTCGTTGCCGCGAGCACGCCCGCCTTGTCCCACTTGCCGGAGAGCATGAGCGCCGCGGCGCTCGTTTCGGGATCTTGAATCAGCGTCTTCAGCGCCGCGACCGTGGCGGCGTCGACCGCCGGGGCCTCGGCCAAGCCGATGAGGCCGCGCAGCATGCCCTCACGCAGAGGACTCTTGCTACTCGCGCCAGCCTGCACCAAGCGGGCCGCATCCTTGGCGGCAACCGCTGGCGTCACCGCCTGCACAAAGGTCGCGAGGGCCGCGCCCTGCGGGCTCTTCAGCGCCTCGATCACAAAATCCGCGGCACTATCCGCCGCGCCGGCGGCGAGCGCCGAGCGCGTCCAGTCGTCGCTGGCCTGCGCGAACTCCGTGAGCACCGCCTGACGCTCCGCCGGGGTCCTGGCCGCGCGGCTCTTCGCGTAAATCTGCTCCACCTTGCTGCCGATGGCGGGGCGCTTGATGGCGGCGAGCGCCTTGGCGCCGGCGTCGCCGTGATTCTCACGCGCGATGCGCCACGCGATCTTCTTCACCTGGCCATTCGGGTTGGTCTCGATGGTGCGGACGAGCGCGGCGAGGTTGCCGCGGTCGAGCTTGGGCATCTCGAACTTCTTCGCGTCCTTGTGCTGCACGCGCCAGATGCGGGAGAAATAGTGGTCGCGGTCGGGGCGCACGGCGGCATTGGCCGGGCCGTGGAGCGGGCCGCGCGTATCGTTGTGGATCACCGCCTGATTGTAGAAATCGACAACATAGAGCGCGCCATCGGGCCCGATGCGCGTATCGATCGGGCGGAACCAGAGGTCGGAGCTGCGCATGAACTCGGTCTCCTCGCGTCCTGCTTCCTTGGATACGTTGTAGCTTACGCCCTCGGGGCGGACGAATTCGTGGTGGACGATGTTCAGCGTCGGCTCGCCGGTGAAGTAGCTGTAGTTCCACTTGTCGGGCCAGGCGCCGCCTTCATAGATCGCGCAACCGGCGGCGGCGGTGAAGCGGCCGACCTGGTCGATCTGCACGTACGCCTGCTCGGGCCACTCCATCTTCGGATAGGTCCGCACATTGGTCATCATGCCCTTCCACGAGGTGGTACCGGGGAGCTTGGCCTTCGCGAGCACGCTCTCGGGGAGCAGCGTGTGGAAGAAAACCGTGCCGCTCGTCGGCTGGGTCCAGAAGATCTGGCCATCCCACGTGGTATCGAGGCCCCAGGTGTTGCCATTGCGCGAGCTGTATTGCTCGAAGGCGCTGCCATCGGGCTTGAAGCGCACGACGCCGCTGCTGCCGGCGCCGAAGGCCTTGGAGCCGTCGCCCGACTTCACGTCGCCGCGGCTGTAGCCGTGGCTCGCGTAGATCCAGCCATCGAGACCCCAACGGAGATTGTTGATGACGGCGTGAGTGTCGTTGATGCCGAGGCCGGTGTAGAGCTTGGTGCGCTTGTCGGCGATCTCGTCGCCATCGGTGTCTTCGAGGTACCAGATGTCGGGGGCCGTCGCCGCGATCACGCCGCGCCTGTAGAGGACGAAGCTCGTGACGAGCTCCAGCTTGTCGGCAAACACGTGCTTCTTGTCCATGATGCCATCGCCATTCGTATCGGTGAGGATCGAGATACGGTCCTCGGGCTCGCGCTCGGTCTGCGCGGGCTTGAGCGAACCGCTCTCCTTCCATGTGGAGGTATTCGGGGTGCGGCGGCCGTTGGGATATTCCGGGGTCTCGCAAACCCAGAGGCGGCCCTTCTCATCCCAGTCGAGATTCATGACCTTGTTGATCAGCGGCTCGCTCGCGACGAGGGAGAGCTTGAAATCCGGGTGCAGCTCGATCTTGGCCGCGGCTTTCATCGGGTGCGTCGGGCCACCCTCGGGATAGCGGAGCGCGTCACCGATCTCGTCGGCCTTACAGAGTATGTCGACATTGTTGCGCTGGCCGGCCCACGCGATGCCGCGGAGCAGGAGCGCGCGATAATTAGGCCGGTTGAAATTCTCGTATTGGTGGCCCGGCAGAGAGACGAAGGCGCGGTACGGCTTGGCGCCGCCCGCGACTGTGCGCTCGTAGGTCCACATCTGCGGCTGCACGTCGTAGATGTTCACGCCCTTGCGCAGGGCGACGGCCTCGGCGGCGCGGGCCTGCGCCTCCTTGTTGCCCTTGCCGCCGGTATCCTGCGCCTTCGGTGTGTAAGCCGTGGCGAGCACGCGGACGTCGGGCGACAGATCCATGTCGTAGTAGATCTCGTCGTCCATCGACCAATTCGACGCGCCGTGCGTGATCGGGTGGCTGCGGTCGGAGAAGTAGACGTGCATCGGCGCCTCGAGGAACTTCGTGGTGCCGTGCCGCCACGAGCCGCCGACGATGCCCTTGAACCACTCGGGGTCGCGCGAAACCGCGCCCGCGTGGATGACCACGAGACCGCCGCCGCGCTTGAGGAAGACGTCGAGATTGGCACGGTCCTGCGCATCGGGGATGTTGCCGGCCTCCTGCGCGTGCAGGATCAGCACATCGGTCTCGGCGAGCTGCTGCGGCGTGGGAAACGCCTCGGCGCCGACCGCGCGAGCGCCGCGCTCATTGAGCAGCGGAATCCACTCTTTCAGGAAGCGCGGATAGTCGTGACGGCCAGGCCCGTGAGACTTGGGACCGGAGCGAAGAAAGATACGCAACGGCTGCTCGGCGGCGGAGGCGCACGCAACGACCAGCGACACTGCAACGAGGACGGCGGAGAGTAACCGTTTCATAGGGGATTTGGCCCATTAAGCCGCGTCCCGCCCACCCTGTAAACTCCCCTTCTCGGACACCGTACGATGAATATCCACCTTGCGTCTGTCGTATATCCACATGAGGGCGTGGAGGCGGCGCCGGGTGTGGCGCTGACCGTCGTGCGGCAGCGTAACTGAAAGTGTTTACGCGGCCCACACCCGCCGGATGGCGGTCAGGACGATCGCCGCTACCTTCAATCGTCGCGGCTCGCACGCGTAGCGCGCCGAAGTGCCGAACGATCAATAAACTGTCCGGCACTCGGTCATGCCCTTGCGCAGCGAGGCCCAAGGCTCCTGCGCCGAGACATCGTGCGGGTCGAGCGCGGCGGCCAGGTCGTCGGGCAGCTGGGCCGGCGAGAGCATCGCGAGAAAGACCAGCGGCTCGGGAAAGGGATTATACGTCGCGTGAATCGTACCCGCCGGGATGTGCGCCATCTCGCCGGGACCCAGGATACGGTACTCTTTCCCGACCCACTGCTCGGCGCGACCGTAGATCACATAGATGATCTCCTCGCGATGCGGATGAAAGTGAAACGGGT
>JAZKEV010000361.1:7561-8075 GCA_040386765.1 Verrucomicrobiota bacterium | reverse complement strand
TGTCGCTGCCTGCCGCCCCGGTGCCCTACGGAAATGAAGCCGAGATCGACCAGCTTCTGGCGACAATGCCGAAGTGGAGCATCTCGACGTTGCTAGATACGGCCTATGGGTATCGCGATAATGTGCTGTTGAGCGCGCTCGAGGAGGAATCGAGTCCTTTTGTGCGCGGCGTCGCGGAGTTCCTGCTCCTGCGCCTGCCTACGGGTGCGTTTGAATACACGTTTTTCCTGCAGGGGGAGCATACGCGATTTTTAAGAAAAGTAGCCTACATCGACCCCGCTACGGCTGAAATATCCGAGGTGGATCACGAGGCGCGGATCTGGGCGCAGAGCGAGGTGGGCTATCGCGTGAGCGAAACGCTCCGGTTCGGACTTCCGGTGACAGGATACTATACGGACCAGGTCTTCGATGTATCCTCGATCGAAACGCGGCGGGACGTCGCGGCGCTAAGCGTGCTGGGTGGATTCGTAGCGCCGGTGGCACGCTGGGCGTTCCTGCCCTCGTGGTGGGTGGA
>JAZKEV010000361.1:5046-7551 GCA_040386765.1 Verrucomicrobiota bacterium | reverse complement strand
TACACAGCGAGCGTTTCGAGGCGCGGGTGAGTGGGGCCCGGCGGTGGCGCAACTATGATGCGCGCGAGCGCCGCAATTCCGTCGGACGCGAGATTGCCGGCACCGAGCTCAAGATCTCGGAGCAGGAAGTGCAGACCCGCATCGACGTCGCGTGGGACAAGGCGAAGCAATGGAAAAGCACTACGCGCGCGATCCTGCTCCACTATCGTGACAACGGGTCGGGTTACTTCAATTACCGCGAGACGCGCGTGGAGCATGAAGTGGAGTGGGACGGCGAACGCTGGCTGGTGCGGGTGGGGGGCAGCGCGGGCCGGCAGGACTATGGCGTGCAGAAGTCGGATGAAGGCGGGCTCACCCCGCCGCCGCGGATCAAGGACGAGTACACCGCCGAGCTCTACGTCGAGCGCACCCTGTCCCCCCGCTGGCTCGCTTTTGCAAAATACAGCTGGGAGCGCAACCGCTCGAACGACCCCTTTGCGACGTATCGGGTGAACGAAGGCTTGCTTGGGATACGGTGGAGCTGGGAAAAATGAGGGCTCCCACCCAATGCCCGTTATTGCCGCTACGCCGATCCCCAGGCGCTTTACGCACGTCGGCGTATTGGCGCTGACGATACTCGTCTTTGGCGGGGTCGTGGCGCTGGTCGCGTGGCAGTTGCGCGCAGGGTTGCGCGAGCAGGCTTTGCGGCGGGAAGCGGACCTCCTCGGTGCGGTGGCCTCGATGCAGCTGAGCATCAGCGCGGAAGCCATGGGTGAGGAAGCCGTGGCGGATGTGCCTGGCGCGCTGCTGGTGGCGGTGGTGAAAGCGTCCACCAAACTGAGCGGTGTCGTCGGCGTGCGGGTATTCGATGCGAGGCAAACCCACAATGCCTCTGACGGCATACTCGGGGAGCCGAAAGCGCCGTCGCCGGACGATTGGGCGAAGATGGTCGCTGGCGAGCCGTTCGCGCGATTGCACAAGAATTGGGCGGATGAGATCGAGTTCGTTGAACCTCTCAATGAGAACGTGGAGATCGTCGAGGCTTGGGTGCCGTTGAAGCGCGCTGGAGTGCAGAGGCTGCTCGGCGCCGCGCAGTTCTGGCTCGATGGTGCAGCCGCGCGCGCGGAGCTGGCGGCGCATGATCGGCGATTGTGGACGCAGGCGGGTGTTGCGTGGCTGGGCGGCTCGCTCGTGATCGGGCTCGCGTTGAGCTGGGCCTTTCGGCGGCTCGCGGCAGCCAACGAAGCCCTGCAGGCGCGCGGCGAAGATTTGCAGCGGGCGAATCGCGAATTGGTCCTCGCCGCCAAGACCTCGGCGTTGGGCGCGGTGACGGCCCATCTGATGCACGAGCTCAAGAATCCGATCGCAGGCCTCGAGGGCTTCATGGCGGCACAGGGCGAACTGGCGGTGCGCGGAGAGAGCGGTGACGAGCTGGCTGCAGCCTCGGAATTGACCCGGCGACTGCGGACGATGGTGAACGATGTCGTGGGCGTGCTGCGCGATGAGCAGACGGGAGCGACTTTCGAACTTACGGCGGCCGACATCGCCGAGCTGGTGCAGGATAAAGTGAAAGGGGAGGCGAAAAAGCGCGGCGTGGCCTTTGTGGCTTCGGGTGCGAGCGATGTGACCATCGCGGGTCGCCGCGGAAATCTCGCGATCCTCGTGCTGCGGAACCTGGCCCAGAACGCCATCGAAGCTACGCCCGAGGGCGGAACGGTGCGCCTTACGGGAGGGCGGGCGGGTGATGGAAGTACGGAATTTCTCGTGGAAGATACCGGAGGCGGACTCGCGCCTGCGGTTCGCGAGCGGCTTTTCCAACCCTGTGCGAGTACGAAAGTAGGAGGGAGCGGGGTGGGGTTGGCCTTAAGTCATCAGCTTGCACAACAAGCAGGTGGGCGTTTGGAACTCGTGCGCAGCGACTTGCGCGG
Source organism: Verrucomicrobiota bacterium (assembly GCA_040386765.1). Classification (GTDB taxonomy): domain Bacteria; phylum Verrucomicrobiota; class Verrucomicrobiia; order Opitutales; family Opitutaceae; genus ER46. Next base: position 5,644 of record JAZKEV010000361.1, on the reverse strand, counting down.
AACGTGCTTCCGCCTTGTATTGAGCCCAGAGGCATGATTCCTGCGCTGTCTGCAAAAATCCCGTCCAACTGAAGTGCTGCGGCTCCTGCGCACATTCTTTTGCCTTGCCGCATTGCTGGGTGCAGGGCGGACGCTTCTGCACGCGCAGGACATCGGGAATCCGAAGGAGGCGTGGATATATCGGCTCGCGACGGGCTGGGTTGATTATTCTTCGCCAGCGCTGAGTCCTTCGGGCGATACGGTCTACGTCGGGATCGTGCGCCAGGGGTCAGGCCGTGTGCTGGCGATCGCGGCTGCCACGGGAGACAAGCGGTGGGAGCTCACGCTTCCGCAGCGCATCGATTCCACTCCCACGGTGGCGCCCAATGGCACGGTCTACATCGGCTGCTACGACGGAAAGATGTATGCCTTGGATCCCGATCCCAACAAGCCCGATTCGCAGCGGGTCAAGTGGTTCAAGCAGACGGACGCACCGATCAGCAGTTCGGCGGCGATCGGGGCAGACGGGACAATCTATTTCGGCAGCGGCGACGAATAACTGTACGCGGTATCTGCCGAGGGTGTGACGAGGTGGACCTATAAAACGGGAGGTGAGATC
>JAZKEV010000361.1:3645-5036 GCA_040386765.1 Verrucomicrobiota bacterium | reverse complement strand
GGATGGGACGATCTATGTCGGGTCGCTCGACAAGTCGTTTTACGCCGTAAGCTCCACGGTGCCGGACAGCGCGACGGACGCGGAACGGACCAGGTGGATCAAGCCCACGGGCGGACAGATCTTCGCCGCGGCAGCCATCGGCCGCGATGGCACGGTCTACTTTGGATCGGATGATTCGAAGGTCTACGCGATCGCGGCCGATGGGACGATGCGCTGGGAACACCCGACCCTCGGCTCCGTCCAAGCCGCGCCCGCCCTGGGCGCGGATGGTACGATCTACGTCCCTTCAGGGGACAGAAATTTATATGCGCTCAATCCCACGGGCCCCGATACGCAGCGGGTAAAATGGGAACACTTCATCGGCGTGAGCTCCGCTTCGTCGCCCGCCGTGCGATCCGATGGCGTGATCGTCCTGGGCGCGGATGACAACAAGGTCTACGCCATCAAGCCCAATAACACGCCCGGGTGGACGTTCGATTTAGGACGCCCCAACGATGAGGAAAGCATCACCTCGTCGCCCCTGATCGCCCCGGATGGCCATGTCTACATCGGATCCACGAATGGCAATGTGTACAAGATCCGGAGCACCGGCATGCAGCCGCTCTCCGCGGCCTCAGCCTGGCCGGGACTTTTGAAAAATACCACTCACACGGGCCGGGCGAGTCCTGGGAGCACCGATGCGCGGCTGATTAATCTTTCGACACGCGCGCAAGTTGCCAGCGGGGCGGGCCCGACGCTGATCGTTGGTTTTACCGTGCAGTCGGCAGGTACCCGGTTTCATTTATTGAGAGCCATCGGGCCCGGGCTGGAGAGCTTTGGCGTACCGGGCTTCATGCCGAATCCGCGGTTGCAGCTCTTCGCTGCGCCATCCGGCACGGCGCTGGTAGGCGGCATGAACGATGACTGGGAGCCGCTCACGCCAGAGGGCCGTTCTTTGCCGGAAGCAACCCAGAGGGTCGGCGGATTTGCGCTGCGCGAAGGCAGCAAGGATGCGGCGGTATTATCCTTTTTGTCGGGAGGCCAGTATACGGCTCACGCCACAAGTTCTGACGGGGTGGGCGGGGTTGTGCTCGTGGAAGCCTACGATGCCTTTACGCCCGAGACGGTCTCCTCGCGCCTCATTAATGTCTCCACGCGTAATTTTGTGGGCACGGGAGCGAATGCCTTGATCGCGGGCTTCGTGCTCGGTGGCTCGGAGCGCACGCGACTGCTGCTGCGCGGCGTGGGGCCCGGGCTCACGCAATTGGGGGTCTCCGGAGTTCTCACGCGGCCGATGCTGACGCTGTACGATGCGGAGGGGAGGCCGCTCAGGACAAACGAGGGCTGGACCACCGGAGGAGCCGGTGCCGAGATCGAGGCTGCAGGGGCGCTCGTGGGCGCGTTTCGCCTCC
>JAZKEV010000361.1:0-3635 GCA_040386765.1 Verrucomicrobiota bacterium | reverse complement strand
CAGAGTGCGGACACAGCGATGGTGGTGGAGGTCGAGCCAGGGGACTACACCGTTCAAGTGAATGGCGTCGGCGGCGTGGTGGGCGAGGCGCTGATCGAAATTTACCTGCTGCCGTGAGCGAATTTTCGCCGGCATAGGGAATTTCCCCACCGGGCCTCGCAACGTGAAAGCTCCGTCACAGTCGGGAAACTGCTTGCAACCCCCGTCCGGCGGCGTGGACACTCCCGACCGATTTTCGACTGCGCATCACGCCTCACTGTAACCTCGCGGGTCACCGCCCGCTTTTTTGGATATGGACGACAACGCTCCCAAGGAAAATCCGCCCGCGGATTTCAATAAACTCGATCTGACCCAATTGCAGGGCTTCAGCTTCGGCACGCAATGGACTCAGGAAAAGCCGTCAGCACCCGGCCGTCGTGAAGACGGCGGGGATCGCCGACGCGAGGGTCCTGGGGGCGGCGCCCCGAGTCGCGACCGGCGGAGCTTCCGCCGGCCTGCAGGCCCGGGCGGCGACACGGGTGGCGGCGGCGCGCCCGTAAATCGCGAAGGCGGCGGCGGAGGTGGCGGCGAACGTCGCGAGTTCTCCGGCGATCGCGGTCCGCGTCGTGACGGTCCCGGCGGCCCCGGCGGCGGTCCGGGTGGCCCCGGTGGTGCCTATCGCGGCGGCCCTCGTCGCGAGGGTGGCTACGGTGGCGGAGGCCAGGGAGGCGGTGGCGACCGCGGCGGTCCGCGCTTCGGCGGCGGCGGCCAGGGTGGTTTCCAAGGCCGAGGCCAGCAGCAGGATCGCGGCCCGTACGAGAGCCCGTACTACACGGCGACGTTTTATCCGGAGGACACGAGCTTCAACACGCTCGTGCAGACGATCCGGAAGTCGTGCCGCACGGTGGAGCTTTTTGAAATCGCGCGCACCGTCGTGGCGAAGAACGACCGCTTTGTGGTCGTGCTCGCGCACCGGCCGTCGGGCGACGCGGGCCCCAGACCAGCCCCCGGTGCGGATGCAGCGGGTGGCGCGCCCAAAGCGCCGAAGCCGCTCTTCTACATCTCGGTGCCGGATGGCCTGCCCTTCGAGAGCGACGAGACCGCGGTGGCGCATGTGCTGAGCCGGCACTTGGACAAATTCTTCGATACGGCGGAGGTCGAGGTCGACCCCCCGAAGGGGAATTTTCAAGTGATCAACAAGTGCGGCATCACGGGCGAACTGCTCGGGCCGCCGAATTATCACCGCTACAATCAGATCCTGCAGCAGCATTACGCGGCGAAAGTCGCGTCGCGCATGTCGCTCGAAGCGTTTCGTAGTCGCGTCGAGACGGTGCGCGACCCCGAGGTCGTGAACCAGTGGCTCGCGAAGATGAAGAAGACCACGCGGTACACGTGGAAGCTCGATGGTGCGAAGCCGGCGACCGCCGCAGCCGCACCTGACGCGGCTCCCACGCCCGCAGCCGAAACGCCCGCTGAAGGCGCCGCCGCCCCGGCTGAGGGCGCTGCACCGGTTGAAGCTACGGCTCAAGCTCCGGCCGCTCCCGCGCTGTCGACGGTGCCGACCTTCGACTCGCTGGAAGACGCGCGACTGCATTTGCTGACCAACGCCCGCGAGAAAGTCGTGCGCTCGACGGAGAACGCGCGTTTCCATGGCAAGATGCTCGATACCTTGCCGCCGGGCGAAATTCGCCGGGCAGTCGAGGGCGCGCTCGAGCGGCAGCGTCGGTTCCCGCTGGATACGGCCAACGCCTTGCGCGGCCGCCTGCGGCGCGAGCACTTCACGATCTTCAAGAAGGGCTCGAAGGGCGTTTCCTACGTCTGCGCGGTGAAGCGGAAATTCCGCGTACCGGGCCAGACCTTCTCCGACTCGATCGGCGCGCTCATCTCCTACATCGAGGCCCACCCGATGGTGCGGGCGAGCGAGCTGCAGGCGAAATTCCTGGGTATCGCACCGGTCATTGCGCCCGCCGCCGCTGCCCCTTCGCCGACGGCGCCGACCGTGGCTCCGGCGGAAGGTGGCGAAGACGCCGCCCCGGCGGCAGCCGCAGCCGCGGCGGAAGCGCCGAAACCCGAAGTCAAACTCTCGATCGACGAGCGGGCGAAGATTTCGCGCATGCAGGGCGATCTCGTCTGGCTCGTGCGCGAAGGCTACGTGACCGAGTTCATCGACGGCCGGCTCTTCGCGCCGCCAGCGGTGGTCGAAGCACGGAAGAAGGAAATCGAAGCCGAGGAGCACGACCCGGAAAACTTCCCGGACGTGCCCCCGACCCTCGCCGCTGAGGCGCAAGCTCCCGCGAGGGAGACCGACGCTGCCCCGAGTGAGCAGACCACCGAGGCAGAGCCGCAAAGCTCTTCCGAAGCGGCCCCTGCCGCGTCGGAACCGCAAAGCGAGGCTGCAGCCCCCGAGGCACCCGCTCCCGCGGTGGAGACGGAAAGTCCGGCCCCGGCAGCAGAAGAGAAGAAACCGGAATAAGCGGTTCCCTTCGTACACTTACAGGCCCACCTCTTGCGAGGTGGGCCTTTTTTGTGAGATCGCCGCTGGCTTGAAGCAGGGCGGGGTTTTAACTCCCCCACGGTCGAGAGAAAGTGACCGTAGAAAACGGAAATGAGATCAGTCGCAAAGAGGCGCAGAAGGCGCAAAAATTCAGGCCTCTTTCTTCGCCTTCTGCACCTTTAGGCGGCAGAATTTGAACAGGAAGGTCGGGAAGAGCCCCGAATCGCATTCTTCCCGCTCTTCCCGATCTTCCTGTTCAATTCATTCATCGGGGAAGGACGCGAGCGCTATGGCTTTTCTTGGTTTGGCCTCGGTTCGACTCCTGTGAAAACGGTTTGGGCCTGAGCCGTCGGCCACGTCTACCTGCCCGGGACGACACCTCGCCTAGCGCAGGCGGATCGTGTGCTTTTCGTCGGGCAGTATCCCCAACTCCAAATGTAGCGTACCGGGCGGGAGCCAGTCGGCGATCTTCTCGGGCCACTCCACGGCCATGCACCACGGCGTGACGAGGAAATCGGCGAGGAGCAGGTCTTCGACCTGTTGCGCATGCTCGAGCCGGTAGGCGTCGAGGTGCAGCAGGTTCACCGGGCCGCGATGTAGCGTGAAGATGTTGAAGGTCGGGCTCGTAACCGAATCGTGGATACCGAGGCCGCGGGCGAGGCCCTGGATGAAGGTGGTTTTGCCGACGCCGAGATTGCCGTGCAGGGCGAGCGTGGTGTCAGCGGGGAGTATCGCCGCGAACCGGCCAGCGAGAGCGCGGGATTCCTCGGCGGAGGAAGTCACGACGCCCTGGCGGAGCTGCTCGAGGATGCTCATCGCTCAGGTGAGATGTTCGTAGCCGCGGTATGTGGCGAGATCGACGGCATCGGCGGGGAAGGCGCTACGCCGAACGAAACGGCCGATGCGGGCGAGAGGCGTCCGGGGGAAGGCGCGTCGCCAGGCCGCCTCGAGTCGCTGGAAATTGGCCTCCGCGGCCACGGCGATGGCATCGGACGGCCGGCACGACACCACGGTGATGACGCCGTTGCGCGTGAGGCGCAGCTCGGCGAAGAACGTCTTGTCCTGCAGCTCGGTGACGACGACCTCGTCGAGCTGGGCACCGAGGTCACGCACGAGGTTGACGATGAGGTCGTGGGTCATGGGCCGCGGCGTGATCACCCCG
>JAZKEV010000360.1:0-6070 GCA_040386765.1 Verrucomicrobiota bacterium | reverse complement strand
ACGCCGTCCAGCGGCACCACGTTGATCCGGGTTGCGCGGTAGGTGTCGTCGCCGAGCGGACGGCCGTGCCGAGGTGCGCGTTGTCCGAGCCGAAGTCTACGTTGCCAAAGTGATCGTAGGGGTTGCGCGCGCTGGTCCAGGCCGTGCCGCCGAGGCTGGTGCGGAGCTGGCGGCCGAAGACCTTGTACTCGCCGTTGAGGTCGGCGCCGCCGGTATAGGCATCGACGCCTGCGTTGTTGCGCCGGGCAAACATGCGCACGATCTCGCGCTGGTAGTTTACCTGATCGACGATCAGCACCGACTGCGGGCCATAACGGTAGTGGCTCACCGTGCCATAGGCCGTCATCGACCAGCCCGGCGCGAGACGCTGGATCGCCGCGCCGCGGATCTGGCTCGTGCTGTTGCGGATCATCGAGTTCTTGTCGAGGAAACTCTCGTCGCGCCCGGCGCCGAGCCACGGCAGGCCGTCGGGCGTAGCCACGGTATTCTTGTGCGGCGGCTGGCGGAGCTGCTGCGTCTGCGCATTCAGGCGCAGCGTAGTGTTCTTATACTTCATCTGCAGGACGCCGAAGTAGACCTTCCGCTCGTTCACGAGATTCCGCTGAAAGGTGTCGCCGTTTTGATAGGCGAGATCGATGCGATAGCTGAACTTGGCGGCACCGATCGAGCCGAGCGGCCCCGTATGATCGAGCTCGAAGCGATGGTAGCCCCACTCGTCGATCTGGCCACGCAGCATCGTCTGTCGACGATCAAGGGGGACGCGAGTCTGACGTACGACCGCACCGGTGATGCTCGAATTACCGCCGTAGAGCACCCCGATGGGACCGCGCACCACGGTCACGGAGTCGATCGTCGCGGAATCAGGCGCCATCGATGGCGAGCCGTCGCCGGCGCCGTCCGTATTGATGTTGGCGTTGTTGCCCCGGATGTAGGCTGAGTCGCCCTGCTGAAAATTTCCCACGCCAATGTAGTTCAGCATGTCCGAAAGATCGATGCTCGCGATGTCGTCGATGAGGTCGCGCGTGAGCACGGTGATCGACTGAGGCACCTTCATGATCTCCTCGTTGGTGCGCAGGGCATTCCCTGAGTTTGTCGTGCTGTAGCCCTTGTCCTGCGTCATGACGACTTCGAAGCCCTGGAGTTGGACAGGTTGTTCCTCCTGTGAGGTGGAGGTGGACGAGGAGGGAGCAGGCGCCGTTTGCGCTACTCCCGTACCGCCGGCAGCTAGCGCCAGCAGAGCGCCGAGCATAGGGCGCGACCAGACAAGGGACGGTGTATGAGTCATGGTAGGTTCAAGTGGAAAGCAATGTATTCGAAATTCCGTCACGTCTGACGCGGGCTGGGCTCGCGCCTCAATTCAACTGTACGATCGTGCCTTCGATCGTGCGCGCCCCATCGGCCTGGTTGAAGTAGTAGACCACCAGTGCGCGGTCCTTCGCTATCATGGTGGACCACGGATAACCCAGATCCACGCCGCCACCGTCATCGCGGAGGATCACCTCCCGTGCGCCCGCGATGTCGGTGCACTCCGGGTCGAGCACCCGCGCACGGATGCCATAGGGCGGATGACGGTAGCCGTAGACGAGCAGCGCGCGGCCATCCGGCAGGCGCAGCGCATGGAAGGGATGCCCCTGGAAGCCGACCGCCTCCCACTTTTGAAACGTCCTCCCGCGGTCCTTCGAGCGCGCCACGCAGAGTTTGTCGCCGAGACCTGCCGTGCGCAGGAAGGCGATGAGGTCGCCCTTCGGCGTCTCGTACATCGAGGTTTCGTTGAAGGTCGCCTTCGGATCGCGCGCGATCGGCGCGGAGTAGGTCCACGTCGCGCCCTTGTCCGCCGAGATCATGAGATGCACTTCGGTGCGCGCAGGCTTGTCCGGCGCGCTCGCCGCCACCGGCCAGTAGAGCCGCCCGTCGGAGCCTTCGCACATCGCACCCCGGTTGTAGACCGGCAGGGGCTTGCCGAAGATATCCACCCGCGGATCGGTCGGGCACGGCGCCGGAAAGATCGGCGCATCCCACGAGCGTCCACCATCGTTGGACTTCAAGAGGAACCCGCCCAGAAAAGCGAAGCGCCCGCCATGGACGGTGTTCGGCTGGGGCAGTTTCGGCAGCGCCTCGGGCGGCATCCACGACCACGCGTAACTGCTGCATAGGATGGAATCGTCGCGCAGGGCGACCATGCACGGGTCCTGCGACCCGCCGAAGGGATGGGCGAAAATCAGCTGCGGCTCCTTCGACCACGTTTTACCACTGTCCTTGGAGCGCACCAGCACGAGATGGCTGTTGGGATCGGCGTGCGTGTACTTCTCGTCGCCCAAGCGCCGCCGGTCCGGCGCGCGGCGAAAGGCCACCAGCAACTCACCGTCGGGCCGCCGCACGATCGAGGGAAACGCATTGTGAAACAGCGCATCGGCATAGATGACGACATCCTCAACTTTGCGCAGGCTCTCCGCCGCCTGGGCTATCGCCGTCGCAAGAAACCAACCCAGTCCGGCTGCGAGGAGACTACGAGCGGTCCTCAGAAGCGTGTGTCGGGGAAACATGGGGAATTTATCAAGCTAGCGCGTCGTCCACAGGAGATTCCCGACGGGGAAAGCGGGAAAGCGAATCGCCCGAAAGCCGCGCAGGCCTCACGGTGATTTTTCGTAACAGCGGCTGGGTTGCATACACGTATTATTTTGTCGGTCGTGGCTGTCAACTTAAAAGGTCTTGTTTAAGAGGTGAAAGCAGGTTTGAAGCCAAGGCATAATTTGTATACATTAGTTTATTTTCCCTTTTTAGAAATAGCTAGAGCCTCGCATGCCCCGCCCAGCTGCGCAGCACTCCGCCTACGCCCACCACGGTCGGGGACCGCAAGCCCATCTCGCTAGGAGCCGTCGCATCCGCGCGCGCACTCCCCCTTCCAGCCCGCTCGAGGCTCGCGGGGCTTCGCTTCCGCCCAAGCCGGTGTTTATTCGTTCAAGACCGCAAACGAGTACAAGTCCGCATCGCAGAGCAAAAATTTGAGGCGCACCACCCGGTCGCGCAGCTCCGCGAGAGTGCGCGAGCCTTTCCATGCCGCGGCGAGGTCGACTGTGTCGCCGACGAGTTCCTTCGCGTCCGCCGCACCGAAGCCCGGGATCTCCGCGCCCGCCTCATCGAGCACCACGACTTTCACATAGCCATTCGCGGAGGTCGACAGGTTCAGCGAGAGCCGCCGGCCATCGATTTTTACTTTGCGCGTGAGCGCTGTGCCCTCGACCGATCCGGCGTGCAGCGAGGCAAACCCATCCAGCCGCAGCACCATGCGCTCGATCCGCGTCTGGTTCGAGGAGTAGCCGCGCACGATGAAGAACGACATCTCATTCGGCGCAGTCTGGATGAGGCCGTAGCCCGGCATGTTGCTGCGCGCCGCCCAGCTCGCAGGATCGATGCCGGGGCGGACAAACGACTCCAGAAACTTACGGTCGTAGCGCGTGCCCCCGCGTGAGGACAGCAGCACGGCATCGGAGACGCCCTTCCACATCGAGCGCTCGATGTCGTACTTCTTCAGCGTCTCCTCATCCAGCACCTGCCGGTTGGGCACGAAGCGAAACGGCATCGAGACGAGGATGTGCGGCGCGCGAAAGTAGGCCTGCGTCGTATTGGTATAGAGATCCTCGATGGGCCCACGGTCGAAGGTCATCCGCTCCGGCTCCGACCACTGGGTAAAATCGCTCGAGGTCGAGCGCGCGATCGTGCGCACGCTCTTGTAGTCGAACTTCACGCCCTTCTTGTCGCCCGTCCACGTGCGCAGATAAATCGCGAAGCAGTTCTCGGCCGGCAGCCACGTGAGGATGTTCTGCGAGTCGAGCGCGTAGTCGGTGAAGAGCGGCTCGCCCGGCAGCCGGCGCCACTCCTTGCCGTCCGCCGAGACGAAGCGGTACAGGCCCCGCGTCAGCCCGCTGAATTTGAGCTTCGGGTTGTTGCCCGCGCCGCCACCGACGGCCTTGAAGCGCTCGTCCGACGGCACGCCCGGCCGTGCATCGTAGAACACGCTGAAATTATGCGTCGCCCACGTCGGCTCGCCCATCCCCATCACCACATTGTTCTCCTTGCTCCCCTTCACTTCGAAGCGCCCGAAGCTGGGCCGCACCCAGTGGATGCCATCCTTGCTCTCCGCATAACAGGTGAGGTCCTCGTTCTTCGAGGCGCCGAAGCCGCCGCGATAGTACATCATGAATTTACTGCCGTCCGAGATGACCGAGACGTAGGCGCCCCAGCGGCCCTCCCAAGGCTGGTCCAGCTTGAGCGCGGTGCCGGCCGGGAGCGGCTGGCCGATCCGACTCTCCACGCGCGCCGTTTCCTGCAGGATGAAGTCATCCACGAAGAGCTCGCGGCGATTCTTCAACGTAACGACGTCCTCCGCCCACGCGAAACAGGCCGTCATACAAAACACCGCCGCCAACCCACAACCAGGGATGAATTTCATAGGGGAAAATGTTCGGGGTCTCGGACTCAGCCGACCGCTACTGCCGGACGCGACGAGTCGTCGTCGCGTGCCACCTCAAGCACGCCTGCGGCTAGGCGCTATACATCGCTTCCTCCGCACTGAGCTCGCGCGTCGCGACCTCCGTGCTGGCGCGCGCCAGGCGGTAAATGCTGCGATCGATGATCTCCTGGATGTGCTCCTCCATCGCCCGCCTCGCCTCGGCCGCCTGTCCGGCGGCGATCGCCTGGTAAATTTCCTCGTGTGAGGCGAGCACGGCCCGGCGGTGCGACATATCCTCCGGTGGCTCCGGCTGCACATTGGCCTTGGCGAGCGCCGCCGGCCCCGTCACCACGCGATTCACCAAATGGAGGCGAAGAATCTCCTTCTTCATCATTTCGTTTTTCCCCGCCGCAATGATCGCGAGATGGAAGCGCACATCCTCCCGCACGAGCTGCGGAATCAACTTCGTCACCGCACCACTCACCACGAGCTTTTCAGTGATCCGCCGCATTTCTTCCAAGGCCAGGCTGATCTCATGCAGGTCCACATCCGAGCGATTGCGCGCCGCGAGGCCCGCCGCATGCGACTCCAGCGCGAGCCGCAATTCGCAGCTCTCCCGAAACGTTTTCAGATCCATCTTCTTCACACTCGCGCCGAGCCGTGGCAGAATCGTGACCAATCCATCCGCTTCGAGCTGGCGTAACGCATCCCGGATCGGGGTCCGGCTCACGCCGATCTCGGGGGCCAGCGCATTCGTCATCAACGCCTGACCCGGGGCATACTCACCACCCAGGATGCGCTTTCGCAGATAGTCGTACGCAATGTCGGAGTTGACGTTCTTCATTTCGGATTCGGGAACCTGATCGGCGGTCGAAAGCAGTATTGGCGAGTATACTATTCCAGGAATGTCAAAGCGATTTTACTCCATGGATACAATTCCGTGCGAGCCGATTGCCCGCGCTATCACCTACTGCGTCACTCTTACGATCGTGCTCGTTACCTGCCGCGGCCGGATTTTACTTCTCGCGTCTGCGAATTTGTGTATACATTTTTGACTTCACGCCTATTTCCGAGCTTCTAGTGTCCAGCCCATCCCAGGAATGTCCCACCACTCTACTTTGATCGTCGGTTGCGGCAGCATCGGCGAGCGCCACCTCCGCTGCTTCCTTTCCACGAAACGAACGGCCGTCACTGCCAGCGACACCTCGCCCGCCGTGCTGGCACGGGTCAATGAAACCTACGGCGTCCCTACTTCCAACGACTGGCTGGGAGAAATTCAGCGGGGCGGGCATGATCTCACCGTGATTTGCACTCCGGCCTCGCTGCACGTCGAGATGGCCACTCAGGCGCTGAAACATGGCCTCCACGTCCTGATCGAGAAGCCCCTCTCCCAGTCTCTTGCCGGCATCGCCGAGCTGAAGGCCGAGCGCGACCGGGCGGGGCGACAGGTCGCGCTCGCCTACGTCTTCCACACGTTTCCCGTTTTGCGCGAGGTCAGTGCGTTTCTGCGCAACAGTGGATTCGGGCCCATTTTGCAGGCGGCCGTGGTCGCCGGCCAGCCATTCCACCGGCTCCGCCCCGCCTACGCCAAGACCTACTATCGCGACCGCAAGACCGGAG
>JAZKEV010000359.1:0-6999 GCA_040386765.1 Verrucomicrobiota bacterium | reverse complement strand
AGCCGACACCCGCTTTACATCCCCACTGCACCGGCCCGCCTCCGCAAACCCGCTTGCGCCTCCCGCCTCTTTCGCCGCCCAATCTCTCCTGTGCTGCCCGCCTTTTTTGCCGCGTTTTTCTTCGCGCTCAATGCCACGTGCGCGAGCCACAACGTCCGCGCGCTCGGTCCGGTCCGCGCCAATCTCCGCCGGCTCGTCGTCGCAGCCATCATCCTCGGTCTGATCGCGCACACCCTCGGCCACGGTTTCTCCAGCGCGAGCCTGCCCTGGTTTCTCCTCAGCGGCCTCATCGGCATGGGCATCGGCGACCTCGGCGTCTACTCCGCACTGCCGTTGCTCGGCTCGCGGATCACCGTCCTGATGACGCAGTGCCTCGCTGCTCCTCTGGCCGCGCTCGGCGAGTGGCTGTGGCTCGATACCAAACTCACCGGCGCACAACTCGCCTGGGGCATGCTCATCCTCGCGGGGGTCGCCGTCGCGATCCTTCCCAGCAAGGCCAGCCCGCCCAAGGTCCGCATACGCCCCATCGGTTTTCTCTTCGGTTTCATCGCCGCCTGTGGCCAGGGCTTCGGCGCCCTTGTCAGCCGCAAAGGCGTCAATGTCGCCGATGCCGCGGGCGAAGCCGCGCACAATGCCGCCTTCGGCCTCACCGCCGCCTATCACCGCATTCTCGCGGGGCTCATCTTCGTCGCCCTCTGGTACGCGCTTCTCCGCCTATTCGAGCGCCTCCCACCCTCCCCCACTGCGCATCCCACCCGCAAGGACCACCTCTGGACCGTCGCCAATGGTCTCGCTGGTCCCGTTCTCGGCGTCGGCTGCTACCAGTGGGCGCTCGCCACCACCCCCAGCGGCATCGTCCTCCCCATCGCCGCCACCGCGCCCCTCCTCGCCATCCCCATTGCCTTTTTCCTGGAGGGCGACCGCCCGCCCAAGCGAGCCATCCTCGGCGGCCTCCTCGCGGTTGCCGGCTGTATCGCACTGACCTCCACACGGTAACACCTGCCGACACACACGCGTGGCGTGAGCGTCGCACAATCGTTGCCGCAGACCCCCGGCTCGCTTCGTGCTCTCTTTTTTCGCGTCGAGAGCCCTGCCCTTGACGCCTCGCCCGATCAACGGTCTTCTATCTGGTTCCGATGCTTACCATCGCCGACGTCTCCAAGTCCTACGGCACACGCGAATTGTTTTCCGACGTGTCTCTCTTCATCGCGCGCACCGACCGGCTTGGCCTCGTCGGTCCCAACGGCGCGGGCAAGTCCACGCTCTTCGGCCTGATCCTCGGCGAGGAGAAGCCCGATACCGGCACCATCGAGTGGGAGCGCGGCGCCGATTTCGGCTTCCTCCCGCAGGAAAGCGCTCCGGCGGGCGACGAGACCATCCTCCACATCGCCACGAGCGGCAAGCAGCTCGAGCCCACGGACGATAATTACGACATCGACTACACGCTCGAGCCCCGCGCGAAAAAGATTCTCGCCGGCCTCGGCTTCAAGGAAGGCGATGCCGACAAGCTCGCCAAGACCTTCTCCGGCGGCTGGGTGATGCGCGCGCATCTCGCCCGCCTCCTCGTCGCCGAGCCCGCGCTCCTCCTCCTCGACGAGCCGACCAACCATCTCGATCTCGAGGCGCTCCTCTGGTTTCAGGAGTACCTCACGCGCTACCCCGGCGGCCTCGTCGTCATCTCCCACGATCGCGCCTTCCTCAATGCCCTCTGCACCGGCATGCTCGAGCTCCGCGCCGGCACGCTCCACTACTACCACGGCAACTACGACAATTTCCTCCAGGAGAAGGAGGCCCGCAAATCGCAGCAGGCCCAGCTCTTCAAGAATCAGCAGCGCGAGATCGCCCATCTCCAGAAGTTTGTCGATCGCTTCGGCGCCAAGGCCTCCATGGCCTCCCGCGCGAAGTCGAAGGAGAAGCAGATCGAGCGCCTCGAAGCCGTCGCCGTCGAGGAACCGCACGAGGAGCTGAAGCGCATCAATTTCCAGTTCCCGCAGCCCCCGCGCTCCGGCCTGAAGGTGATCGAGCTCGAGCACGTGCAGCAGGCCTACGGCACCCACGTCGTTTACAAGGACCTCAATTTCACCGCCGAGCGCGGCCAGCGCCTCGTCCTCGTCGGCCCCAACGGCGCCGGCAAATCCACGCTCCTCAAGATCCTCGCCGGCGTCCTCCCGATCCAGGCCGGCACCGTCGAGCTCGGCAGCAATGTCGTGCCCGGCTACTTCGCGCAGAACCGCCTCGATAACCTCGATCCCGAGCTCACGGTTTTCGAAAACGTGATGTCGCTGCGCACGAATGAGAATCAGCTCACCGAGCAACAGGCCCGCGCCATCCTCGGCGCCTTCCTCTTCCGCAAGGACGATGTCCACAAGCCCATCGGCGTCCTCTCCGGCGGCGAGAAATCCCGCCTCGCCCTCGCCCGCATCCTCGTGAAGCCGCCGAATCTCCTCCTCATGGATGAGCCCACGACGCACTTGGACATTCAGTCGATCGACTCGCTGATCGGCGCGCTCAAGGCCTACGAAGGCACGCTGATCTTCATCAGTCACGACGTGCACTTCATCAAGGCGCTCGCACAAAACGTACTCCACGTGCACAGCGGCCGGCTCACGCCCTACGCCGGCGACTACGACTACTACCTCGATAAATCGAAAGCCACCGATGCCCGCGCCGCGCTCACCGCCGGCTTCACCGACGCCCGCCCCAAGCAGGAGAAATCCGCGTCCGCCGCCAAAGCCGCACCAGCCGCCGCCGCATCAAAAGCGAAAGCCAGCCCCAACGAAATCCGGAAATTCCGCGAACACGTCGGCCAGCTGGAAAAAGCCGTCGTTGAGCTCGAAGCCAAGCAAGCCGAGATCACCGCCGCGCTCGAGGCTCCCGAGAGCTACGCCGACAAAGGCAAGTTCCACCACCTGAACAAAGAGCTCAGCGTGATCGTGGACCAAATCACCCGCGCCACCAGCGAGTGGGAAAAAGCCGCGACGAAGTTGACCGAGATGGAGAAGCCGTAAGCAGTAGGGCGGGTCTCTGACCCGCCTTCTCGCATCCCCAAATCACGCGGAGGATGCGATGTTCGGACAGGTAGGGCAAAAACAACGTCCTACCCAATTACCTCATCAATCAACGCCGGCGCCTTCACCGCCGTGTCGCTGAATTCCACCGCGCCCGCCACAATCGACATCGCCTCTTCAAGAGCCTTCTCGTCGTTGGCGTGTACGATCGCAATCACCCCGCCCGCCTCCACGCGCTCGCAGATCTTCACCAAGCCATCGATCCCCACCGCCGGATCGATCTTGTCCTCCGCCTTCACTCGGCCCGCGCCAAGCCTCAACGCGGCTAGCGCAATATCCATCGCGTTCACATCGCTGACGTAACCCGCGCGCGAGCTCTTCACCGGCACACGCAGGCGCGCCGTCGGCAGCGTACTCGGATCGTCAATCATTCCCACGTCGCCGTCTTGCGCCGCCACGATCTCGCGAAATTTTTTCAGTGCCGCACCGCTTGCGATGCCTGCCTCCAGCTTCTGCCGCGCAACCTTCGCGTCCTTCTCCACCCCCGCCAGCAACAGCATGTGCACACCGAGCGCATAAGTGACCTCCATCACATCCTCCGGGCCTTTGCCTCGGAGACACGCAATCGACTCCGCAACCTCCAGCGCATTGCCCACCGCGCGGCCGAGCGGCTGCTCCATCGCCGTCAACAGAGCGCGCGTCGGCTTGCCGAGCCGTGTCGCGACCGAGACCAGCATCTGCGCCAGCTCGCGCGCGCGCGCCTTGTCCTTCATGAAAGCCCCGGCGCCAAACTTCACATCGAGCACCAGCGCGTCGATGCCCTCGGCCAGCTTCTTCGAGAGGATGCTCGCGCAGATGAGCGGGATGCACTCGACCGTCGCCGTCACATCGCGGAGCGCGTAAAGTTTCTTGTCCGCCGGCGCGAGTTCCTTGGTCTGCCCGATCAGCGAGACGCCGACCTTCTCCAGCTGCGCGCGATATTCCGGCAGCGTCAGCCCCACGCGAAAGCCCTTGATCGATTCCAGCTTGTCCAGCGTGCCACCGCTGTGTCCAAGGCCGCGCCCACTGATCATCGGCACCGCCACGCCGCACACCGCGACCATCGGCGCGAGGTGCAGGGAAATCTTGTCGCCCACTCCACCCGTCGAGTGCTTGTCGACCTTGGGCCACGGCACGCTCTTCAGATCCGCCACGATGCCCGAGCGCATCATCGCATCGGTGAGCGCTGCCGTCTCCTCCGCATCCATCCCGCGCAGGAAAATCGCCATGAGCATCGCGCTCAGCTGGTAGTCCGCCCACGAGCCATCGGTCGCGCCGCGCACGAACGACGCCAGCTCGTCCGCCGTCAGCGCCTGCCCGTCGCGCTTGCTGGCGATGACGTGTTGCGGAAAAAGCGTGGTGGCCATGGGAGGGCAAGCGTGCGCCAAACCGCTCCGCATCGCAAGCGGCTCCTTCGCCGTGACCTACACTCACTCGCCACGCGCAAACCCATACGCGCGCTCCACCCTGGCCACGCGCACCTCATAGCGCTCGTACCACGTCTCGCGCCCGCCACGCTGCGCCTTCTCGTGCTCGGTGTCGCGCTTCCACGCCAGGATCGCCGCCTCGTCGCGCCAGTAGCTCACGGTGATGCCCACGCCATCCGCGCCGCGCGCGCTCTCGATCCCGAGGAAGCCGTCGTAACGTGCGCCGAGGTCCGCCATGCGCTGCGCCACCACGCCGTACGCGCGGCCATCGTCGGCCGCGCGTTGCGAGGTGAAGATCACCGCGTAGTACGGCGGCTCCGGCGTGCGCGCGAGTCCATTGCCCGCGCTCACGCCGCCGCCCTCCGCAGCACCAGCATCGAGGTCGCGCCCGCGAAGAACTCGTAGTCCACCGCGCGCACCTCGCTCGCGATGCCCGCGTCCTTCAGCTCACGCCGCAGCCGCGGCAGCCCCGGATACGGCTTGCCGTCTGCGCCGCAGAGCGGGTGGATGCGCACTTCGCCCGCGCTCACCCGTACGAGCTCTTTGCACGCAGCGAGGTGCCAGTCGTGGTCGAACCGCTTCGCGTATGTGAAGAGCAGATGCGCGCACAGCACGAGGTCGAACGTGCCATCGAAGAACGGCAGCAGCGGCAGCGAACCCGTCACATAGCGGTTGTGGATGAAGTGCGTCTCGTAGTCCGAGATGAAACGCTGCGCCGCCGTCCTCCGGTCGAGCTCAGCCGCATCGATCGAGGGAAACGACTTCAGCTTGAAGAGCCGCGGCTTCGCACGCATCTGGGAAAACATCTGCGCGTAGTCGAGCTGCACCTGCGCCGCGAGTGAGTCGAGCGGCGCGCCATAGCGCGGATCGACCGCCACGGCGTTGATCCGCCGCGCGCATGCTTCGGCGGTAAACGACGAGGGGCCGGCAGCGACATCGAGCACGTCGCGCCCGCGCAACGCGTGGAGATCGAGCGCGAAGAACTGCGCGTACTCCGCGAGGGAACGGCCGAAGAACGAGACCACGGGCAGCTCGAGCTCGGCCGATGGTTCGGGGACCGGCGCGGAGGAGACGGGTATTATCCTGGTTCTGGTGGGTTGAGGAGGAGCGGCGAGAGCAGGCATGACGGGAGGAGCGTTGGGTTGAGCATTCGTGGGTTGAGAGACGCGGCGGGAAATCGGGAAAACAAAAAGCCCGACTCGGTTGAGTCGGGCTTGGCGGTGGTAAACATCAGCTTCTTCAGCTGGAGCGCTTGATTTCAGCGCAGGACCATCGTCGCCAAGCCGACCCGTGCCAACGAGCACGTTTGACCGTCGTCATATTGACGCGGGCAAAGGAGCAGCCGTGGACGGGATTAATCATTGGATGCATCTGATGAGACGCCGGGCGCCTCCGTGCAAGCGGAAATTCACCCTACCGGGCCAAACGGCCCATCCCACAGAGGTATATTATCTCTCATATAGTCCGCGTTACGTGAAAGTAGCGCGGGCATCTACTCCGCCTCGGATTCGGAAAAACGGAGGCGCGTGAACCTTGTTTCAAATAGGAGTAACCACCCCTTCTGTCATTCTGAGCGCAGCGAAGAATCCACGCCCGCGAAAGCAGCAGGGTGTCCATTCCCGTGGAATCTTCACCGCGCTCAGAACGACAGGCCCTTTGAAAACAGGCCCAAATCAGCCTGCTTGCTCGGTTACGGGAAAAACAAATTGAACAGGAAACTCGGGAAGTCCGGGAGGATTCTGCGCCCTTCCCGTTCTTCCCGATCTTCCTGTTCAAATGATTTGGGCCGTCGGCTAAAGATAGCCGCCGCGCCCCATCCGCTTCACTTCATCCCGCCGAGCACCGCACGCGCGATTTTGAAGGGTGCCGTGGTAAACTTCGACACCGCCGACTCCTCCTCTTTGACGGACACGGCAGGCGGCGTTGCGGCGCGGATCATCGCTTCGCGCTCCGCCACATCGGCCTCGCGCTGCGCGACCGCGGCCTCGCGGCGCTTCACCGCCGCCTCCTGCTCGCGGATCGCGATGCGATCGTCACGCAGATGCGTCTGCTCCGCCTCGAGGATCTCGCGTGCGCGATGCAGCTTTTCCCAACCCGTCTGCAACGCACCTTCGGCGGCAAACGGCTCGCGGCTCGACGTCCGGTGAAAGGGCTGCGCCGATCCCGTGCTCTGCCCCGCATAACCGACGGGCGAAGCCGAGCCATGGCCCGCGGCCACCGGCACCGCGTGCGCGACCGTGCGGCTCTCCTCGATCTCCGCCTGGAGCGAGCGCAGCCGCGACTCGTAGTCGCGCAGGTTGGCCTCGCGCTCTCGGAGCGCCCGCTGATCTTCATCCAACCGCCGGCGCTCTTCGACGAGCGTCGCGGCCCATTTCTCGGCGGAGGGAGCCGGGGAGCGTGAGAGTTTCAGCGCGGGCGGTTGCGCCCGAAAAGAAGCAGGAGTATTCATGGGAGGCTGGGACTGAGTTGCTGGCGTGCGTCCCCATCTTATCGACTTCCGGGCGTAGTTACTATCGGGATACAGG
>JAZKEV010000358.1:0-5495 GCA_040386765.1 Verrucomicrobiota bacterium | reverse complement strand
CTGCGGAAATCACCCGAGCGACCAAAGCTCACCACGGAACGGCCGGCCTTGGCCGCGACCCGCGCGCTCATCGCGCAGGCGTCGCTTACCAGCACGAGCCCTCGCGTGCGGGCAAACAACGCGGCGAAGGTCGCTTCGAGGTCGGCCAGCTGCCGGTAGTAATCGGGGTGGTCCCAATCGAGATTCACCGCGACAGTGATCTCCGGGGAAAACCGCTCGATCGTGCCATCGCTCTCGTCGATCTCAGCCACGACCCAGTCGCTCGACCCGGTGCGTGCCGGCGGGGTGTCGTCGGCAAACAGGCCGCCGAGCACGTAGCCGGCAGGAAAATTCGCGACGCGCAGCGCCGTCACGAGCATCGCGGTCGTCGTGGTCTTGCCGTGCGAGCCGCAGACCGCGACGAGCTTCTTGTCGCGCACGACTTCGGCGAGCAGTTCGCCCCGCCGCACGAGCGGGAGCTTGCGCGCGACCGCCGCGAGATACGCGGGATGATTCTTTGCAATGGCCGACGAATAGACGACGAGTTCGCAATCCGCCGGGATCGACCCGAGCGCCACGCGCTCGCGTGTGAGCAACACGCGCATCTCGTCGGTGAGGCCATCGTCCTCCCCCGACACCGCAAAACCCAACTGCGCGAGGTAGATCGCGAGCGGGCCGACGCCCATGCCACCCACGCCCACGCAGTGGATGCGGTGGACGTCGCGTCCGAAGAGTTGCGGTTTGCCGAGAGGTCGCATCCGAAAATTACGCGGTCACGAGTTGCGCATCGCGCTGGGCAGGAGATTCGCCGCGCACGATGTTCTCCAGATCGCCGAGCATCAGGTCGAGCGAGTTGGCGCGATCCATCCGGCGGAGGTTGCCGCGGAATTTGCGCAGCAGCCAGTCGTTGAAAATCACCTCGAGCACTTCGGAGTGCAGCTGCGCGATCTGCGTCTGCGCCACCACCACGCCGCCGCCCTGCCGCTCGAAAAAGGCCGCATTCGCGCGCTGATGGTCATCGGCAGCCTGCGGATACGGCACCAGAATCGCCGGCGTCTCGCAGCGGATCAGCTCCGCCAGAGTGCCCGCGCCCGCGCGCGTGACCACGAGGTCGGCCGCCGACATCAACTCCGACATGCGATCGGAAAACGCTTCGAACACGGCGCGCACCGTCGTGCCATTCTTCGACTTCAATTCCATGGCGCCCTCGCGTCCCTTTCCAAGACCCGTGACCACGTAAACCTGGATGCCCTCGGCGGCGAAACGCTCGAGGTTGGCGCGCACCCAGTCATTGAGCGGCGAGGCACCCTGGCTGCCGCCCAGCACGACGAGCACGCGCTGAGTGGGATCGAGGCCGAGCGCGGCGCGCGCGGCGGCCTGCGAGTGGCGGACGATCTCACGGCGCACGGGCAGACCGACGTGGCGCGTCGCGGTCGCGCGAATACCCGAGATCTGAATCCCCGGTGGCAAATACACCCGGCGCGCAAACCGCCCCAAGGTGCGGATCGCAAGACCGGGCACGCGATTCGACTCGTGCAGCGCCACCGGCACGCTCAGCAGGCGACCGGCCAGCACCACGGGAGCCGACGTAAAGCCCCCGAAACCCACCACGGCATCCGGCCGCATCTGCCGCATGAGCCGCACGCAGAAACGCAACGCCGCGAGTTGCGACACCGCGCACTTCGCAAGCTTGGAGGGTTGCCACGAGAAACCCGCGCCCGGCATCCGTTCGAAGCGGAGCTGCGGATATTTTTCGCTGAGGCGGGCATCCACTTTCTTCTGGCTGATCAGCAGCACGGCCTCGTGCCCGCGCGCATGCAGGCCCTCGGCCAGCGAGATGCCGGGTGAGAGGTGACCGCCTGTCCCGCCGCAGGAGATGATGAAGCGACTCATAAGGCTCCCTCCGGGAGAAATCCCAAATCACAAACGCCAGATCCCAAAGAAATCTCAAATCCCAGCCCTTGGGAGCTGGAGCTTTCTTTGGCGTTTGGAACTTTGGCGTTTGGGATTTTCATACGTGGATTTCCCGCAAGGTGCCACCGCTGCCCGGCAGTGACGCGCGGCCCCAACTGCGATGCGTGTTCCAGATGATGCCGAGCAGCACGCCCATGAGCAGCAGGTTGGAAAGCCCTGCGCTGATGAAGGGCAGCGACATCCCCTTGGTCGGAAAGATGCCCGTCACGACACCGATATTGATGATCGCCTGAATCGAAATCAGCAGCACGCAGCCGCCGACGAGCAGGAAGTGAAACAGGTTGGGCGCGCGCCGCAGATGCAGGAGACCGCAGACGAGCATCGTCGTAAACAGGCCCACCACGCCGAGCGTAAACGCCAGCCCGAGCTCTTCGCCGACCACGGAGAAAATAAAATCGGTGTGCGCTTCGGGCAGATAACTCAGCTGCTGCCTCCCCTGTCCCAGCCCGACGCCCTCGGTGCCGCCCGCCGCGTAGGCCGCGAGCGCCTGGCGCAGCTGATAGGATTTCCCCTCGCTGAGAAACTCCATCATGCGGTGCCAGCGATTCTCATTGAAAATCACCAGTACGGTAAACGCCGCGACCACCGCTATGACCGCCGGGAGAATGTAACGCCACTTTGCGCCCGCGAGAAACATCAGGATGAGTCCGACCGCCATCATCAGCGCCGCCGTGCCGAAATCGGGCTCGAGCACCACCAGCCCCGCGAAACCGCCAATCAAGCCCAGCGGATACAGGAAGCCGCGGCTGAACTCGCCGATGCGCGATTGGTTGAGCGCGAGATAGTGCGCGAGGCAGAACACGAGGCCAAACTTCGCAAACTCCGAAATCTGGATGCGCACCGGACCGTAGCCCAGCCAGCGCTTGCTGCCCTTCACCTCGATGCCCACGTGCGGGATCAGCACGAGGATGAGCAGCACCCCCAGCGCGGCTGCGACCC
Source organism: Verrucomicrobiota bacterium (assembly GCA_040386765.1). Classification (GTDB taxonomy): domain Bacteria; phylum Verrucomicrobiota; class Verrucomicrobiia; order Opitutales; family Opitutaceae; genus ER46. Next base: position 2,603 of record JAZKEV010000358.1, on the reverse strand, counting down.
ACCAGGCGTAGCGGCGCGCGTAGTCGAGATTGATCCGGCTCACGACAAAGCAGACCACCGCCGCGCCGACGACACCGATGACCTGCTTGTTGAGATAGAAGTACGGCCCCTGCTTGAACCAGGCGCTGGCGCTAAACAGGATCGTGAGCCCGAGGAAGCTCAGGCTCAGCGCTGCCACGATGATGATCGTGGCGGGATTCAGCAGAGGATTCGCCTCGGCGGGTTCGGCAGGTTGAGCGTGGGACATCGGTGGAAGCAGACCGAGTCAAACCTCAGGGTACCCGCGGCGGCGGCGCCGACTGGCTATTGTCGATCTGGATCACCGGCGGCACGAAGATAGGCGGAGGCGGCTGCGCGGGAGGCGACGCCGGCGCGGGGTCGAGATTGATGGTCGGCGGTGCGGCGGGCGTAACCTTCTGCGCCGACGGAGCCTGGGCCGAACCGGCGGACTTGGAGGCGCCGGCCTTGCCGCTCTTGCCGTTCTTCGGGTCCCAGCCGGGAATAACTAGTTCCATGCCGGCGCGAACCTTCGCGGGATCGGAGATGTTGTTGGCGACCGCGAGATCGCCCATCTTCACGCCGTATTTTTTCGCGATCACGCTGAGCGACTCACCAGACTGAACCGTGTGTTTCATGCCCTCGGCCTTCGGCGCAGCGGAAGTCGCCTTCACGTCGGCGGCCTTGGGAGTGCCGGGCGCGGCTTTGGCCGACGCCTCGGGAGCAGCCGCCGCCGTAGCGGTCTTGCCGGGAATAAAGAGCTTCTGCCCCGCCTGCAAAACGGTACTGGACTTCAGGTTGTTCGCCGCAGTGAGCTGCGGCACGGTGAGCTTATACTTCTTGGCAATGGTCCACAGGCTGTCGCCGGACTTCACCGTATAGGTCTCCACCGGCGTGACCTCGGTCACCGGCTCGGTGGTGAGCGTCGGCGCAACGGGCGCGCCGGGGCGCGTCGGCACATAGCGTCCGCCGCCGGTGCCGCCCGCGCCGGCAGCAGCCGTGGCCGGTGCATCGGGATTGAAGAGCGGAGCGGAGACCGAGGCAGATGCGGGAGCCGACGAGGTCGACGGTCCGGTGGGCACGCTTACGGTCGGCGGCGGGGCAGCCGGAGTTTCAGCGAGGGGGGACGCGGGTTTGTTGCTGGAGCTGCAGCCCGGATTGGCAAAAATCAGGAGAAGCGCGAGAACGTGGATACCCACGACGAGGCCGAAAATCTTCAGGATTTTCATAGGAGGAATGGTTGGACGGGTTGTGAAACGGTGAAGAGTAAAAAATTACCTTGAAACAGGTACGGGCACGACGAGCGATTGCACGAGTTTCTCGAACTGCTCGCCGCGATCTTCGTAGCTGCGGAACATATCGAAACTTGCGAAGCCGGGGCTGAGTAAAACGTGTTCGCCGGGCGAGGCCAGCTCTGTCGCGCGCCGAACTGCTTCGTCGAGCGTGGCGCAGCTCGTATGGGCGAGACGGAAGGTCGAAGCGTGGAAAGCCAGCTCGGCGCTCGTCTCGCCGATCAGCAGCAGATGCTTCACGCGCGGCGCGATGCGATGCACGAAACCCGCGAGGTCGCCGCCCTTCGAGCGCCCGCCCGCGATCAAGATCACCGGAGCGGCAAAACCTGCGGCAGCCGCTTCCACGGCGTGGAAATTGGTGGCCTTCGAGTCGTTCCAGAACGTCACGCCCTCGAACTCGGCGACGCGCGTCATCCGGTGCCGGCCGAGCTTGAAGGTGCGCGCCGCGGCGAAGAGCGTCTCTTCGTCGAGACCGCTCGCGTGCCACCACGCGGCGGCGAGGAGGAAGTTTTCGCGCTGCGGATACTCGGCAAAGACTGTCTTCGCGAGCCGCGGATCCGCCGGCTGCGCTTCGGTCGCCACCGCGATGGAGCCACCGAGCGAGCGGCCGAACTTCCCCGCATAACGGACCACCGAGGCGCCGACCAAGACCGGTCGCGGCGCCGTGCGTTCGACGAGCTTCCACTTCGCACTGAAATAACTCTCCAGCGCTAGATGCCGCTCGAGGTGATCCTCCGCGAAATTGGTCCACAGCGTGGCATCGGCGCTCAGGTACTGCAGCGTCTCGGCCTGGAAGGAGCTCACTTCGCAGACCGCGATCATGTCCTTCGCCCCGCCCTTCTTCTCCGCGACGAGCTGGGAGAGCGGGTAGCCGATATTGCCGACCGCGTGAGCGGTCCGGCCGGCCGCGCCAAGCGCGTGCACGAGAAATTCCGTGAGCGTCGTTTTGCCGTTCGTGCCCGTAAGCGCGACGAGCTGCCCGCCCCAGAACAGCGACGCGAAATCCAGTTCGCCGAGGCAGATCGCCCCCAAAGCGTGTGCGCGTGTGAGCCACACATGATCCGGCGCGAAGCCCGGCGAGAAGACGACGAGCGCGTGCTGCCGCGCCGCGGCGGCGGTGAAGTCGACGCCCTTTGCGCCTTTGGCATCGTAGATCTTTCCCTCGGCGCCGAGCGCGGCGAGCAGGCTACGCACACCCTCCCCGCTGATCCCGCCGCCGAGGATGGCAACGGGTTTGGCGAGCGCCGGCCGAAGAAATTCGGGGATGGTGAGCGACATCGTCAGCGGAGTTTGAGCGTGGCCAGGCTCGCCAGC
>JAZKEV010000357.1:0-5656 GCA_040386765.1 Verrucomicrobiota bacterium | reverse complement strand
CAGGATCTTGTCGTCCTTGACGTTGTAGGTGAGCTGGCAGCCGACGCCGCAGTACTCATCTCCAGTTCCAAGTTCGCCTCCATCGACGGCCAGGATTTCGCCAACCCCACGATGTCGCTCGAGTTCGTGAAGCAGAGCGGCCGCACCACGGGCTCGCTGACCATGAGCGCCTCGCGTCAAAGCCGCGCCGACGCCGCGGTCAACGCCCGCGTCGAGTCCTGGATTTATAACGCCGGCCTCGGCTTCCGTTATCCCATCTCCGGCACGTACACGCTGTCAGGGAATCTCGGATACAACAATATCGTCTACTCCGACTACACCGCTGCCGACGGAACCACCGTACGCGACGCCTACGCCGACCTCGCAAGCTACACCGCCGGCATCGACCTCTTTCACATCCTCACGAGCGACCGGGATATCCTCGGCGGCTACCGCTACCGCCATGGGGCGACCTCGAAATCGACCAGCTACACCGACCACGCGTTCAATGCTGGCCTCAGCGGCAAGATCATCCGTGGCGTCAACGGCAACCTCCGTGTCGGCTACCAGACCCGCATCCCGGGGGGCCGCGTGGACACGGAGTCCTTCGAATCCTGGACGGCCGGCGGCTCGGCCACCTACGCCTTCAACAAGAAGACCAATGTTACGGCCAACATCGGCAAGGACTTCTCCACGACCGCGGCTGATACGTTTGTCGATACCCTCACGGCCTCCCTCGATTTCCAGTACGCGTATAGCTCGAAGTGGTCCGCCACCAGCACGCTGGGCTATGGCGACAGCCGGTTTCTCGGCGCGGCCGGGCGCCTCCCGACTGGCGCCGAGCGCCACGATAACTACGTGAGCTTCCTGGCGTCTCTCAACTACTCGATGAGCGAGCACCTCAAAGTTTCCGTCAGCTATACCTGGTTCAAGAACTGGTCCAATTCGTCGTTCGCCGTTTTCACCCGCGACGGCTATAGTCTTCACGTCTCCACGCGCTGGTAACCTCCGATGAAAGCGATTCCTTCTCTCTTCCGTTTCGTTCTCGCCGCCCTCTGCTCCGCGGGCGCGATCACCTCTCTCTTCGCCGCGCAACCTCCTCCCGCTCCCAAGGCCGAGAAGAAGTACGTCCCCTACCGCATCTCCCGCAGCGACGTCATCAGCGTGGAAGTGCTCGCCAACGGCGAGCGCGAGTACTCCGTCGCGCAGAAGCGCGTCGAGGCCACCGGCACGGTGAATCTCCTCTATATCCAGGAAATCCGGCTCGTCGGGCTCACCATCGCCGAGGCCCAGGAGCAGATCGCCGCCGCGTATCGGGATGGCCGGTACATCCGTAATCCCGTCGTCACCGTCACGGTCGAGACCTTCGCCCCGCGCCGCGTGAGCATCAGCGGCAAGGTCAACTCCCAGGCCACCTTCGAAATACCGCCCGACAGCGAGATGACGATCATGGAGCTCATCTTCAAAGCCAACGGCTTCACCGATACCGCCAAAGGCACCGCCGTCAGCGTCACGCGCACCATGCCCGACGGCACGCCCAAAGTTTACATCCTCGATGTGGAGGGCGCCATGAAGGGCCGCATCAAGCCGGCCTCCTCCACCGACGCCTCGTTCGTGCTCCAGCCCGACGACGTCGTCTACGTCCCCGAACGCATCATTTAAAGACTACCGCAATGGCCGACGCGCACCTGAAACCTCCCCTGCCGCAAAGTTCGGACCGCGACGACGATGCCGTCGAGCGCCGGACGCTGCGCGACTACTACATCATCCTGCGCGAACGTCTGTGGATCGCGCTGCCGCTCGCCGTTCTTGTCGCCGTGGGTTACGGCTACAAGAAGATGCAGGTCATCCCGATCTATCAGGCCCGGGCGACCATGCAGTTCGAGAAGCCCGAGACCGTCCTCAATACCCAGGGCATCATCGAGACCGCCGTGAGGTCCGACGTCGATCTGAACACCTACATCGAGCAGCTCCGCTCGATGAAGCTGCGCACCCGCGTGATGGATTCGCTCACGCCCGAGGAGAAGAACGTCCTCCGCCGCCCTGCGCTCAAGCGCGCGCCCCCGGGCACTGACCCGGCCAATATTCCGGTATCCCTCGGCTTTGTCACGCCCCAGTCCACCAAGGCGAATTTCATCATCGGCATCCACGTCATCCACGAGGACCCCGAGGCCGCGATGATCGTCGCGAACAAATACTCGGCGGCCTTCATGGCCCACTTGTTCAACACCCAGGGCGGTCGCAACGAAGACGCGGTGCTCTGGCTCCAGGTCGCGCTGGGGGTGATCAGCATCGCTACCACCAGGATCAGGCCGACCGCTTGAAGAAAGACTCCGAAGAGCGCGATCAAGCGCTCCAGAAGTACATGATGGAGCGAAAGCTCATCTCGCTCGATAGCACCAAGGATATGGTGACCGAGGCGCTGCGCCGCGCCAGCAACCTGAAGGAGGACAAGCGTCTTCAGCTCCTCACGCTCGATGAGAAGATCAAGCAGGTGGAGAGCTTCCAGGCCAGCGGCAAGAGCCTCTTCGAAATCTCCGAGATCGGCAGCTACTCCCAGATCCCGCCCCTCCGCTCTTCGCTCTCCAAGCTCGAGCAGGAGATGAATCTCCTTTCCGAGCGCTACTTCGAAAAACATCCGAAGATGATCGAGAAGAGCAACGAGATCGCCCTCGTCCAGGCCGACCTCGCCAAGGCAATCGCCAACGCCATCGCTGAACTTCGCACCCGCCACGCCGAAGCCCGCCAGTTGCTCGTCACCTACGAGGAAGAGCTGGCGAAGCAGGAAAAATCCTCGATGGAGCTCAGCAACATGAGCATCGAGTACAACCTGCTCAAAAACCAGGCGGACGCCGCGCGCAGCAGCTACAACGACATCCTCCGCCGCCTGAGCGAGACGAAGACCATCAAGAACATCGAGAAGGTGCCGGTTCACCCGCTCGATGCCGCCGTGATCGATGGCACTCCCCTCGCGCCGGACAAGCCCCAGATCATCCGCACCTCCATCGGCATCGGCGTGCTCGTTTTCCTCGGCATCGCCGTCGGCCTCAGCTTCATCGACGACCGCGTGAAGAGCGCGTGGGACGTGGAGTCCTTCATCGGCGCCAATCTCCTCGGCATCATCCCCGATCTCGCGTCGATGAAGGACGACGAGAAGTACACGCTCCTCCTCGACGGCAAGCAGGCGCCAGGGGTCGAGGCCTTCCTCAGCGTTTACAGCTCGGTCAAGATCCACTCGAAACTCGATTTCCCGAAGTCCATCCTGATCACCAGCACGATCCCGGGCGAGGGCAAGACGCTCATCTCGTGCAACGTCGCTGGCAGCTTTGCCCGCCACGGCAAGAAGACGCTCCTCATCGACTGCGATCTTCGCCGTCCGATGCTGCACCGCCACTTCAAGCAGCAGAACAGCGCCGGCCTGATCCCGTGGTTCGAAGGCGGCGGCGCGATGGAAGGCGACCTCGCCACCAATCCCGCGCTCGGCATCATCAAGATCAACGAGAACCTCTCGCTCCTCTGCTCCGGCGGCCGCTCCAAGAGCCCCACCGAGCTGCTGGAGAACCCGCTCTTCGGCCACCTCCTCGAGCGCCTCAAGCGCGAGTACGACCTCGTGATCGTCGATTCCCCTCCGCTCGGCGCCGTCACCGACTCGCTCCTCATCGCGGAGCGCATCGACGAAGTCATCTACGTCTGCCGCTTCAATCGCGCCTACCGGAAGCACATCCGCCTCTACATGCGCGCGCTCCGCAACGGCAAGAACGAGATCCTCGGCATCGTCCTCAACGGCCTCTCGCCGCGGCGCATCGAGTACTACTCGAACTACCGCTACTACCGCAGCTACAAGAAATATTACGGCGCTCAAACCTGACCGCCAAAAGGCGCCCCCGAAACGGGGCGCCTTTTTTGTACCCGGTCTACGCATCCCTCGCCCCTCCATTTCCGGCTTCAGTCCTCGTCGGCATTCCCCAACTCTGCGCCCTGTGGCCCTGCCTTCCGCTTTCCTTCCCGCCAACTACGATCGCACCCGTCCGCTCACGCTGATCGCCGGCCAGGGGCTGTATCCGAAGATGGTTGCGGCCGCGGTTCGCGCCGCCGGGGTGCCGCTCCGACTGGTCGCGTTTGAGGAGGAGACCCCCCCCGAGCTCGTCGCATCGTTTTCCCGGGATGAGCACGTGATGCTCAAGGTCGGCCAGCTCGGCCACATGCTGGATGCGCTGCGCGAGTTCAAGTCCGGCTACGCCCTCATGGCCGGTCAGATCACGCCCCGGCGCTTGTTCAAGGGCCTGCATCCCGACCTCAAAGCCACCCGCATCCTCTTTTCGCTCAAGCGCCGCAATGCCGAGACCATCTTCGGGGCCATCGCCCGCGAGATCGAGGCGCTCGGCATCGTCCTGCTCGATGCCCGCGCCTTTCTCGACGAGCACCTCGCCAGCTCCGGCTGCATGACCGGCCGCAAGTTTCCGGTCGAGGCGGACTACGTCGACCACGGCGTCACCATCGCCCGAGAGTGCGCGCGGCTCGATATCGGCCAAGGCTGCGTCGTTCGCAAAGGCACCGTGCTGGCCGTCGAAGCCTTCGAGGGCACCGACGAAATGCTGCGCCGTGCCGGCGGTTTCAAAACCGACGAGGCTCTCTTTGTAAAAACGGTCAAGTCGCGCCAGGACTGGCGTTTCGACGTTCCGTGCTTTGGCCTCCGCACCCTTGAGACCATGCGCGAAGCCCACCTCGCGGCCGCCGCTCTCGAAACCGGCAAAGTGATCATCCTCGATAAGCCCGCCGTCCTGAAGCAGGCCCGCGCCTGGGGCATCGAGCTCCTGGGCTTCGAGTAGTTTTCCATTACCCGGAGCGCCAGGTAGCGACGAGCGACAGCGAATCGACGTCGCGCCTTCTCACTGGCGCACATCACTGCCCGTAACGGTCCTCCCTGCGTGTACCCCGGCAGGCTGGGGCTCCGCGCTACGTGCGGTCGCCGCTACTTCTGCTACGCATCCCCCTCCAAATGCATTTGCCCCTCCCCGCTTGCACGTCGTCCCGGATGGCTTCACTGTCTGGCTCATGCAAAACGACGTCGTCGCAGTCACGGTCAAAGGAGTGATGCCCACTCCCAACGCCTGCGCTGTCTTCCTCGGCAATGACGAGAAGACGATCGTCATCTACGTCGACGACAAGGTGGGCAGCGCCCTCCAGATCACGCTCAGCGGAGTGCGAAAGGATCGCCCGCTCACGCACGACCTCATCGGGAGCATCCTGCTCGGTCTCGGCGCCCAGCTCGATCACATCGTCATCAACGACCAGCGCGAGGGCACCATTTTCGCCCGCGTGCTGCTCCGGATGGAAAACGAACTCGGTAAAAAGATCGTCGAGCTCGATGCCCGCCCGAGCGACTCCATCGTGCTCGCCCTCCAGCAGAAACGCCCGATCTACGCCGCCCGCGCCGTCTTTGAAGGCGTCGAGGATGTGACGGAAATACTCGAGCGCGTGCGCCAGCAGCAGGCCGACGAGTCCGGCGACGAAGAGCAGACTTGAAGTGAGTCCGGTTGCCGCACGCTCTCTGCTGCCGGCCGGCCATGTGCCCGGCCAGCCGCTCACGGCCCTCGCGCCGATGCAGGATGTCACCGATCTCGCCTTCATGCGCGTGATGGCGCACTACGGCGCGCCCGACTACTTCTTCACCGAG
>JAZKEV010000356.1:0-9913 GCA_040386765.1 Verrucomicrobiota bacterium | reverse complement strand
ACATGAACTCGTGCGGGAAGTAGCGCTCGCCCGCCTTGTCCGCCTTCACCCACTCTTCGAGCACCACGCTCTCGATCCGGCGCATCGCTTCCATCTCGGGGATGCACGTGTCGGTCACGCGGTTCATGTGCCGGTTGAGCAACTCCACCTCGTCCTTGTCCGTCAGCGTGCGGTAGTTCGGCACGCGCTCGTAGTAATCGTGGGCGACGAGGTTGAAGATATCCTCCTCGAGATTCGCCCCGGTGCAGACGATCGCGTGGACCTTGTCCTGGCGGATCATCTCCGCGAGGGAGATGCCCAGCTCCGCCGTCGACATCGCGCCCGCGAGGGTCACCAGCATCTTGCCGCCCGCCGCGAGGTGCGTCTCATAGCCCTTCGCGGAGTCGAGCAGCGACGCCGCGTTGAAGTGATGATAGTTCTGCGCGATAAACTTCGAGACTGGCCCCTTCTTCTGGGCGAGTGCGGCATTGATGTCCTCGGGGCGTTTCGTCTGACGTTTGGCTTTCATGCTGCCTCGAAGCTGCGGAAGTCTTTCCGGAGAAAAAAGAAAATTCGGCGGCGGCCACATATCCGCAGCCGCTGTTGGGTGGCCCGCCGCGTGAGCGACGGGGTTCTCAGGACGCCAAATTGTAACCAAGCCGCCGCTCCCCATCCTCCCGCTCCAAGCCGGCCGCCGCAACCCGGCGCGTCGCTCCGTCGACCTCTCGACGTGCGCGGTTAAAAATCAAAGCCTCCCGCACCTCCCTGCCTCCGCCTCGCCTCTTTCGGTCGCACCTCGGCGCTACGCTGCTTCAGAGGAGAACTTTTTTTCGCATTCGATCTAAATCCGGGCCTACGAAGGGAAGCTCCCCCACGCCCTATCACCCTCGTTGGCGGTGAATTCTCTCATCATTCTTGCGCCAATTCTCATGGGCAGCACCGCGGGATCGGCGTAAAGTAACCGCGTCGCTTTCTCTTTCACCCCTCGGATGGCGCGGCGTCTTTTGCGTCCGCCTCGTCCCCCCAAGATCACCCCACTGTCCAGTCGCGCGTTTTCTCATGCACTCCAGCCTTCCCCACCACCCCGCCCGCTCGCGCCGTGTCGCCGCGCTGATTCTTTGCGGCGGCATCTCTTCCGCCGTTCCCCTCGCGCTCGGCCAGAGCACGCCGGTGCCGGCCGCGCCGCCGAAGGACGACGTCTCCGTCATGGAGGAGTTCAAGATCTACGACAAAAAACCCGTGCCGTTCACGGATGCCAACATGGACATCCCCCGCGGTATTAACGACATTCAGGCGTACTACATCATCGGCGCCGATGAGATCGAAAACTCCGGCAAGACCGATCTCGACGACGTCCTGCGCGACAGCCTCACGCAGAACACCGTCGCCGAAACCAACGCCCAAGTCGATCCCAGTGCACTCAGCCTCCAGACTGGCGCCTCCAGCTCGATCAATCTTCGCGGCCTCGGCTCCGCGCAGACGCTCATTCTGATCAACGGCCAGCGCACCGCCAATTCCGCCAACCGCGGCGCCACGTTCCAACCCGATATCAACGGCATTCCCCTCGCCGCCATCGAGCGCGTCGAGGTTCTCCCCGGCTCCGCCTCCGCCATCTACGGTGGCAGCGCCGTCGGCGGCGTGGTCAATGTGATCCTCAAGCGCAATTACCAGGGCGGCCAGGTCAGCGCCTCGTACCAGAACACCTTCGATACTGACGCCCCGATTCGCACCATCAACGCCATCTACGGCTTTCCCGTCGGCAAGAACACCCATGTCACCATCAGCGGCAGCTACAGCGACGGCAAGCCGCTGCGCATGAAGGACCGCCCGTTCCTCGTCGACTACTTCAACCGCGCCGTCGCCAACCGCCCCGCCTCGTTCTACTCCACCACGGCCACCTTCACTAGCGGCGCCACGCCCAACATCGTCCTCAACAACGCCGCGGTAAACGGCTTCGCCAACGCGCAGACGCTCACCCTCACCCTCAAGTCCACCGGCCAGACACTCGGCTCCCGCATCACATCCATCCCCTACGGCACCTCCGCCTCCACGCCGGTCGCCACCCGTGATGCTGGCCTGCTCGCGAATGCCGGCCGCTACAATCTCGACTTCGCTCCCAGCGTCTGGCGCGGCTACGAAAGCACGCTCACGCAAGTCCCGCGCAAGGAGTCGCTGATGGCCCGCATCGACCACAAGCTCACGTCTCGGCTGAGCCTCTTCGCCGATTTTGCTTTCAACCGCAGCACGACCTTGGAGGCCAAGTGGGTGCCCATCGGCAACGGCGCTTATCAATTCGCCGTCCCGGGCAACGCCCCGACCAATCCCTTCCGCGAAAATATCTTCGTCTCCATTCCGATGTCGGTCGACGAGGCGACCCACAACGACATCTCGAATCGATCCGCCGGCGGCGTCGTCGGCGCGCTCCTCAAGCTCCCCCACGAATGGCGGCTCGCCGCCGACGTGAACTATTCCAAATCGTCGCAAAAGGTCTACTACGGCCTGGCCAATTTTGCCAACAACACGACCTTCGGCGGCTATTCGCCGCTGCTATGGAATGGCACGGTCAATCCCTTCGTCGACACGGTCGCCAATCCTGTTGGCTGGGAGCGCTATTATGGCGAATGGACCGGCTACAACTACGACACGATGCTCGACTACAACCTCCGCGCCTCCGGTCCGCTCTTCAAGCTCCCTGGCGGCCGTCCTGTGCTCACCATCGGCTCCGAGGTCTACACCGAGCGTCTTCCGCAGGCCTACGTCGGCGGCAACTTTCCCGCTGTCCCGCCCGCCGCTGCAAATCCCACCAACCAGCACTCATACTTCATCGGCCAGCGCATCTCGACCTACTCCGGGCACGCCGAGCTCAGCGTGCCCGTCTTCTCGGGCCTGAATGAAAAGCCACTTCTCCGCGCCCTTGAGTTTCAGGTCGCCGTCCGCTCGGAGCGTTTCGATGTCTATACCAATCCCGACGGCCGCGTGAATCTTTTCCCGGACGCCATCCCGCCGCGCGAGACGCACAGCGCCACCGAGAGCCGGCAGGATATCGCCAAGTTCGATGCCACGAAGCCTACCTACGGTCTCAAGTATCAGCCTTTCCGCGAGATCACCTTCCGCGCCTCGTACGCCGAGGCGTTTTTGCCCCCCTCCTTCGCGCAGCTCACGCAGCGCATAAATACCGGTGGCCTCGCCGCCGCCGTACCCACGGCCTCTTTCTTCGATCCGGTCGTCGGTCAGTCCTACACCTCCCTCAGCGTGGCCGGCAACAATCCCGCCCTTGGGCCCGAGACCTCCAAAAACTGGGCCTACGGCGTCATCTGGGAGCCGGACGGGTTCCTCAAGGACTTCCGCTTCAATATCGAGTATTGGCGCATCGAGAAGATGGACCTCATTCGCAACGTGAACGACGTCCAGCAACTCGCCAACATGGGCAGCCGCGCTCCCGACGGCAGTGTCCAACGCAACGCGCAGACCAATCTCATCGAACTCTTCACCTTCGCCAACTACAACGTCGGCAACGGCATGACCGACGGCTGGGATATCTCCGCCGATTATCGCAAGGCCACGCCCATCGGAATCTTTGGCGCGCGCGCGCGTGCCACGATCATCGATCACCTGAAGCTCCCGCCCGCCATCGGCTTTCCCGCCGTTGAGCATGTGGGTTACGTCAATACCGGCGGCGTCAACCGTGCGAAAGGCAACGCCACGCTCAGTTGGTCGAGCGGCCGCCACTGGCGCGCCTCGTGGACGGCCATTTATCAAAGCGGCTACAAGCAGCGCTCCTCCGCCGGCGACCCCGTTTACCTCGGCAATGCCAACGCCACCCTCGATCCCCTCTATACGGGCGCACAGGGCGGCACCACCGTCGCCTCTCAGATCTACCACAACGCCAACCTCAGCTACAGCTTCGGCGCCAGGCACGAGCGCGCGTATCTGAAAGGGTTGTCGCTCCAGGTCGGCGTGAACAATGTCTTCAACACGCTCCCGCCCTTCGACACCGGTCGCATCCCCACCCCGTTCTTCTACTCCCGCTTCGGCAACGTCCGCCTCCGCGACCTCATCCTTCGCGTCAAAAAAGACTTCTAATCGTTTACCGTCTCATGCGCCTCTTCTCGCTTCTCGTCTTCGCCGTCACCACCACCCTCGCGCCCGCCGCCCCCGCGCAAAAGCCCAACGTCATCGTCATCCTCGCCGACGACCTCGGCTGGACCGATCTCGGCGCCTTCGGCAGCGATCTCCACGAGACGCCTGCGCTCGACCAACTCGCCCGCGACGGCATGAAGTTCACGCAGAACTACTCCGCGTGCACCGTCTGCTCGCCCACGCGTGCTGCGCTCATGACCGGCAAGTATCCCGCCCGCCTCCACATCACCGACTGGATCCCGGGCATGATGCCCGACAACCCCAAGCTCCTCGTCCCCGCTTGGGAGAAGCAGCTCCCGCACGCCGAGACCACCCTCGCCGAAGTCTTCAAGACCGCCGGCTACACCACCGCGAGCGTGGGCAAGTGGCACCTCGGCCTCCAGGAATACTGGCCCACCACCCAGGGCTTCGACGTCAATATCGCGGGCACCGACAAGCCCGCCCCCCCGAGCTTTATCGCCCCATGGAAGATCTCCACGCTCACGCCCGAGGGTAAAGACGGCGAGCACCTCACCGACCGCATCGGCGAAGAAGCCGTGAAGTGGATCGAGAGCGTGAAGGACAAGCCGTTCTTCCTGTACCTGCCGCACTTCGCCGTGCACACGCCCATCCAGGGCCGCCCCGATCTCGTCGAGAAATACGAGAAGAAGATCAAGGCGAAGGGCGCCGATAACCTCACCCACAAGAACGCCGCTTACGCCGCGCTCACCGAGGGCATGGACCTCACCATCGGCGCCATCCGCGAGAAGCTCGCCGAACTCAAGCTCACCGAGCGCACGATCATCGTCTTCACCTCCGACAACGGCGGCCGCGTTCCCACCACGTCCAACAAGCCCCTCCGCGTCGGCAAGGCATCCGCTTACGAAGGCGGCGTGCGCGTGCCCCTCATCGTCTACTGGCCCGGCGTCACCAAGGCCGGCAGCGTGACCGACGCCCCCACGATCACGATGGATCTTTTTCCCACCGTCATCGAGATGGCGGGCCTCCCCGCGAGCAGCGCCCGCACCGGCATCGATGGTGTCAACTTCGCCTCAGTCCTCCGCGGCAACGCCAAGCCCGCCCGCGAGACCATGTTCTGGCACTACCCGCACCACCAGCACTACCAGCTCGGCGGCGCCACGCCCTACGGCGCGATTCGCTCGGGCGACTTCAAGCTCGTCGAGTTCTTCAACGACATGCACGTCGAGCTCTACAACATCCGCGAAGACATCGGCGAGGCCAGGGACCTCGCCACCTCGAATCCGAAAAAGACCACGGAGCTCCGCGACCGCCTCCACGCCTGGCGCAAGGAAGTCGGCGCCCAGATGCCGACGCCCAACCCCAAATACGACCCCGCCCGCCCCGAGTACACGCCCCCTGCCGGCAAACAGAAGAAGGCGCAGGGAGAGTAAGCGGGATTTTATCGCAGCACAAAGGGCAGGGCGCGTCACCAACCCCGCCCTTTTTATGCCTATAAAAACGCCTTGTTGCAGGAGAGGCTTTACGCCGCGACGGATCGAATGTGGCCCGCCGCGTGAGCGGCGGGATCAGGAGATCCGCTAGCGAAAGCATGTCCGCGCACGGACAAAGCGCCCGAAAGCGGGCGGCCACCATGCGATTGTAGCCGCGCCTACAACCGCCCCCCTCGCTCTTTCTTTTTTGCGCCTTCTGCGTCTCTTTGCGGCTAATCTTTCTGTGTTCGTAGTTCCGCCTTCAGGCGGAAGGTTTTTCGGATTCCACCTGAAGGCGGCACTACAAACCGCAAGCTCCCGTGCTGCCCATCCCGCGTCACGCCGTCCCCTGCCTTCATGCCCCGCGGGAAAATCTCTCATGTTTATTGCGCCAATTCTCATGGGCCGTTTCCCTCCAAGCCTGTTACTCTGCCCTCCCATGCGTGCCCCCGCCTCCCCCCTCCGCATTGCCCTGCCCGCCTTTCTTGCCGCTCTCGCCCTCGCCTCTACGTTCCCACTACGCGGCGCCACCGCCGCCTCCCCTGCTCCACAGGCGCTCTTCGATGGCCGCACCCTCTCCGGCTGGGAGGGCAACCTGCAGCACTGGCGCGTTGAGGACGGCGCGATCACCGGCGAGATCAAGGCCGACACCAAACTCGCCAAAAACGAGTTCCTCTACTGGACCGGCGGCGAGGTGCACGACTTCGATCTGACCCTCGAGTTTCGCCTGAGCGGCGATCCGAGTGCCAATTCCGGGCTTCAGTTTCGCTCAAAAAAACTGCCCGATGGCCATGCCGAGGGCTATCAGGCCGATCTCGATCAGGGCGCCACGTGGCTCGGTCGGATTTACGATGAGCATGGCCGCAAGCTCCTTGTCGAGCGGGGCGACCGCGTCGCCATCGCGCCCGATGGCCGTCGCTGGTCCGAGAAGTTCGGCGAGCCCGCCGCCTACGCGAAGCTCGCCAAGCCCGCCGGCGAATGGAACACCTACCGCATCCTCGCCAGTGGCCCGCACATCGAAGTGTGGATCAATGGCACGCGCGTCTCCGTCCTCGACGATCACGAGACCAACGCCGCCGACTATTCCGGGGTCTTCGGCCTGCAGCTCCACAGCGGCCCGGGCCCGGTCAAAGTCCAGTTCCGCAATATCCAGCTCGCCCAGCTCGGCAAAACCGCTCTTCCGCCCGCGGTTGCCGCGGCCAAGCCCGCCACGCCCGACGTCGCCAATATCGGCACCACGCGCAAGAACGGTGACCCGCCGCTCCGCCGCGCTCCGGGTGTCGACGATCTGACGCGCCTCCAGTCTAGCCCCATCCTCTGGCACCTCCGCGACAACCCCGCCAAGCCCACCGCCGTCGCCAATGCCGCCGGCCAGAAACTCGTCGCCGGCATGAAGCTCGTAAACGGTTTCCAGGCCGAGCTCCTCGCCGCCGAGCCTGACCTCCACCAGCCCATCGCAATGGCCTTCGACGATCGCGGTCGCATCTGGGTCGTCGAGGCCTTCAGCTATCCCAACAAGCAGCCCGAGGGCAAAGGTAAGGACCGCATCCTCATCCTCGAGGATAAGGATGGCGACGGCACCTTCGAGACCAAGAAAACCTTCGTCGAGAATCTCAATCTCGTCTCCGGCCTCGAAGTCGGCTTCGGCGGCGTGTGGGTCGGCGCGGCCCCGCACCTGCTCTTCATCCCCGACAAGAATCGCGACGATGTGCCCGACGGCACGCCGCAGATCCTCCTCGATGGCTGGGGCTACCAGGATACGCACGAGACGCTCAATAGCTTCACGTGGGGCCCCGATGGCTGGCTCTACGGCTGCCAGGGCGTCTTCACCCACTCGCTCGTCGGCAAGCCCGGCGCACCCGATGCGCAACGCGTGAAAATCCGCGCGGGCGTGTGGCGTTACCATCCCGTCCGGCACGAGTTCGAGCTCTTCGCCCATGGCGCCAGCAACCAGTGGGGCCTCGATTTCAACAGCGTCGGCCACCTCTTCATGACGCATTGCCGCAGCTTCCATGGCGGCGGCGGGACGACTTACGTCCTGCGCAACGGCCACTACTGGAACCAGGTTAACAACGACTACGCCCCCTTCGTCTCCAATCGTGCGCCCGACTTCGCGCCCGGCCTGAAAAACTTCCTCCTCGCCTCCGCGCGCTACGACAGCGGCGAGGGCGGCGCCGGCAAGCCCGGCACCACTGCCGTCTACGGCGGCCACTCGCACGTCGGCACGATGATCTATCTCGGCGACAACTGGCCCGACACGTACCGCGATCATCTCTTCACGCACAATCTCCACGGCCACCAGATCAACCATCAGGTGAACGTCCGCACCGGCTCCGCCTACGAGACCTTCCACGCCGGTTACGATATGAGCTTCGTGCCCGATGCGACCTACCTCCCCGTCGATCTCCAATACGGCCCCGACGGCGCCGTCTACACCATCGACTGGAGCGACACTCAGCACTGCCACAATCCCCGCACCGAGATCTGGGATCGCACCAACGGCCGCCTCTACCGCGTCTCTTGGGCCGCCACCTACAAGCCGGTGAAGGTCGACCTCGCCAAGATGTCCGACGCCGAGCTCGCCGCCCTCCACACGCACAAGAGCGAATGGTACGTGCGGATGGCCCGCAAGGTCCTGCAGGAGCGCGCGACCACACGTCCGATTGACGCGGGCGCATTGACCGCCCTGCGTAACCAATCTTCGGATACGAAAGTCGATGTCCCCTCTCAGCTTCGCGCCCTCTGGACCCTGCATGTGACCGGCAATCTCGATGCCCCGCGCATTCAGTCCGCGCTTGCGCATTCTTCCGAGGTTGTACGCGGCTGGGCCATCCAGCTGGGTACCGAAAAGATCGGCGCGCCCGTGATTTCCGCCGGCACGCTCGCGACGGTGGCGCAGAAGGACACGTCAACCCTCGTGCGTCTTGCCGTCGCTTCCGCGGTCCCCGCCCTGCCACTTGCCGACCGCTGGCCGGTCGCCGCCGCGCTCGCGCAGCATGCCGAAGACGCCACCGATCGTTATCTACCGAAGATGGTTTGGTTCGCCCTCGCCCCCGCCGTCGCCGCCGACCTTCCCCGCGCCCTCGACCTCGCCGCGCGCACGCCCCTCCCTACGCTGACCGATTCCATCCTCTGGTTCGCCGCCCGCACGCCCGCCGGTCGCGACGCCATCGTAGGCCGGCTCGGCAGAGCCGGGACCTCAGCGGATGCGATGCCCGATGCAGCCGCCGCCCGTACCCTGCGCGTCCTCGCTTTCTCTCTCGAAAGCGAAGCCGGTCTCAAGATGCCTGCCGACTGGGCCCAAGTCTCCGCGCGCTTCTCGTCGGCCACCGGCGCCGCCAAAGGCGCGTGGGAGCAGCTCTCCGCCCTCTTCGGCGATAAGGCCGTGCTCGCACCCATCCGCGCCCGCCTCGCCGATACCGCCACCCCGCTGCCCGAGCGCAAGCGCGCCATCGATCTTCTCCGTCGCGCAGGCGACACCGAGTCCACTGCGCTGCTCGTCAGGCTGCTCGACGATACCACGCTCCGCTCCGCTGTCATTCCGCTCCTCGCCAATGCCGGCGATTCCGCCGCGGTTGCCTCCGGCCTGATCAAGAACTTCGCCTCCTTCAATCCCGTCGACCGCACCGCCGCTCTCGCGGCGCTCACGAGCAAGCCCGCCCTCGCGCTCCCGCTGCTCCGCGCCGTCGAGGCGGGCACCTTCGAAAAGAAACAACTCACCGCCCTCCACGCCCGCCAGCTTCGCAACCTGCGCAGTCCCGAAGTGACGAGCGTCCTCGATCGCGTGTGGGGCCGCACCGCCGAATCCTCCACCGATGCCAAGGCGACCATCGCCCGCATCGGCGATCTCTATCGCGATGCTCCAGTGTGGTCCTACGACGCCAAGGCCGGCCGCGCTGTCTTCGAGCGCCTCTGCTCCTCCTGCCACGCGATGGATACCGGCTCCTCCGTCGGCAAGCTCGGCCCCAACCTCAATGGCACCTGGCGCAACGGCCTCGCCTACTTCCTCGAGAACATCATCGATCCCAATGCCGTCGTCGGCACCGATTTTCAGCTCAATCTCGTGACGAAGAAAGACGGCTCCGTCATCTCCGGCATGATCGAGAAGGAGTCCGACACGGCGCTCCTCGTCCGCACGATGACCGAGACGGTCAACGTCCCCAAGGCCGAGATCAAAGCCCGCGAAGTCACGACGCAGTCCCTCATGCCTGCGGGCCTGCTCGAAGCCCTCCCGCCCAAGGAGGCCATCGAGCTCCTCCTCTTCCTCACAACGGAGCCAAAGTAAGTAGGGTGGGTTTAACCCGTTCCTACTTCAGTAGGAACGGTCGTCCCGACCGCCACCTCATACCAACGTCCCCTCGCTT